>JAUSLQ010000032.1 GCA_030645675.1 Actinomycetota bacterium | reverse complement strand
GCTCGCCGCCGCTGAGGCTGCCTGCCCGCTGGGTGCGCCGCTCTTGCAAGCGGGGGAACACCTCGAACCACTTGGCGATGTCGGACGCCACCTCCGAGGAGCCGCCGCGCCGGGTGAACGCGCCGGCGTGCATGTTGTCTTCCACCGACAGCTCGGGGAAGGTGCCGCGGCCCTGGGGCACGTGGGCGACCCCACCCCGCACCATGACCTCCGGCCCTGCCTTCTGGATGTTGCGGCCCTCCAGCTGGATGACTCCTTGGCGGGGGATGAGCCCGCTGATGGCGCGCAGCGTGGTGGTCTTCCCGGCCCCGTTGGCGCCGAGCATCACCACGATCTCGCCGTCGTTCACCTCCAGGTCGATTCCGTGCAGGACGGAGACCTGGCCATAGCCGGCGGTGAGCCCTTGGATGCTGAGCAGCGTCATTCGGTGGTCCCCAGGTATGCCTCGATGACACGTTCGTCGTTCTGCACCACGTCGGGGGTGCCGGCGGCGATCTTGCGGCCGAACTCCATGGCCACCACATGGTCGCTGATGCTCATCACCATCGACATGTGATGCTCGACGATGAGGACAGTCAGCTCGAACTCGTCGCGGATGCGCTGGATCGTTTCACCCAGCTCGTCGACCTCTCCGTGGGCGAGGCCGCTGGCGGGCTCGTCCATCAGCAGGAAGTTGGGCTTGGCGGCCAATGCACGGGCGATCTCCAGCCGCTTCAGCGTGCCGAACGGCAAGCCGGCGGCGGCACGAAACGCGTGGGCGCCGAGGCCGAGCTGGTGCAGCAGGTCGCCGGCGAAGTCGCGGGTGCGCCGGTTGTCGGCGGCCACCCCGGCACGGCTGACGGCGCGGCCGAAGCCGATGCTGCCCTGGCTGTGCGCTCCCACCATCACGTTCTCGAGCAGCGTCATCGACGGGAACAGCGCCAGGTTCTGGAACGTGCGGGCGATGCCCAGCTTGGCGATGCCGTGCGCGGGCACCTCCAGCAGCTCCTGCCCACGGAACCGCACCGACCCCGACGTGGGCTGGTAGATGCGGCTGACCACGTTGAACATCGTGGTCTTGCCGGCCCCGTTCGGCCCGATGAGGCCGCAGATGTGGCCTTCCTCGATGCCGAACGACAACCCATTGAGCGCGATGATGCCGCCGAAGCGCACCGTCACGTCTTCCACCTCGAGCAGCGCCACGCCGATCGTTCCCCTCCCCAGCGATGAGTGGGCACACCGTAGCCGCTCACGGGAGCACCGTCGACGGGTGCTCGCATGTCGCGGGAAACGCACGGCCGGCGAGGTTGTGCGCTACGTAGCGCTGGGCGCAACACAGCGCGCACAAACCGCTCAGGGCTCAGGGTCCGGGCTCACTCGTGCCAGTTCAGCGCCGTCCGCATCGTGGCGTCGAACTGCTCGAAGCTCATCGCCGCCTTGGTACCGATGATCAGCGCCGCGTCGTCGCCCACCGGGTAGCGCAACGTGCCGGGCACTTCGGTGGCCGCCCGGTAGATCGCGTCGGCCACCAGCTGCGGGTCGGCCGGCTCGCCGTTCACCAGGGTGCGCTGGGCAACGCGGAACCGCTGCCAGCGCTCGTGCTCGGGCGTGTGCGCGGCCATCGCCGCGGCGACGATGCCGTTGCTGCCGAGGTTGGTGGCGAACTGGCCGGGCTGCACCACCCGCACGCGGATGCCCTGCTGCGCCAGCTCGAAGTGCATGGCCTCCGTCAGCGCCTCCAGCGCGTGTTTGCTGGCCGCGTAGATACCGCCGTACGGAGCCCCGACGATGCCGGCCACCGAGCCGACGTTGACGATGGTGCCGCCGCCGTTGGCGACCATGTGCGGCACGACGGCCCGCGCCACGCGCACCACGCCGGTGACGTTGGTGTCGAACTGGCGAGCCACCTCGTCGTCGGACAACAGGTGCACGGCCCCGAACACCTCGATGCCGGCGTTGTTGACGACGATGTCGAGGTGACCGATGAGGTCGATGGCCGCGTGCACAGCAGTGGTGACGCTCTCGGTGCTGCACACGTCGAGCACCAGCTGGTCGATGTCGTCGCGAGCGGCCAACGCGGCCGACTTCCCGGGCGTGCGCATAGTGGCGATCACGTGGTGGCCGTGCTCGGCGAAGGTCAGCGCCGCCAGCTCGCCGAACCCGCTGCTGCACCCGGTGATCAGTACGTGGGCCATGGCGCGCACGGTACTGCGTGCGGGCGACTCGTGCACGTGTCTCGGCCCGCACACCGGGCCCGCTGCCCGGGAGGTGCCCGGGAGGTGCCCGGCATGGGCCCGGCATGGGCCACCAGGTGCCGGGCCACGCCTCATGGGGAGCGGGCTAACGTGCGACGCGTGAGCCCGCCCGCCGCGCCCGCCGCGCCCGACGACCCGCTGGAGCAGTGGCGTGCGGCCGGCCTGTACGACCCCCACGACCCGGGCGCACCGGGGCGGCTGGCGCTGCTGCGCTGGATCTCCGGCCACGGGGTGACGATTCCCCAGATGCAGCAGGCCTGCGCCGACGGCCAGCTGAACGCGCTCGTCGGCGACCTGAGCCTGCGCCCGGGCCCCAGGCGCTCGCCGCGCGACGTGGCCCGGATGGTGGACATGGACCTCGCCCTGGTGCACGACGTGCGCCAGGCGGCCGGCCTGCCACCGGTGGCCGACGACGACGCCGAACTGACCGACGACGACGTGCAGATGCTGCGGCTGTTCCACGAGGCCGACGGGTTCTTCAGCCGCGACGAGCTGCTCCGGCTGGCCACGGTGATGGGCGCGTCGCTGCGGCGCGTCGCTGACGCGGCCGGCGAGATGTTCCTGCGCGACGTGGAGGCACCGCTGAAGGCCAACGGGCCCACCTTCGACCTGGAGATGGCACAGCTGAACCTCGCCGGCATCCAGCTGGCACGGGCGGCGACGGGCGTGTTCGCTCCCATGTTCCTCGCCCACCTCGAGTTCTCCACCTACCGCACCCGGCGCGCCCGCCGCGACAGCGAGGACTACGAGACCGTGCCGCTGGCGGTCGGCTTCGTCGACCTCAGTGGCTTCACCGAGCGGTCCAGCGGCCTGGCTCCCGCTGCGCTACGCGACCTGATCGTGCAGTTCGAGGACCGCGCTCACCGAGTGGTGCACCAGCACGACGGCCGGGTGGTGAAGCTGATCGGCGACGAGGTGATGTTCTCCGCCGTCGACGCCTCGGCGGTGTGCGCCATCGCGCTGGCCCTCACCGCCGCCGCTCCCGAAGGCACCAGCGCCCGTGGCGGCCTGGCGTACGGGCCGGTCATCGCCAGCGGCGGCGACCTCTACGGCCCGGTCGTCAACCTGGCCTCGCGCATCGCCGACATCGCCATCCCGGGCGAAGTGCTGGTGAACGACGCCATTGCCCAGAGCGTGCCCGCGCGCGTCTTCGAACCCGCCGGGCGGCGGCGGTTGAAGGGCTTCAGCGAGCCCGTTCGGTTGTGGACGCTGACCGGTTGAAGCTGACGGGCCGGCTCAGGCGTCGACGATCGAGCGCAGCTGCTCGATCTGCTGCACCGGGTTGGGGCCGACGGGGTTCACCGACAGCACCGTGACACCGGCCTCCTTGTAGGCCGCGATGCGCTCCTTGATGTAGCCGCTCGGACCCACCAGGTTGGCCAGCTCCAGCCATTCGCCGGGGATGGCGGCGGCCGCTTCGGCCTTCTTGCCGTCGAGGTACAGGTCTTGCACTTCGTCGGCCTCCCGCTCGTAGCCGTAGGCGCGGCAGATGTCGTTGTAGAAGTTCTTGCCACGGGCACCCATGCCACCGACGTACAGCGCCATGTTCGGGCGGGCGAAGTCCAGCACGGCCTTCTGCGCGTCGCCGGTGAGCGACTCGTCGATGGCCAGCATGCCGCCGGCCGAGATGTCGAGGCGCTTGCGTGCCGGGTCGCGCTTGGCCAGGCCGGCCTTCAGCTGCGGGCCCCACACGCTGTGGTACTTCTCCGGGATGAACATGATGGGCAGCCAGCCGTCGGCCAGCTCGGCGGTGGCTTCGACGCTCTTGTCCTTCAGGCTGGCCCACCAGATCGGGATGTCGGCGCGCACGGGGTGGTTGATCAGCTTCAGCGGCTTGCCCATGCCCGTACCCACGCCGGGGGGCAGCGGCGCCTGGAACGTCTGCCCCTGGAAGTTGAACGGCTGCTCGCGCCGCCAGATCATGCGGCATGCCTCGATGTACTCCTTGGTGCGCTGCATCGGCTTTTCGTACGGCACGCCGTGGAAGCCCTCGATCACCTGCGGGCCACTGGCACCGAGGCCGAGGATGAACCGGCCGTCGCTGACGTAGTCGCAGCCGGCGGCAGTCATCGCCATCAGCGCCGCCGTGCGCGAGTAGATGTTGACGATGCCGGTGCCGATCTCCACGCGATCGGTGATCGCGGCGAGGTAGCCGATCTGGCTGATGGCGTCGTAGCTGTAGGCCTCGGCAACCCACACCTGGTCGAGGCCGGCCTTCTCCAGTTCCACCACACGCTGGGCCGATTCCTTGAACCCGCCGGCGTAGTTGATCATCATCGAGAGCTTCATGACCCTCACCCTATTCGGCGGGCTGGCGGGCGGCCCGATCGAACCGCGGCCTCTCCGCCGACGGCAGCGGCGGGCCTACCGCAGCAGAGTGCCGTTGAGGTTGCCCGAACGGAAGCCCTCCAGGTCGAGCGTGACGTAGGCATAGCCCTGGTCGCGTACGGCCAGCACCACCTGCTCGCGGCGCGCCAGCACGTCCGCCATGTCGGCGATGGGCACTTCCAGCCTGGCGGTGTCGCCGTAGTGCCGTACGCGCAGCTGGCCGAAGCCCAACCGGCGCAGCGCGGCCTCCGCACGGTCCACCTGGCTGAGCAGGCCCACCGACACCTCCGTGCCGTACGGGATGCGGCTGGCCAGGCAGGCCATCGCCGGCTTGCTCCACGTGCGCAGCCCCATGCGGCGCGACGCGGCGCGCACATCGGCCTTGCTGAACCCTGCCACCACCAGCGGGAACTGCGCGCCACCCTCCTGCGCAGCCTTCTGGCCAGGGCGGTGGTCGCCGAGATCGTCGAGGTTCACCCCCAGCACGACCGTGGCCTGTTCCGCCTGCGCGATGGGGCCGACCACGTCCATCAGCTCGGCCTTGCAGTGGAAGCAGCGGTCGGTGTCGTTCAGGCGGTAGGCGGCGCGCTCCATCTCGTGGGTGACCACAGGTGTCCAGCGCAGGCCCCACTCGCCGGCCAAGGAGCGGCAGTCGGCTTCCTCGTCGCCGGCCAGCGACGGCGAGACAGCGGTGACCGCGTGCACGGCGGGAGCGCCCAGCGTGCGGTGGGCGACGGCAGCCAGGAAGGCCGAATCGGCCCCGCCACTGAACGCCACCACCACGCGACCCAATCGCTGCAGCTCGGCTTCCAGGGCGGCGACCTTGCCGTCGAGACTCATCCGGCAACCCTACCCAGCTGCCGCCACCCAACACCTCGCGTGCCCCGCCTTCAGGTGCCGCCCTCGTGCGCCGGCTTCGGGTGCCGCTCAGTGGACGTGCGGGTTGCCCAACTGGACGGCTGCCTGCACCACCTCGGCACGGTGGGCTGCCAGGGCACGCCCGGCCAGCCGGAACGTGGGGCCGACGATGCTGACCGCGGCCACGATCGCGCCGCTGCGATCGCGCACCGGCGCCGAGATGGCGGTGACGCCTTCCTCGGCCCCGCCGTCGCGCTGAGCGGCGCCGTCGGCATCCACCGATCCGGCCAGGGCTGCACCCAGCGCCGTCCCCTGGCGCGGCACAGTGCGGCCCAGCCAGCCGACGTGGCGCACCGCGTAGCGGCCGGGCTCCATGGCCACGTACACCGCGTCGCGGTCGTCGACCGGCTCGGCCAGGTACGCGGACTCGCCCGTGGTGCCCGCCAGCGCCACGAGCACCGGCTGGGCCAGCTCGGCCAGCGTGACACTGGCCGCCAGTTGGCGGGCGATGCGCAGCAGTTCGGGACCCGGCGCCCAGCGGCCGTCGTCGCGGTGCACGGCGAAGCCGGCCACGGCCAGGGACCTCAGGCGGCGCAGCGCCGTGCTGGCCGACAGCCCGGCGGCGCGGGCGGCGTCGGCCAGCGTGATGCCATGAGGATGGGCGGCGACGATGCCAACCAGCCGCAACCCGCGGTCGGTCTCCGGAGCGGAGTCGATCGCCTCGGGGGTTGCCGGCATTTGCGCATTGTGGCAGTGCATTGCGCCACAGGCAAGACGGGCGACGCCCGCACCCCACCCCCGACGAGCCCGCGGCCGACCCAGCCATCACCCAGGTCGGCGTTCACACCACCCCAGGCGGCGGGTGTCAGGAGGTGTAGACGGTGCAGGTGCGCACCAGGCCCTGACCCACGTGGCAGATCGCGTAGGCGGGCGACTGCAGGTCGAACTGCAGCAGGCCGGTGGCGGGGTCGTACAGGTAGTCGGCTGCCTCGAAGCTGCCGGCGCCCTGGAACGCCCCGAACTGGCCGAGCACGTAGGGCGCGGCCGCGGGCGCCGCCATGGCCGCATCGTTGGTGGAGATGCCGGTGACGAAGGTGCCGGCGGCCGCCTCGTCGCCCTCGGCAGCGGGGTACCTGCTGCTGATCTCCAGGCAGTACAACGGATCACCGTCCACGCAGGCCTGCGAAGCAGCTTCGTCGGGCGCCTGGGTGAGCGAGTTGCCCAGGCCGTAGTTGCCGTCGGGGCCCAACCCGAGGCCCTGCTCCAGCGTGTCGCACGCCTCCTGGTCCGCCAGGTAGATGCAGCGCGCCTGCAGGTCGATCACCTTCTCGGGGGTGAACAGCGTGTTGCCGGTGGTGAACCCGCTGTCGACCGTGGTCGGCGTGGCCGCCGGGCCGTCGGAACTGCATCCAGCCAGCACCAGCAGGGTGGCGGC
>JAUSLQ010000030.1 GCA_030645675.1 Actinomycetota bacterium | reverse complement strand
CCTCGCCGCCGGCGGCGAGGGCTGCCCGCCGCTCGGCCAACGAGGCGGCGCGGATGATCCACGACGCGTGCTCGCCGCTCATCGTCACGGCCAGGTCGGAGAGCCGACGGGGCAGTCGACGCGGGTGCCGTCGTAAACGGTGGGGCAGCCGGCATCAGGGTTGGTGCAGTTCGGCGTGACCTCCACGTCGCACTTGCGCCGCGTCTTGCGCGCCGACAGCACGTCGCCGCCCGCCAGTTCGCTGCCGAAGCTGTTCAGGCTGTTGGCCAGGCTCATCGCGTAGCCCTGCACGTCGCCACCGGCCACGCTGACCACGAAGTGGAGGTTGCGGTCGGTCTCGATGTGAACCGCGGTCGACACCGCGGCCAGGTTCACCTCGCCGTCGTCGCCCAGCGACTGAGAGATCAGCGGCTTGATGATCGCGTCCGGGTGCAGCATCAGCTCGGTGATGAAGCCTTGGTCCTGGCTGGCCCGCTCGGCGAGCACACGCTCGATGCTGGCCTTCATGGTCTCGCTCGGGGAGGCCGGCTGGCCACCGTTGTCAGAGGTGATGTCGTTCATGTGATTGCTCCTTGTGGTCGGTGAATGACAGACCGCAAGACACCGCAACCGCCCGCCGATTACAGCCGGCACACCATCACTTCACCGCAGCCGAACAGCCCAGCCACACAGCACTCCGCACACGGCGCCCCACACACAGGCGCAGCGCCGCGACGGCGAGGTCAGCGGCCGACGCGCACCTCGATGCGCTCGATCGTCGCCCCCGCCACTTCCAGCAAGCGCGCCCGCAACGTGCCTTCCAGGAACTTCAGCTGTGTCGCCCAGTCCGGGGCGTCGACCTTCACCACCAGGGTGGTGCCGTCCAGCTTCACCGGCTGCACGTGCTGCGCCACGGCCGCACCGACCGCTTCGTCCCACTTGCCGAACACGCCGCCCATCGCCGTCGCCGTCGCCGGGGCTGCGGCCGGCCCCGCCTCCGGCCGCAGCGAACGAACCACCCGCTGCAGGCTGTCGCCCAGCCGGATCGGCTCGTCGCTCCTCATCGCCGGCGCGCCCCCACGCCGCGTGCGGCGGTCGATGGGAGCGGGCGCGTCACGTTCACACCGTCACTGTGCCATCACCACGCCGGATTCGATGCGCACGATTGCATCCGGGTGGGCGGCTTCGGGCAGCGCGCCGGCGGTGGTCAGCACCACCTGGCCAGGGGGGAGGTGGGTCAGCAGCGCCGCGCAGCGCCGCGGATCCAGCTCGCTGAGCACGTCGTCCAGCACCAGCACCGGCGTGCTGCCCGCCTTCTCGGCCACCATCCGGTGCGCAGCCAGGCGCAGCGCGAGAGCCATCGTGCGCTGCTCGCCCTGCGAGGCGTGCGTGCGCGCGGGTAGGCCGCCGATGGACAGCTCCACGTCGTCGCGGTGCGGGCCCACCATGCTGACGCCGCGGCGCACATCGTCGGTCCGGCTCTCTGCCAACGCGGCGACCAGGCCACGCTGCCGCCACGCCGGCTCGTAGCGCAGCTCGACCGCGCTCGGTCGGTCGGCCAGCTGCTCGTAGGCCTCGGAGACCATCGGCGTCAGCCGCGCGATCAGGACCGCCCGCGCGTGCCCGAACTGGTCGCCCACCTGCGCCAGCTTGGCGTCCCACACGTCGAGCGTCAGCTCGCTCTCCTCGTTCAGCCGGCCCCCGGCCTGCTTCAGCAGCACGTTGCGCTGCTTGACGATGCGGTCCAGCTCCAGCCGCAGCGCGTCGTACTTCAGCGCCAGCGAGACCAGCGTGTCATCCATGAAACGGCGCCGTTCCTGCGGCCCGCCCTTCACCAACGATAGATCGTCGGGCGAGAACACGGTCACCCGCATCACGCCCAGCAGCTCGCGCGAGCGGCCCAGCTTCTGCTTGTTGACGTGCACCCGGTTGCGGCCGTGGCGGCTGAGCTCCAGCTCCACCAGCACCTCGCGGCCGTCGGGGTGCAGCACGGTGGCCCGCACCACCGCAGTCTCGGCACCCACGCGGATCAGCGCGTCGCCAGGCGCGCCGCGGAAGCTGTCCAGCGAGGCCAGGTAGGCCAGGGCCTCCGCAAGGTTGGTCTTGCCCTGCCCGTTCAGCCCGACGACCGCCGTGATGCCGGGGTGGAACTCGAACGACGCCTCGCTGTAGTTGCGGAAGTCGACCAGCTCCAGGCGGGTGACGATCATTCGCGCAAACCCACCGCGTCGGCGCGCCAGAACGCGTCGGCGTAGACCAGGTTGCCCCGCACGGACGCGTCGTACGCGGGCAGTGGATAGACCATGAACGCAGCGGCAGGAATGCGCGGCGACGGTGGCGCGAAGCCCAGCTCGGCACCCGGCCGGAACCCGAACCTCGGGTAGTACGACGGGATGCCTTCCAGGAACACCGCCGGCTCGGGCCGGGTGCGCTCCAGTTCGGCCAGCGCGAAGCGCACCAGCGCATCGCCCACTCCCTGCCTCTGCAGGCGCCGGCACACCCCCACCGGGCTGAGCACCAGCACCGGCACCACTCGATCGGGGGCATCGACGAAGCACGGAGTGAACAGCACCAACGCGACGACCTCGTCGCCCCGCGCAGCGACGAAGGCCAGCTCGTCGTCCCAGCCCCATGACGAGTGCAAGATGTCGAGCAGCTCCGGGATGCCGGGCTCGTCGAAGGCGTCGATGCACGCCGCACGCGCGGCTTCCCACTCGTCGGCGCGCATCCTGCGAACGGCTACCTGCATCGCGCGCCTACGGGCTCAGGGCACCCGCACCGGCATCAGCAGGTACAGGTAGTCGTCGAGACCGACGCCGCGCACCACAGCCGGCTTCAGCGCGTCCAGCGTGGACAGCGTGACCGACTCGCCGATGCAGGCTTCCACGCCGGCGGCGAGGTAGTCGGGGTTGAACGCGACGGTCAGCTCCGTTCCGACGTATGTGGCGTCGAGCTCTTCCGACGCGTTGCCCACGTCTTGCGTGATCGCTGTCAGCCGCAGGGTGTCGCCACCCATCTGCAGGCGCACCGGTGTCGCGTCTTTCGCCAGGATCTTCACACGCCTGATCGCCTCCAGCAGCGGCTCGCGCTCGACCGTCAGTGCGTTGGGGTGGCTGGCCGGGATCAGTTGGCGGTAGTTGGGGAACTCGCCCTCGATCAGCCGCGTGGTGAGCCGCGTGGTGCCCACCTCGAAGGTGGCATCGCGATCGCCGAGACGCATGGTGACCTCCTCGCCACCACCCACCAGCCGCTGCAGTTCGTTCAGCGCGCGGCCGGGTACCAGCACCTTCTGGTCAGCGGCCAGCACCTGCTGCCCGGCAAGGTCGCGCACGGCCAACCGGTAGCTGTCGGTGGCCACCATGCGCAGGCCATCGCCCTCGGCGGTCATCATCACGCCGGTGAGGATGGGCCTGGCCTCGTCGTTGCTGGCGGCACGGACCACCTGGCGCAGGGCATCGCCGAACTGGCTGGCCGGCAGCACGACCGACGAGTTCACCGGCGACGCCAACTTCGGGTAGTCGTCGAAGCTCAGCGGGCGCACCGTGAAGTGCGAGCGGCCGTTGCTGATGCTGACCTCGTCGCCCTCGGCGACGACATCCACCTTGCCCGCGCCCAGCGACCGCACGATGTCGGCGGCCAGGCGGGCCGGCAGCACGACCCCACCGTCGCCATCGCCGCCCACCTCGATCGACAGCTGGATCGTGAGATCCAGGTCGGTACCGGTGACCGACAGCTGGTTGCCGGTGAGCTCGAGGCGCAGCCCCGACAGCACGGGGAGTGCGCCGGTGCGGCCAGTGGCGGCACGGCCAGCGGTGGCGAGGGCTTCGGCCAGCGCTTCACGTTCACAACGGAACTTCACAGCGTTCCCTTTCGCGTCATGGGGTGATGTACAAAGGTAATAGAGGTAATAAGGGCTGTGGATTGTGCACAACCCGGTGTTTGCCCAGCGTAGGCGGTGGATGCGTGTGCACACCGGTTTCCCCACGCGCGCACAGACAGGGAACCACCTGCGTGTAGTTCGGGGGACAACTTCGAGTTGTCCCCGGTTCTGCGCGCCGTGCTCCACAGGCCGTGCACAGGGCCGCGCGGGCTGAATGTGTGCGTCAGCATCGTCGCTCAGCCCTTCTTCAGCCGTTGCACGAGGTCGGTGACCTGATCGTAGATCTGCTTGCGTTCCTTCATCAGCCGCTGGATCTTGTCGACCGCGTGGATGACGGTGGTGTGGTCGCGGCCACCGAACAGGCGGGCGATGGCGGGGTACGACAGATCGGTGAGCTCGCGGAACACGTACATCGCGGTCTGCCGGGCGGTGACCAGCGGGCGCTGCCGGCTCTTGCCGCGCAGCGACTCGACGCTGTAACCGAGGATGACCGCGATCTCGTTGAGCAGCTCCTCGTCGGTGCGCGGCTTGACGTACGAGCCGGTGAGCAGATCGCCCAGCAGTCCTTCGGCCATGTGCGTGCTGATCGGGACGGCGTTGAGGCTGGCGTAGGCGGTGACCCGGATGAGGGCACCCTCCAGCTCACGGATGTTGGTGGTGATGCGCGAGGCGATGAACTCCAGCGTGTCGTTGGGAACGGGGCTGTGGTCGCGCTCGGCCTTGTTGCGCAAGATGGCCAGCCGAGTCTCCAGGTCTGGCGGCTGGATGTCGGTGATCAGGCCCCACTTGAACCGGCCGCGCAGCCGTTCCTCCAGCGTGGGGATGGCGTCGGGCATGCGGTCGGAGCTGATGACGATCTGCTTGTTCGCGCCGTGCAACGAGTTGAACGTGTGGAAGAACTCCTCCTGGAGCCCCTCTTTGCCTTCCATGAACTGGATGTCGTCGATCAGCAGCACGTCGATGTCGCGGTAGCGGCGTTTGAAGTTGGCGGTGGTGTTGGTGCGGATGGCATCGACGTACTCGTTGAGGAACGTCTCGGTGCTGACGTAGCGCACCACATCGTGCTGGTAGTGGTTGTGCACGTAGTGGCCGATGGCGTGCAGCAGGTGGGTCTTGCCCAAGCCGGCCGAGCCGTAGATGAACAGCGGGTTGTAGCTGCGCCCCGGTGTCTCGGCCACCCGCAACGCGGCGGCGAGTGCGAACTGGTTGCTGGCGCCCTTCACGAACGTCTCGAAGGTGTAGCGCGGGTTCATGCCACCGGTGTCGCCGCCGTTGCTGCTGCTGGACCGGCCCTCGTCGCTGTACCCGCTGTGGCCGGCATGACTGCCATGGGCGCCGCTGCCGTCGCGGCCACCGTCGCGGCCCCCCTCGCGACCACCGTCGCGGCCGGACGGCTCGGGGGCCCATTCGGGCTGCGGCTCGGTGTCGGCGACCTGCACCTCCACCACGAACTGCACGTGCGACACCCCGATTTCTTCGAGAGCATCCCTGACCAGTGGCAAGTACCGCGACAGAATGCGGTCGCGCGCATGCGCATTCGGTGCGCTGACGCGCACCATCGAGGAATCGCTGTCCAGGGCCATCACATCCTGGAACGTCGAGAACCACACGGCCTCCGACACCTGCGCGCGAAGGATCTGCGCAACGGCTGTCCACAGCTGCTCGTGGTCGCTCATCAGCGCCTCCTTCCAATCGATCGGTCACTGTCCACATCATTGTCCACATCATGTGGACAAGTCATCAGCGAGAAGGGCGCACGCTACCAGGCGCGCGGCCTGCATGGGAACGCCGCTGCTCGCAGGGGTGCCCGCGGCGCGCCCGCGGCCGTGCGGACCACCGGGCGTGCGCCGCCGCCGGTTGCCACTTCGGCGCGCGTGCCCCTAGTCTTGGCGTCTGGCCATTGGCGTGGCTGGTGCAGTGCGGCGCGCCACGGCAACTTTCGAACTGCTGACCGCCACCTGTGTGTGGCTCGAGGAGGGCTGCGTGAAGCGCACCTACCAACCCACCAACCGTCGTCGTGCCAAGAAGCACGGCTTCCGTCACCGCATGAGCACCCGGGCAGGCCGCGACGTCTTGAAGGCGCGCCGTGCCAAGGGCCGCCACAAGCTGTCGGCTTGATCTGGCGCATCCGAGAGCGCAGCGCGTTCACGCGCCTCACGTCCGAAGGACGGCGCACTCGGGCCGGAGTGCTGTGGTGCACCTACGTTCTCGACCCTCCCGGCACCGTCACACCTCCGCGTGTGGCGTACGCCCTGGGTCGCGCGCTCGGGCCCGCCGTCGTACGCAACCGTGTGCGCCGACGGCTGCGGGCCATGCTGCAGCAAGCGTCACTCGACGCGGCGCTGCCTCCGGGCAGCTACCTGTTCGGCGCCCAGCCGGCCGCCGCGTCACGGTCGTACGCCGAACTGGCGTTCGATCTGCAGCAGATCCTCAGCCGCGTTCGCGCCTGATGCGCTTGGTCATCGCCTATCAGAAGGCGATGGAAGGCCGGCCGTCACCGTGCCGGTTCACTCCCTCGTGCAGCAGTTACGCCCTGGAAGCGCTGGAGGTGCACGGCACCTGGCGTGGCCTGCGGCTCACCGTGCGCCGGTTGCTGCGCTGCCGTCCGTTCGGCCCCTCGGGATGGGATCCCGTGCCGGCCGCCGTCTCCCCCGGTTGCGATCTCCCCGCGAGGTCTGACCACTCCACCGCTCACCCCAAGGGTCTCGTCGCATGATTGCACTCAAGTTGTTCGAATACCCGGCCAGCCTGCTCGCCTGGTTCTACAGCCTCACCCACGACTACATCCTGTCGATCTCGATGATCGCGATGGTCGTGATGCTGCTGACCGCCCCGCTGGTGCTGAAGAGCACCAAGGGCATGCTGGAGATGCAGCGCCTGCAGCCGGAGATGCGCAAGCTGCAGAACCAGTACCGCGGCGACCGCCAGAAGCTCAACGAAGAGATGATGAAGCTCTACCAGGAGCACAAGGTCAACCCGCTTGCCTCCTGTCTGCCGCTGCTGCTGCAGATGCCGGTGTTCATCATCATGTTCCAGGTGCTGCGCGGGCTCACCAACCGTGCCGCCGATGGGACGTTCGCTCCCCAGTACCTCGGTAAGGGCACCGAGTTGTTCACCTCGCTCGATCACAAGCGCGAGATGCTGTCCTGGGGCCTCGACCTGTCCAAGCGCCCGTACGGGATGTTCAGCGAGTCGTTCGGCAAGGGCCTGATCTACGCGCTGCTGGTGGTGCTGTTGGGCGTGATGTACTTCGCGCAGCAGCGGATGGTCGCCTCACGCGCCGCCGTCTCGCCCTCCGTGTCGCCGATGCAGCAGAAGCTGATGCAGTACCTGCCGGTGGTGTTCGCCGTGTTCATGGGCTTCTACCTCACCGGTCTGGTGATCTACTACATGGCTCAAGCCGTGTTCCGCATCGGCCTGAACTACTACATCACCCACCGCTTCTACAAGGGCCACGAATCGCTCGGTCGCCAGGCGCAACGCGCTGGCGAGGCCGCTCGTGAACTGGCCAAGAAAGACGGTGGCGGAGGCGGCATGTTCGCCAACGCCAAGCGCGATCTGGCTGCGGCCAAGGAGCAGCAGAAGCCCGCCACCGGTACCACCAGCAAGCGGGTCACCCCGCCGAAGAACAAGCCAACCCCGCCGTCGGGGCGCACCACCGGGAAGCCTGCTCCTACGGGCAAGGCCGCTCGTCCGTCTGGTGCTACCCGCCCTCCGAAGAAGAAGTAGCAGGTCACGCACCATGGAATGGGTGGAAACCACAGGTAAGTCGGTCGACGAGGCGAAGGAGAAGGCCCTCGATCAGCTCGGTGTGCACGCCGAGGACGCAGAGTTCGAAGTGCTCGAAGAGCCCAAGCAGGGGCTGTTCGGTCGCGTGCGCGGCGAGGCCCGCGTGCGGGCTCGGGTGCGGCCCACCCAGGCCCGCCAGAAGGTCGAACGGCGCGATCGCAAGCGCACCGAGAAGGGCGAGAAGGGCGAGAAGGCGGAGAAGGGCGAGAAGGCTGATCGGTCGGAGGCATCCCCCGCCGGCGAGCGCGCCCCCCGCACACCCAAGCAGGCGAAGCCGGCTGCTGCCGCGGACAAGCCCGCCCCACGCGAGCGCGCACCTCGTGCGCCGCGCCCACCGAAGTCGACGACCACCAACAACCCGTCCGCTGACGGCGAACCCAAGGAGCAGCTCGTGGATGCACGTCAAGTGGGCGAGGAAGCCCAGAAGTTCGTCACCGAGCTGGTGGCCGCGTTCGGCCTGACCGGTACTTCCGAGCTGGTGGAAGACGGCGACGACCTGGAAGTCCGGGTGCACGGTCAGGAGCTCGGCCTGCTCGTCGGCCCGCGTGGCACCACGCTGCAGGCCGTCCAAGATCTTGCGCGCGTCGCCTCGCAGCGTCGCCTCGGCGACCACGACACCCGCCTGCGGGTCGACGTCGGTGGCTACCGCGAACGCCGCCGCCAGGCGCTGGGCAAGTTTGCCGTGCAGATGGCCGACGAGGTGCGTACCTCGGGCGTCGCCCGCGTGCTGGAGCCGATGTCGTCTGCCGACCGCAAGATCATTCACGACACGCTGTCCACGGCTGAGGGCATTGCCACCCGCTCGGAGGGGGACGACCCGTACCGTCGGGTCATCATCGCTCCGGCGAATGACTGACGACCAGCGCCTGTTGGCGGTGCTGGCCGCCATACAAGCGCGTGGCGCGATCGGCGAGGCCTCCCTCGTGCAAGCGATCGTGCACGCGGAGCAGTTCGTGGCGGTGTTGCCGGAGACGGCGAGCACGTTGGCCGATCTCGGGTCGGGCGGGGGATTGCCCGGCCTGGTGATCGCCACCCGCCGTCCGTTGCTGACGATCACGCTGGTCGAGCGGCGGCACTCCCGTGCCGACCTGCTGTCGCGTGCAGTGCGGGCACTCGACATGGAGGCGCAGGTCACCGTGCTGGCGGGCGATGTCAGGGTGCTGGCCGAGCAGGCCCCCCGATCGTTCGACGCGGTGACGGCCCGCAGCTTCGCCGCACCGCCGGTGACCGCGAAGTGGGCCGGCCGCCTGCTGGTGCAAGGCGGTGTGCTGGTGGTCAGTGAGCCGCCCACCGACGACCCTACCCGTTGGACTCCCCACGTGCTGGCGGCTTCCGGGCTGCGCGATCTGGGCCGTGAGCAGGGCGTTCGCCGGTTCGAACGTCTGTAAGCCCGTATGTGTGCCTGGTCCGAACGTCGCCGGTCCGAACGTCTGTAGTTGCGAACGTCTGTAGTTGCGAACGTTGCTGGTCCGAACGTCGCTAGGAGGTCCGGTGGCAGCTGTGCTGCGAATGCCCGGTGTCGGGGGACGAGGCGCCGGCAGGACGGGTGTGATGTTCCACGTGGAACATCAACCGCCCTGTCTGATGGGTGTTAGCGAGCGGCCGGCCCTTGGGCGGCGCTGTGCTGCGGGGGCGAGATGTTCCACGTGGAACATGTGGGCGCTGAGCGAAGGAGCGGATGGGGCGACGGGGGAGCAGTGGGGCGCACCTGCGGGTGTTCCACGTGGAACACCCGCAGCACGAGCGCTGGCAGGTTGCCGGGGGAGACCGCCGCTCCCCCGCCGCCGCGGTCGGCGCCACCCGGGTTCCCTGCGCCAGCGGCAATGAAGAGCCGTCGCTGGTACTTGGCCCGCGGGCGTGTGGTGCGGGTGATGTTCCACGTGGAATATGCAGGGCTGCGGTGGGGGCTGCGCGCACATCCGCCGACCAGCACCGTTGTTCCGCTATCCTTCGCACTCGTCCGCCTCGCCGAGCGCTGCTCCGGGGCATGAGCGTGCAGGAGTTGTTGCCTGATGACCTCAGTCAGTGCGGGTAGCCGACCGCTACCTCGTGTGATCGCCATCGCCAACCAGAAGGGCGGCGTCGGGAAGACCACCACGACGATCAACCTCGGTGCCTGCTTGGCAGAGCTGGGCTATCGCACCCTCATCGTCGATCTGGACCCGCAAGGCAACGCCTCCACGGGTCTCGGCATCGACAACCGAGGTCTGGAGACCTCGATGTACCACGTGATCATGCACGAGACCCCGCTGGAGAACTGCGTCGAGCCAACGTCGGTGAAGAACCTGTTCGTCGCCCCGGCCAGCCTCGACCTGGCGGGTGCCGAAATCGAGTTGGTGCCGGCCTTCAGTCGTGAGAACCGGCTGCGCCGTGCCATCCAGGGCGTGCTGTCCGACTACGACTACATCCTCATCGACTGTCCCCCGTCGCTGGGCCTGTTGACGGTCAACGGTCTCAATGCGGCCGCTGAAGTGTTGGTGCCGATCCAGTGCGAGTACTACGCCCTCGAGGGTCTGGGGCAGCTCCTGCGCAACGTCGATCTGGTGAAGCGCAACCTCAACCCGCAGCTCGAAGTCAGCACGATCGTCTGCGTGATGTACGACGCTCGTACCAAGCTGGCCGATCAGGTGGTCAAGGAAGTGCGCGAGCACTTCGGCGACAAGGTCTGTCGTTCGGTGGTGCCGCGCACGGTGCGCCTGTCCGAGGCACCGTCGTTCGGGCAGCCGATCATCACGTTCGATTCCACGTCTCGCGGCGCCACGGCGTACCGCGGGGTGGCGAAGGAGGTCAGCGGTGGCCCGGCTCAGCGGACTCGGTAAAGGGCTTGGCGCCCTCATTCCTGCCGATGCAACGGCGGTGGTGACGGGCGACCAGCCGCGCCTGGAAGAACTGCCCGTCGGCAGCATCGTGCCCAACCCCCATCAGCCACGCGTGCACTTCGACGAAGAGACGCTGACCGAGCTGGCGGCGTCGGTGCGCGAGATCGGCGTGTTGCAGCCGATCCTGGTGCGCCCGGTGGGCGATGGCTCGTACGAGCTGATCGCCGGCGAGCGCCGCTGGCGTGCGGCCCGCCGGGCGGGTTTGGCCGTAGTGCCCGCGATCGTGCGCCTCACCGACGACCTCGGCTCGGTCGAGCGTGCGTTGGTGGAGAACCTTCACCGGCAAGACCTGACCCCGTTGGAAGAGGCGTCGGCCTACCAGCAGTTGATCGAAGACTTCTCGCTCACCCACGAGCAGATCGCCTCACGCGTCGGCAAGAGCCGTTCGGCGGTCAGCAACATGCTGCGCCTGCTGTCACTGCCGGCAGCTATCCAACACCTGCTGGCTGACGGCCGCCTGTCGGCCGGGCACGCCAAAGCGCTGCTTGCCACGCCCGATCGGGCGTTCCAAGAGCAACTCGCACGCCGCTGCGCTGCGGAGGGTTGGTCGGTGCGCATGCTGGAAGAAGCGGTGCGCGACCGTGGTACGGCCGGCACTGGCAGCGCCGCTGCCGACGCGGAGGCGCCGACGCAGGTGGGCGACGGGGCCGGCCTCACCGGGGCGACACGCTTGCGCCCGCCCGGCCTGCTGGAGCTCGAGGAGCTGTTGGCTGACTATTTGTCCACACGTGTCAGCGTCAGCATGGGGACGAACAAAGGCAAGGTAGTGATTGAATTCGCGGATCTTGAGGACCTGGAGCGCATCTATCACCGAATGACCACTCAGAGTAGTGACGACTAACCCGTTCCCACTCTACGCGAAGTTACCGTCGCGAAGCTCTCCATGAGGGTTACGCACACCCGGGGACAAACCTGTGGATAAAGTCTCAGCCTGCTCGTAAGATCCACAGCTCGAGGGCTCGCAGCACCGCTGCCGCCAGCTGCGGGGAGGCATCGGTGGCCACCCGCACCGGCCCGACGGCCAGCACGACCGCCGGCATGCGGGTTTCCCGCAACACCGGCAGTCGCATGCCCTGCACCGACGGCACCGGCCCGCGGACGCCAGCCGCGGCACCAGCACTGCTGGCGTCTCCGAACGCCTCGCAGAGCTCGCCTGCCAGCTCGTGGGCCAACAGCTCGGCCAGGGTGCGGCCACCCACCGACTCGAAGCTGGGCACCTGGTAGAAGTGGGCGACACAGGTGGCCTCGGCGTGGCTCTCGAAGCCCAAGTAGACGTCGGCTCCGAAGTGGTTGGCCGCAATCGCCTGGGCGACGGCATCCGGCTCGTCGAGTGGCATCACCGTCGCCCCACGATGGCGCAGTTCGCGCGCCAGCGAGCGGGTGAGCGCGCTGAGCCCGCCGAACTGGCCCAGTACCACCTTGCAGTTGGCCAGCGAGCCCAGCCCGCGGCGCAGCCGTTCGCGCTCGCGCACAGTGGCGACGCCTGGCCCTGTGCCGGTCTGGCCGCTGACGCGGACGATGGCCTTCACCGTTTCGCCGCCGCAGACGGCATCGGCCGTCACCCCGCAGTTGGACTGGAAGTCTTCCAACGCCTTCGCCGTGCGCGGCCCGAGGATGCCGTCCACCCGGCCGCAGTCGAACCCTAGGCGCGCCAAACGGGACTGCAGTTCGGCCACGTCGTCGCCGCGTAGGTTCGGCGAGGTGAGGAACAGCGAGCGATCACCGAACTTCCACGACGCCTCCACCAGCGCCGTCCAGGTGTTCTCGTCGCAGACGCCGTCGCCCCGCAGGCCGCGGGCGGTCTGGAATGCCAGCACGGCCGCCTGGGTGGACGCGCAGAAGCAGCCCGCCTCGGCGCCCGTGGCGGGTGGGAACCCGGCGGCACCGAGGCGGCGTTGCAGATCGCGTATGGCCTCGCCGCGCTGACCGGGTGTCAGCGGGAAGTAGGCAGGAATTCGCTGAGCTCCTGGAGGAGTTGGCCCTTGCCCTTGGCGCCCACCAGGCGCTTGCGCACCTCACCCTGGTGGAACACGAGCAGGGTGGGGATGCTCATGACGTTGAACCGCATGGCGATGTCGGGGTTCTCGTCGACGTTCAGCTTGGCGACGGTGAGGCCGGGCTGCTCGGAGGCGATCTCGCCGAGGATCGGGGCGATCATCTTGCACGGGCCGCACCACTCGGCCCAGAAGTCGACGATGATCGGCTTGTCGCTGGACGCGACCGTCTCGTCGAACGTGGAAGTGGTGAGGGTGACGATGCCATCGGCCATGGCGGGTCCTTTCGCTCGGAATCGAAATGCTACCGCCCTGCAACCCTCGGCCCGGTGCCACCATTCCAGCCCACGGGCGGGCGCGTGTCACCTGCCGAGAATCAGGTCCGAATCGTGACGCGGAACACGGCTCCGGGTTGGCCGGACCCTTCACCAGTGCCGAAGATGCACTCGGCAGCGGAGGTGCAGGCCAGCGAGGCGAACGAGTCGTCGCCGACGCTTCCGAGCAAACGCCAGGCGTCTGCCTCGAGCGCGAAGAGGTCGCCTTCGTACGACAGGGCGAAGCACGAGCCGTCAGGTGCGCACGAGAGCTCGGCACTTGAAACGCCGATCGTTGCCGGGATCGCCGTCCAGGTCGAACCGTCGAAGCGGACGGTGGTTCCGGTGGTGTAGCTGATGGCATAGCACCACGTCGAGCTGATGCAGGCGGCACTTGAGAACTGCTCGTCGGGGAACGAGAGCTCCGAAGTGCCGACGACCGTCCCGCCAGCGAAGGCCACCACCTCAGGGCTCGTTGACTGCACGACGAGGCAGAAGCCGTCGGTCGCGCACGTGACTGCCATCACCTGTACGAGATGCTCTGACAACTGACGCCACTCGCCGTCGATCAGGGCGATGGCGGCTTCGTCGCCGCCGTCTCCGAGATTCGTCGTTGAGAGACATACCGTCGCACTGCTGCAGGCGACACTGTTCAGGGGCGGCGTGACGAGGCCCGACCAGTCGGTGCCGGTGAGCGAGTAGACGCGGTGGTCGGAGTCGGAGGCCAGGCAGTAGTCGGAGGTGGGACACGCGAGAGACCGAATCCACGTCGAGGTCGGCACGGTGGCGAGGGGTTCGACGGAGAGGCCTCCGGCCGCGACCGTGATGGATGGTCCGGAGCTGCTCGATGCGCCGACCGAGGTCGGGGCCCTCGTATCCGCTCCGCCGGGCTCATCGGAGCTGCAGCTCGAGATCGCGAGAAGGAGCACCACGAAGCTGAAGAGAGGAGGCCGCCGCACGTCGGTGCAGGGTAGTGGACCTTTGTTCGTCTGCAAGGTTTGCGAACTTACGAGCTACCCGCGGTCGTATGCGTCAGTGCTGTGCTTCCAGCCAGCGCTCGGCGTCGATGGCGGCCATGCAGCCGCTGCCGGCGGCAGTGATGGCCTGCCGATAGGTGTGGTCCTGCACGTCGCCGCAGGCGAACACGCCGCCGACGTCGGTGTACGACGAACCCGACTGGGTGATGAGGTAGCCGTTGTCCTCCATCGCCAGCACGCCTTTGAACAGGTCGGTGTTGGGGCGATGGCCGATGGCCACGAACAAGCCGGTGACGGGCAGCGTGCGCACCTCGCCGGTCTTCACGTTGCGCGCGACGGCGCCTTCCAGCTTGTCGGCGCCCAGCAGGTCGTCGACCACCGTGTTCCACACGATCTCGATCTTCGGGTTGTGTAACGCCCGCTCTTGCATGATCTTGCTGGCCCGCAGCTCGTCGCGGCGCACGAGCAGCGACACCTTGGTGGCGAACTTGGTGAGGAACGTGGCCTCTTCGATGGCGCTGTCGCCCCCGCCGACGACGGCGATCTCGTGGCCGCGGAAGAAGAACCCGTCGCAGGTGGCGCAGGTGGAGAGGCCGTGGCCCAGCAGGCGCGACTCGGCCTCCAGGTTCAGCATCAGGCTCTGTGCGCCGGTGGAGACGATGATCGCATCGGCGGTGTGCAAGGTGTCGCGCACCCACACCTTGAAGGGGCGCTCGCTGAAGTCGACCGCGGTGGCCTTCTCGGTGAGGAACTCGGCACCGAAGCGAGCGGCCTGCTCGCGCATGCGCATCATCAGCTCGGGGCCCATGATGCCCTCGGGAAAGCCGGGGAAGTTCTCCACCTCGGTGGTGAGCATCAACTGGCCGCCAGGCTGATCGCTGGTGCTGCTGGGCTCGCCTTCGATCACCAGCGGCGTCAGGTTGGCGCGAGCGGTGTAGATGGCAGCGGTGAGGCCGGCGGGGCCGGAACCGACGATGACGACAGGGTGGTGGCTCACGCAGTTTCCTTGCTGTGACGGAGCTTGAGCGCGAAGAAGCCGGCGATCATCAGCAGCGCGCCGAGCGCAATGTAGGAGATCCAGACGGCGCGGCCGTGGTTGACGAAGAAGCCCAGCAGCTCGCGGAACGTGCCGAGCAGCAGGATGACCAGCAGTGGCACGGCGACGAGCGTGGCGATGAGGGCCAGCACGCCGAACACGACACCGCGCGACGCCTTCACGGCGTTGTCGGTGGCGACGGTGCGCACCTTGCCCACGACGCGCTCGACGGTGTCGGCGAGATCGGGGGCCCAGTTGGGATCGGTGAAGGGATTGCCCGGCATGAGCTGGAGCTTACCCCGCCCGGCGTGGCCCGGCGGAGGGCGGACGCTGGTTGGCGTCGCCGGTGCACCGCAGCGCGGCGAGGGTCACCACAGGCTGAGCGCGAGCGACGCGATGGCACCGTGGTAGGTGACCATCACCGCCACCGGCATCCACGGGCGGTCGCGCACGAACTGCCGCCAGCCCAGCACCGAGTCGCTCAGCAGGAACAGGGTGCTGCCGGCGATCACCCAGCCCATGCCGGTGGCCCAACCGCACACGCACATCACGGAGATGACGGCGAGGTAGGCCAGCACCGGCGTGCGCAGTGCCGGGTCGGCGACGGTGGCGCCGCGCACGATCTGGACGCCCACCGTGGCGACCAGGGCGCCGGCGAGGATCAGCATCGTGCCTGCCAGCACCGACGACTCCAGCCCGTAGCGCACGAACAGCACCATGAACGCGATGTGGCCCAGCAGGAACGCCGCCAGGCCGATCACGAACTTGTCGACCACGGGCATCAGCGCCACGTCGCCGGCAAGGCACAGCACGAGCGCGACGACGGCCACGACGATGTGGCCGGTGGGCGCTTCGCTGGCCAACGCCAGGCCGATGACCAGAACGGTGGTGAGCGGCTTTGACCACAGCTCGATCGACTTCGAGTCGCGCCAGCGCGACCACCAGTTGGCGATCGCGGCGAGGCCGGTGGCGACGAGCAGGACGATCTGCACAGGCGCCCCTCAGGGGGCCGTGGCGAGGACGGTGCAGTTGTCGTCGATCGCCGTGGTCACGCCGGTGACCGTATCGCGTACGGCGATGGCGAGGGTGCCTTGGTAGATGATGTCGGCGAGGAACACCTGGTTCGGGCCGAGACAGGCCATGGCCGGCCGAAAGTAGGAGGCGGTGGGAGCCAGCATGGTCTCGGTGGTGCCGAGCGTGTCGGACGCGCCCGGCTCGACGGACATCGAGTCGGCGGTGGCTTCCTGGGTGCCGCCGTCGGCGTCGGCGGCAGGCAGGGGCAGCGCGGCGAGGCCGGCAGGATCGTCGATCTGCAACGCCACGGTCACGACCTGGTCGCCGCCGATGGACCCGATGGTCGACGCAACCCGATCGCCGGTCACCTCGGCCGGGGCGCCGGCGGAGTTCGACTCGGCGGAGAAGTCTTTGGAGGAGGTGACGGCAGCCGATTCGTCGTCGCCGCTGCCGGCGTTCTTCAGCACGCTCATGCCCACCACGCCCACCAGCAGCACGGCAGCGGCGGCGCTGATGAACGTGTACATCCGCTTCCGGCGGGCGGCCAGTGACAGCACCGGTGCGATGTGCGTCGTGGCCTGCCCGGTGGCGGTTGCGTCGTCTGCACCGGGTGCTGCCTGCAATGTGTCGAACTCGGCCAGTGCGGCGGCGATCGCCGCGTCGCGCTGAGACGCCGCCGGGGGAGCGACGTCGGCCACACCGCTGCGCAGCGTGCGGAACGACGCGACCAGCTCGGTGAGCTCGGGCGACGCATGCACCTGGGCGCGCTCGACCTCGGCAAGGTCGCCATCGAGGTAGGCGCTGGCCAGCTCGTGGTGCGGGTGGAGGGAGTCGTCGTGCATGTCGGTGTGGTGTGTCGGTGCTCGGGGTCTTGGTGTGTCGGGGTCTTGGTGTGTCGGTGTGTCGGGGGTGGCTCAGTCGGCAGTGGTTGGACGGTGGGAGGTGGCCGTGTGGTTCCCGTCGGCGCGAGAAATCGTGGTGGCCAGCATCCCGCGGCCGCGGGCGATGCGGCTCTTGACCGTCCCGACGGGGATGTCGAGCACGGCGGCGATCTCGGCGTAGTCCAGGTCGGCAACGTCGCGCAGCACCACCGGCACGCGGAAGTCTTCGGGCAGCGCGGCCAGCGCGGCGTCGATGGCCATGCGGTCGCTGAGCTGGTCGATTCGCATGCCGGCGGCGGGGTCGACCGGCTCGTGCGGCTCGTGGTGGCCCTCGTCGCCGCTGCGGTCGCGGCCGGCCACCACTGGGCGTCGGCGTCGGCGGCGCAGCTCGTCGAGGCTGGCGTTGGTGGCGATGCGGTACGCCCAGGTGCCGAACGAGGCACGCCCGTCGAAGCGGGCCAGGCCGCGCACCATCGCGATCATTGCCTCCTGCGCGGCGTCGGCGGCGTCGGCTTCGTTGCCGGTGATGCGCCGGCAGACGGCATGCACGCGGTCGTAGTGCCGGCGGAACAGCTGGTCGAGCGCCCCGCGGTCGCCGCCCTGCGCTGCTGCTACCAGCGCACGGTCGTCGAGCGGCGCAGCCATGTCGGCGAGGCTACTCGCGGCCGATGGCCGCCAGCGAGCAGCCCCACCGGCCGGGTGGCCGATGTGGGCCGGGCCCCGAGTGCGTCTGCAAGCGCACCGCTTCGAACAAGACCGCGTGACGTCGGCGACTCATCGATCACGCCGCCTTGCGGAGACAGGTGGCGAGGTTGTCGAGCATCTCGCCCCAGCTGCTCGACCGGCGGCCGAACTCGGGCTGATCCGTCCTGGGGACCGAGACGAATCAGCCCGAGAACCGGTTTTGGGACGATTCAGCCCCAGAAGCCAGCGGAGCGCCGAATGACGTGCTCCGGGCGCGTGACGCAAGCCGCCGGCGCGCACAGATCCACTGATCTGAGCGTGTCCGGTCGCCGGCTCTGTGGGCCCAGTGGAGACCGACGTTGAGTGATACCGCGCTAGAAGACGGTGATCTCGTTGATCGCGCCGCTGTAGGGGTTCTTGTCCGAGCAGTCCTCGCCGGGGCCCAGCTCGTTGAACGACACCAGCACGTAGCGGGTGGGCGAGGCCAGGGTCAGGCGCACTTCGCCGGGCTGCTGACCGTTCGCAGCCTCCAGGGCGGAACCCCAGCCGGCGAACGTGGCGGGCTGCTCGCCCTCGGGCGCGGCGTACACCTTCAGCTGGTAGGGGGCGCTGCCCACCGACACGACCAGCGTGCCGGTGCGGGTCGAGGCCAGGTCGACGACGATGCCGACACCGCCCTTCGCGCCCTTCGCGCCCATGAACTGGTTGGAGTAGCACTCTGTGGTCCAGGCAGTGACCGAGCTGCCGTCGATGGCCCGACTCAGCTGATCGTCGTTCTCCGTGCCGTTGTCGCCCAGCGGGTCGAACGAACGCACCGCCAGCTGCGAGGCGGCGCCGGCGGGTACGACGGAGGTGGGCGATTGGGTCTCCGTGGGCGCGACGGTCGTGGCGCCCGGCAGGCCGCCGGAATCGTCGCTGCCCATCATCACCCACAGGACCAGGCCGACGATGAACGCGGCCAGCAGCAGCCCGCCGACGACCACCATCGACGGGGTGGCGCGCTGCTCGAACTTCCGGTTCGGTTGCTGGCGCGGCCGGACGGTGGACGGCGGAGTGCGATCGGGGCGCACGGGCGCGCCGGCGGGGCGGCCGGTGCGCACGGGCTGGTAGCCGCCGACCGGGGCGGGCGTGCGCGTGCCGGTGACCGGCGAGCTGCGCCGCGCCCCCGGGCCGGTGGCGCCGGGCACTGTGGCGGTGCTGCCGGTGGTGAACCCCGCCCTCCCTCCGGGGGCCGAACCGATGCGTGCGGTGGGGCCGGTGTTGCGCACGCCGGTGCCCCGCGGCGGGGTGGCCCCGCGTGCCGGAGTGTTGCCGCGGGCCAGGTCGCGGCTGGTGTCGCCGGTGAGGTCGTGGCGCGGCTGGCCGGCGATGCGCTGCAACTCGGTGCGCACGGCGGCGCCGGTCTCGGGGCGCTCGTCGGGCCGGCGGGCGAGCAGGCGATGGATCAGCGGCGCCAGCCCGTAGGGCAGGGTGGGCCGCAGGCGGGTGAGGTCGGTTGGGTCGCGGTTCAGGCGGGCGAGCGCAGTGTCGGCGTCGGTCTCGCCCAGGAACGGCACCCGCCCGGCCAGGCACTCGTACAGCACCAGGCCCAGCGAGTACAGATCGGCGCGCCCGTCGAGCTTGCGGCCGCGCACCTGCTCGGGCGAGAGGTACTTGGCGGTGCCCATCATCACGTTGGGGCTGGTGAGGTCGTCGTCGCTGCTGCTGCCCAGGCCCTTGGCGATGCCGAAGTCGGTGAGCAGCACCCGCCCGTCGGGGGTGATCATGATGTTGCCGGGCTTCACGTCGCGGTGCACCAGGCTGGCGTGGTGGGCGCAGTCCAGGGCGGCCGCCACGCACGCGCCGATGTGCATGGTGAGGTCGGGGCTGAGCCGCTTCTGCTCGTCGAGCAGCTGGCGCAGGCTCTTGCCGTTCACCAACTGCATCACGACCGCCTGGCGGGTTTCGCCACCGATCTGGTCCTCGACCGCGTCGTAGACGGCGACGATGTTCGGGTGGCTCAGCTGGGCCACCGCGATCGCTTCGCGGCGGAAGCGCTCGGCGACGATGGGGTCGGCGGCGAGCGCCGGCTTCAGCAGCTTGATGGCCACCTGGCGGGTGAGCGACAGGTCGGTCGCAATCCACACCTCGGCCATGCCTCCTTGCGCGAGCCGTCGCTCCAGCCGGTAGCGCTGGGCGAGGATTGCGGGGGGCAACGAGGCTGGGCTCGCGCCGGAAGAGGTGGCAGGCATGTCCGCCCCTCGACGATAGTGGCGGGGCACCCGCAATCCCGGGCAATCGCTCGTGGTCTCGCATCGTCGCCGGCCCGGCGTGGGCCAACTACGGGAGCGGCGTCAGCGGGTGACGCAGTAGGCGATGCCGATGGTGCCGCGGCCGGCATGGCTGCCGACCACCGGGCCGATGTCGCCGACCATGATCTCGCCCTGGTAGTGCGGGCGCAGAAGCTCCACGAACGCGTGCACGTCGTCGCAGTCGGCGTGCAGCACCGACAGGTTCTCCACCGGGCCGGCCTTGACCAGCGTCTCCACCAGGAACGCCAGCGCCTTGCTGCGCGTGCGCTGCTTGCCGCCCTGCTCGACCTTGCCGTCGCGCACCTCGATGATCGGCTTGATCGCCAGCGCGGAAGCCAGCATCGCCTTGGCGCCGCCGATGCGGCCGCCCTTCTTCAGGTTCTCCAGCGTGTCGAGCGCCCCCCACACCTTCGTGCGGGTGGCGAGGTCGCGGGCGCGATCGACCACTGCCTGATGGCTGGCGCCGGCGGCGGCCAGGCGGGCGCAGTCGCGCACGATGGCGCCGAGGCCCAACGTGCACTGCTGGCTGTCGACGACGGTGACCTCCAGACCATCGGCGCCGGAGACGGCGCGCGCGGCCAGCTCGGCCGACTGCATCGTGGCCGACAGGCCGGCGCTGAGGTTGATGACCACGATGCTGCTGGCACCGTCGGCCGCCAGCCGGCGGTAGGCCGCCTCGAACTGGCCCGGCGCGGGGGCGGCGGTCTCCGGCAGGGTGGGCGAGGCCGCGCACTTGGCCCAGAACTCGGCGGGGGTGAGGTCGGCGCGGTCGACGTACTCGTGCCCGTCGATGCGGATGGTGAGAGGGACGATCTCGATGCCGAGCTCGTCGGCGACTGCCTGGGGCAGGTCGCAGGCGGAGTCGGTGACGATGCGGACGCGATTGGTGCTCACGAGGGTGGCAGGGTACTCGTTGCTGCGTCCGGTGACAGCCCAGTGTCGTCGGGGGCCTCGGCGGCCTCGCCGTCCGCAGCACCCGGCCACCGGTCCGTACCGCCGGTCTCGCTGTGTGTCTCGCTGTGTGTCTCGCCGGTCTCGGCCACTGCCTCGGCGGTCTCCCCGTCTGCAGCACCAGGCGCCCGGCCCGGCCCGGCACCGCGGGCCTTGGCCACCGGGTGGCGCCCGGCCGCCGCGCCGGCGGCGCGCGCCCGGCGGTTCTGGCGCACGTGCCGCACCCACCAGGTCAGCAGCACGAGCGCGAGTGCGCCGGTGATGAGGATGCCCAACCCGCTGAGCGCGTTCACGCTCGCGGTCAGCGGCACCGGCGCGGCCAGCGGTGCATCGCCGATGGGGGTGAACACCTCCAGCGTCACCGGGAAGCGACCGTTGCTGCGGGCCTCGATGAGGATCGGCACGTCGGTGTAGGCGTCGGGCGGCAGCTCGACGGTGATGTCGCCGTTCGGGAACAGCAGCTTCGACGAGCTCATCCGCACCCGCACCGTCAACGTGATGTCGCTGGTGTTGTGCAGTTTGATCGGCACGGTGGTGCGCCGCCCGGTGAGGTTGAAGGAGAACCCGGGTGGCACCGCCACCGAGTTGCGGATGGCCAGCCACTGCGCTCGCAGCTCGGCGGCGATGTCGGCGACCTGGGCATCTGTGAGCGCGCTGGTGGGCAGGTGATCGATCAGCTCGTTCCACTCGCCGGTCCGCGGGTCGCTGCCGGGCAGCATGCTGCCCGTGCTGAGCGATTCGAGGCCCAACGACTCGGCGAGAGCAGTGCGCGGGGTGATGTCGCCGTCCACTTCCGGCGGGAGGGTGACGACCAACTCCTCCTCCTCGACCACCAGCTGGTCGGCCAGCACACCGATGTCGTCGAGCGTGGTCGGCCGCAGGCCGGGGGTGCCGGCGATCAGGGTGGAGATGGCGCCGAACGTCGCGACGGCGGGCAGTTGCAGCTCGGGCATCGCGATGGTGATGCCGTGGCGACGCACGTCGCTGCCCGTGTCGACCATCTGCTCGCGGGCTGCCAGCAGGTCGGCCACGGCGTAGATCGCGGTGAGGGTTGCGTTGCTGGTGGGCTTGGCGAGCGTGGCGCTGGCGAAGCGGTCGATGACGACACAGTCGATGGTGACTCCGTCGGCCACCTCGATCTGCACCAGCTGGCTGCTGTCGGTCAGCCAGCCGAGCGAGCCGCCGAGCCCGTCGTAGATGCTGTGCGGCAGCACCAGCAGGCGTGCCCCCAGATCGCGCAGCAGGTCGCCACCGGCCTGGCTGAGCGGCTCGTCGACGAACGCCAGCGTGCGCAGCGACGGGGTCGCCACCGCCTCGGCCAGCACGTCTTCCCCGTCGCGCAGCCACTGTGTGTACAGGGCCTGTTCGCCGGCGGCGGCCGCGGCGGAGGGGTCGAGCGGCAGCGACGGCGTGGACACCAGGTTGTGGCGGGCCAGCACCGTGTCGAGGCGCTGGGCCAGCGCGGCGCCGGCCGCACCCTGGGTGGCCAGCGCGGCCAGCAGGGCGCTGGGCACGCGCACGGCGACCGGTACGGTCTGCGGGGCGGCTTCCAGCAGGTCGGCCAGCTGCGTCAGCTCGGCCAGCGTCGCGTCGTCGATCGCCACCCCCATCGCGTCGTCGAGCACGACGGGGCTGGAGGTGCTCATCGCGAACGCGATCGACAGCGGTGCCTCGGCGTCTTCTTCGGCGGTGGGCAACCGGTGCACGAACGTGACGACTTCCGCCCGCACCTCGCCCTGGTCGACCAGCTCGACGACCACCGGGTACAGCCCGGCGCGCGGCAACTGCAGCGCGGGTGCCGTCCGGGTGTCCACCTCCAGCGGCACCGACAGCTCCAGCTGCTCGGCGGCGGGTTGCTCCAGCTGCGCCACCGGCAGATCGACGCTGTCGATGCTGCGCGGCATGTCGCCGTCGAGCGCCGCGGCCACCTCGCCGCGAGCGGTCAGCCGGCTGTAGGCGGTGACCACCATGATTGCGTCGGGGAACTGGGCCAGACGCAGGCCGCCCGGAAGCCGCACCACGGCCTGCAAGGTGCCGGCAGCCTCCAGGTTGAACGTCTGCGCCACCACCACCAGCCGCGCCGCAGCGACAGCCGAGGCCCGGCTGGCCGCCGGGCCGGTTGCTGGGCTGGCAGCCGGGCCGGAGGCGACGACGGCTCCGCCGGGAGTGACCAGCAGCAGCGCGACTGCACCGACGACGGCGGCGGCCCCGGCCACCCTGCGGCCGCTCATCGACCGCGACCGCGCCGGCGAGTGGGGTTGCCCGTGCGGTGCGCCGATGGTGGACGAGTGGCTCATGTCAGGGACCGTTCATACACCCGCAGGCGCTCGGGCATGCGTCGGAAGCCCACCCGTTCGTACAGCTCCAGTGCCGGTGCGTTGTCGGTGGGGGTGTTCACCAGCACCCGCTGCACCCGCCACAGTGCCAGCCAGTGCAGCGAATCCAGCACCAGCGCACGGCCCAGGCCGGCGCGCTGGCTGTCGGGGTGCACAGCCAGCCGCTGCAGGAACCCCTGCCGGCCATCGCGGCCGGTGATGGCGTAACCCGCCAACGGCCGGCCGGCGGCGCGTGCGCGATGGCGCGGGGTCGCATCGCACACGTCGTGGATCGCGCCTTCGTCCAACCCCCAGGCTGCGCCGAACGCGGCGTGGTCGATGGCTGCCGCCCGGGCGTGTTGCGCGCCCACCAGCCGGTGTGTGGGCAGGGTGGGTTCGGGAGCGCTGCTGGGCCGCACGTGTTCCAGCAGCACCAGCTCCTGCAGCACCGAGAATCCGGCGGCCTCGGCACGTTGGCCCAGCCCGGTGGTGAGGGCGCTGGTGCGCACGCGTTCGTAGCCCAGCGCGCGCAACCGGTCGAGCCAGCGCTGCAGGTCGCTGACGCTGGGCAGGTGCGCCTGGTGGTAGAGCACCATCTGCGCCGTGCCGGGCTGGGGCGTCCATGGCTGCACGCGGCACGAGGCGGCACCGGCGCGCAGCACCAGCGGCGCGCGATCGCCCGGGTGGGGCGGGTTGCGCTCGTCGGCCACGAAGCTCACCGGGCAGACGGTAGCGCCCATCACAGCGCGGCAACATGGCCCCGATAGCGTCGCGAAGCGTGACCGTGCTGTTCGCCACCCACGCCGCGTACCTCGAGCACCTGGCCGGCCCGCGCCACCCCGAGCGTCCCGAGCGGCTGGATGCGGTGTGGCAGGGCGTGCGCCTGGCCGGCCTGACTGATGTGATGGTGCCGCTGGTGCCCGAGGAAGCCACCCGCGCGGATCTGGAGCGCGTGCACCCGATGCACTACCTCGACCGGATCGAGGGCATCTGCGCCGCCGGTGGCGGCCGTCTCGACTCCGACACGTATGCCAGCGAGGGCTCGTGGCGGGCGGCGACATTGGCCGCCGGCGCCGGCCTCACCGCCGTGCGGGCCATGCAGGCGGGGCAGGCTGACGCCGCGTTCTGTGCCGTCCGGCCGCCCGGCCATCACGCCACCAGCAACGAGTCGATGGGCTTCTGCTTCATCAACAACGTCGCCGTCGTCGCCGCCGCCCTGGCCGATCAGGGCGAGCGGGTGTTGATCTTCGACTACGACGCGCACCACGGCAACGGCACTCAGGCCATCTTCTTCCACGATCCCCGCGTGCTGTTCGTCAGCCTGCACCAGTGGCCGCTGTACCCCGGCACCGGCCGTCACACCGAAGTCGGCGAGGGCGCGGCGCGCGGGCGCACGGTGAACATCCCCATGCCCCCCGGCGCCACCGGCGACACCTACCTCTACGCGTTCGACGAACTGGTGGCCCCGGTGGCCGACAGGTTCGCGCCCACGTGGGTCATCCTCTCGGCAGGGTTCGACGCCCACCGCGACGACCCCATCACGGAGCTGGGCCTCTCGGCCGGCGACTACGGGCCGCTCACCCAGCGGGTGCTGTCGCTGGCCCCGCCCGGCCGCCGCCTGGTGATGTTGGAAGGCGGCTACGACCTGGGCGCGCTCACCCTTTCGTCGGCGGAGGTCATGCGCGTGCTGGCCGGCGTGCACGGCGAGCCGTTCGAGCCCACCACCTCGGGCGGGCCCGGGTACGGCTCGGTGCGCCAGAGCCGCGACTTCTGGGAACTCGAAGGGCTGCTGTGATCCCTGAACGTTTCCAGCCGGTGTTGCACGAGCTGGCTCCCCTGGGCGAGCGCTTCCGCGCCGCCGGCCACCGCCTGTTCCTGGTCGGTGGCTCGGTGCGCGACCTGCTGGCCGGCGAGACGCCCACGGGGCCCACCGGCTCTGCGGACGGCGCGGCCCCAGGCAGCAACGAACTGTTCGACTTCGATGCCACCACCGACGCCCGGCCCGAGCAGATCAAGCAGTTGCTGCGCGGCTGGGCCGATGCCACCTGGACGCAGGGCGAGCGCTTCGGCACCATCGGGGCCAAGAAGCACGGGCCGCACGGCGACCGCCTGTACGAGATCACCACCCACCGGGCGGAGTCGTACCACGACGACTCGCGCAAGCCGGAGGTGGTCTTCAGCGACGACATCGAGACCGACCTCTCGCGGCGCGACTTCACGATCAACGCGATGGCCCTGGAGCTGACCACCGACTCGCCCACGCTGGTCGACCCGTTCGGCGGTGCCGTGGATCTGCTCACCCGCACACTGCGCACCCCGCTGGCGCCGGAGATCAGCTTCAGCGACGACCCGTTGCGCATGCTGCGCGCCGCCCGCTTCATCGCCCGCCTGCAGGCCACGCCGGTTCCCGAGCTGGTGCAGGCGGTGCGCGAGATGAAGAGCCGGCTGGAGATCGTCTCGGCCGAGCGCATCCGCGACGAGCTCGACAAGCTGATCACCCTGCCGCACCCGTCGGCCGGACTGTGGTTCGCGATCGACACCGGCCTCGCCGACATGTTCCTCCCGGAGCTGCCCTCGATGCGGCTGGAGCAAGACCCCATCCACCGCCACAAGGACGTGCTCACCCACACGCTGGCCGTGCTGGAGAACGTGCGCCCACCGGCCGAGCAACCTTCCGAGCGCCCGTCGTTCGACTTCCGCCGCACGCGCCTGGCCGCGCTGTTCCACGACGTGGGCAAACCACGCACGCGTGGCTACCAGAAGGGCCGCGGTGTCACGTTCCACCATCACGACGCGGTGGGCGCTCGAATGACGCGCAAGCGGTTGGAGGCGCTGCGCTACAGCAACGACGACGTGCAGGCCATCACCGAGCTGGTCGCCCTGCACCTGCGCTTCCACACGTACGCGATGGGCTGGACCGACAGCGCGGTGCGGCGCTACGTGCGCGATGCCGGCCCGTTGCTGCGCGAGCTGAACGTGCTGACCCGTTGCGACTGCACCACCCGCAACGAGAAGAAGGCGCTGATGCTGTCGCGCCGGATGGACGACCTGGAGACGCGCATCGGCGAACTGGCCGAGCGCGAGGAGCTGGCGGCCATTCGGCCGGAGCTGAACGGTGGCCAGGTGATGGAGCTGCTGGGCGTCGCACCGGGGCCGGTGGTGGGCACGGCACTGGCGTTCCTGATGGAGATCCGCCTGGAGGAAGGCATGATCGGTGAGGACGAGGCCACCCGCCGACTCCTCGCATGGTGGCACAAGTCACACGCAGAGTGATAACGTCGACGCTGGTGTCACCGATCTCGAAGATGATCTCGTGAACCCGGCGGATGTATCGAAGGAGGCGGCCGCACGCATGCATGCCGGTAGCGACGGGTCACGCCGGGGAACCGGGCAGCCGGGTGCTCGCTGGGGCGTCTACGTCGCGCTGCTGGCCGTGGCCGTCCCGGTGTTCATGACGTTCGCGGCAGTCGTGCACGGCGTCCACGGAATCGAGGAGTGGGAGTCCTGGGTCGAGCTGGTCCTGGTGGCGCTCTCGCTGCTGGGCGTGGTGGTCAGCTGGGTGCGCGCTCGTCTGGAAGCCGATCGTCATTGGGGCATCCTGGTGATCGCCCTCGGGTTCCTGGCCTTCCGCCACTGCATGCTCAGCCTCGACGCCAGCACCTGGCTGAGCAGCGACTTCCTGTCGTGGGCCGACATCGGCCAACTGGGGTTCATCGTCTCGTTCGCAGTCTTCATGGCGCTCCACGTGCGCGTGGCCGACCGCACTCAACTGCTGGTGCATCTGCTGGATGCGTTGCTGGTGACGCTGGCGACGATGTTCGTGCTGTGGGAGGTCGTGATCGCGGCGGCGGTGCCCGACCTGTCGCGGCTCAGTGCCACCACCCAGTTCCTGATCGTCTTCTACCCGACCTTCGACGTGTTCGTGGTCTCGCTGATGGTGCTGGCGATGCTCACCGACCGCTCGCCCGGCCGCATCACCGTGCTGTTCGCGATGCTCTCGCTGGCGGTCGCCGACACCCTCAGCGCCGCGCTCGCCGGCGGCCTCGCCTCGGTCAGCGACCTGCGCTTCACCATGATGTCGGCGGCGTGGGTGCTGGGCGTGGTGCTGCTGATCGCGGCGCTTGCGCTGCCCGCCGGCAAGCGGATGTCGCCGCATCGCCCCGGCCTGGCGAGGCTGATCCTCGTGCACGGCTCGGTCACCGCCGGGCTCTGGATGGCCACCTGGCGGCACCTGGTGCAGGACACCCGGACGACGGCGACCAGCGTGGTCATCGGCGCGCTCACCGGGCTGGTGTGGTCGGTGAACCAGGTGGCCGTGTTCCGGCAGTCCGGTCGCTGGGCCGACCGGTTGCGTGACAACATCGTCGAGCTCGAGCACGCCCAGGGCGAGCTGCGTCAGTTGCTCGACGACCTCCCCAACGCGGTCGTGGTGCTGTCCGGCGACGGGCGCATCCGCGAGGCCAACGCCAACGTGGCCGAGCTGACCGGCCGCTCGCACGAGGACCTGCTCGGCCGCTACTTCACCGAGCTGTTCCACGACGAGCACCGCCACGTCCTGGTCGACCTGTGGAAGCAGCTGCGACTGGGGGTTTCGATGCGTACGCCCACGTTGCCGTTCGACCGCCCCGACGGCCGGCAGGTGCTGCTGGAGGCCGATGCCAACCTGCCCCTGCGCGATCCCGAACGGGTGGTGATCGCGCTGCGCGACGTCACCGACCGGGTGGCCGAAGCGCTGCGGCTGGAGAAGGCGCGCGAGCGCTTCCGCCTCGCGTTTCACGGGGCGCCCACCGGCATGGCGTTGTCGTCGGCGCCGGGCGGGGTGCTGCTCGACGTGAACGACTCGCTGGTGCGGATGCTGGGCCGTTCGCGCGACGATCTCGTCGGCCGCACGGTGGAGGAGATCAGCCACCCTGACGACTGGCGCCGCAGCGCCACCCTGCTGCAACGCGCCTCGGACCACGAGTTCGACAACTACCGCATCGAGAAGCGCTACATACGTGACGACGGCGGCGTGGTGTGGGCGCGCACCTGGGTGTCGGTGATGGACGACGGCGAGGGTGGCACCCTGGCCATCGCGCACATCGAAGACGTCACCGAACAGCGGCACCACGCCGAGCGGCTGGAGTGGGCAGCCACCCACGACGGCCTCACCGGCCTGCCGAACCGATTCCGCTTCCTCGAACGGCTGGGCGCCTACCTGGAGTCCACACCGGCTGGCTCGATCGCCGTGCTGTTCATCGACATCGACAACTTCAAGGTGATCAACGACAGCCTCGGCCACGACGCCGGCGACCAGTTGTTGCAGGCGATGAGCGAACGCCTGCGCACGGTGGTGCGCGATCGCGACATGCTCGGTCGCTTCGGCGGCGACGA
>JAUSLQ010000122.1 GCA_030645675.1 Actinomycetota bacterium | reverse complement strand
GCAGCCGGATCTTGTAGCCCCGAACCTGGACGTCGCGCTCCTCGAGCACGTACAGCAGGCCGACCTGGATCCGCTCGGCGAGGTCGGGGATCTCGTTGATCGCGAAGATGCCGCGGTTCGTGCGCGGCACGAGGCCGTAGTGCAGCGTCAGCTCGTCGCTGAGGTAGCGGCCCTCGGCCACCTTGATCGGGTCGACCTCGCCGATCAGGTCGGCGATCGAGGTGTCGGGTGTGGCCAGCTTCTCGCCGTAGCGGGTGTCGCGGTGCACCCACTCGATGGGCGTGTTGTCGCCCAGCTCGGCCACCAGGTCGCGGGCGTGCTTGCTGACCGGCTGGTACGGGTCGTCGTTGATCTCGCTGCCGGCGACGATGGGCATCCACTCGTCGAGCAGGCCGGTGAGGCTGCGGATCATGCGGGTCTTGGCCTGGCCGCGCTCGCCGAGGAAGATCACGTCGTGGCCGGCCAGCAGGGCGTTCTCCAGCTGGGGCATGACGGTGTGCTCGTAGCCCAGCACGCCGGCGAACAGGGGCTTGCCAGCCGCGATCAGCGCCACCGCGTTGCGACGGATCTCCTCCTTCACGGGCAGCGACTGCCATCCCGAGGCCTTCAGCTCACCGAGTCGTTCAGGCTGAGAGTTCGTTGCGCGGTTCACCATGTGTGGACCATACCCGCGCCCAACGGCGCCTGCGCCAGCGTGCACGGTGGTTCCCTGGGTGGCCGGACGGAAGGCGGCACCCCAGCCATCGGCAGCCGTTACGCTCGCCACGTGGAGTTGTCTGGACCGTGGCGGGCGTGCATCGCCGACGACGATGTGCGCCGCGAGGGCGTGGGCCTGGAGTACGACGACAGTGCGTGGCCCACCATCGCCGTGCCCGGCCACTGGCGGTCCACACCCGCGTTCTCCGCCAGCGACGGCCCGCTGCTGTACCGGCATCGCCTGCACCTGCCCACGCCAGCGGCCAGCCGGCGCCGGTTCGTGACGCTGGACGGCGTGTTCTACCAGGCCGATGTCTGGCTGGACGGCGCCTACCTGGGCGACCCGGAGGGCTACTTCTTCCCGCACACGTTCGACATCACCGACCTCAGCCGGCTGGCCGACGACCACGTGCTGGCCATCGAGGTGGCGTGCTCGCCGCAGCGGCAGCGCACCGCCAAGCGCAACATCACCGGCACGCTGCAGCACTCCGACTCCATCGACCCTGCGTGGAACCCCGGTGGCTTGTGGCGCGAGGTGCGCATCGACGAAACCGGGCCGGTGCGCATCGACCGGCTGCGCGTGCTGTGCCGCGACGCCAACGACACCCGCGCCCACCTGCGCCTGCACGCCCGATTGGATGCCGACGTGCAGCGCACCGTGGTGGTGCGCACAGCGGTCGACGGCCGCCCGGTGGCGGAGCACAGCCGGTCGTTGGCCGCCGGCCTGAACGAGGTCGACTGGGACATCGACGTCAACGACCCCGAGCTGTGGTGGCCGTGGAGCCTCGGCGCACAACACCTCACCGAGGTGCAGGTAGAGGTGCTGTTCGAGGGTGAGTGCAGCGACAGCCGCGCCGTGCGCACGGGGCTGCGCGAGGTGGCGCTGCAGGACTGGGCGTTCTCGGTGAACGGCGAGCGCCTGTTCGTCAAGGGCGCCAACCTGCCACCTACGCGGGCGGCGCTGGCCGAGGCGACGCCGGCCGAAGTGCGGCGCGACGTGGAACTGGCCCGCGACGCCGGGCTCGACCTGATCCGCATCAACGGGCACATCGCCCGCCCCGAGGTGTACGACGCCGCCGACGAGCTGGGCATGTTGGTGTGGCAGGACTTTCCGCTGCAGTGGGGCTACGCGCGCACGATCCGCAAGGAAGCCGTGCGCCAGGCACGCGAGGCCGTCGACCTGCTGGGCCATCACCCCAGCGTGGCCGTGTGGTGCGCGCACAACGAGCCCGTCGCCGCCGCCGATTCGCGGGGCAAGTCGCTGGGCTCCTCGATCACCCGCAACGTGCTGCAGCAGCAGTTGCCCACGTGGAACAAGAGCATCCTCGACCGGTGGGTGAAGCGTGCCTTCGAGGCGGCCGACGAGACCCGCAGCGTCATCGCGCACAGCGGCGTGGCGCCGCACCTGCCACAGCTGGACGGCACCGATAGCCACCTGTTCTTCGGCTGGTACCACGGCAACGACGGCGACATCGACGGCTTCGGCGCGTCGATGCCGCGCATGGTTCGGTTCGTCAGCGAGTTCGGCGCCCAGTCGGTGCCCGACAGCAACGAGTTCATGCAACCCGAACGCTGGCCCGACCTCGATTGGGCGATGCTCACCGAGCAGCACGGCCTGCAGCTGGAGCCCTTCGAGCGCCACGTGCCGCCCGGCGACTACACCACGTTCGACGCCTGGAAGCAGGCAACCCAGCGGTACCAGGCGGAGGTGCTGCGCCACCACATCGAGACGCTGCGCCGGCTGAAGTTCCGGCCCACCGGCGGGTTCTGCTTCCTCAACCTGTTCGACCCCGCGCCCGCCGTCTCGTGGGGTGTGCTCGACCACCAGCGCCGGCCGAAGCTGGCGTACCGCGCCGTCGCGGAGGCCTGCCATCCGGTGATCGTGGTCGCCGATCGCCTGCACCACACGTTGACCGCCGGCGATGCGATAGCGGTCGACGTGCACGTGGTCAGCGACCTGCGCACCGCGTTGCAGGATGTGGTGTGCACGGCAACGTTGCGCTGGCCGGGCGGCAGCCACATGTGGACATGGCGCGGCGACGTGCCCCCCGACGACTGCGTGCGCGTGGGCACCGCTCAGTTCGTGGTGCCGGAAGTGGCCGGCGAACTGTGGCTCGACCTGACCCTGGAACACGCCGACGCGACAGCAACGAACCGCTACGCGTCCACGGTCCAGTCGCGCGTCTCACGCGAGCCACGCCCCACCGGCAACGTCACGTGATTGGTGACTCTTCAGATCTCATGGGCAGAGCCGTCGAATCTGCCTCGTCTTGGTGAGGTAGGCAGCCTCGTACTGAGCAGTCGTAATCTGCGACGCCACCATCCACTCGATCAAGTCGACAACGTGGTTCAACAAGTGCAGGAACCTCTCGACAGCTGCGTCGCCGACCAGCAACTCATCATCGAAGATGAGCCGTACGGCGCCATTGTCATACGCGAAGGCGGGGAGCGACTCGTAGTCGGCGAACTGGAGCGGATCGATCCACAACTTCCCCGAACGATCGGTGAGCCGGAGGGAACCGTGAAGCAGCACCCGGCTCTCCGGTCGGATCCGTTGGACAAACGGGCGCAGTACAGCCTCGGCACGGATCCCAACGCTCATCCTACGAGCCGATAGCTGCGCTGACCGAGTGGCGAAACCTCGGTTGATCAGTGATGTCTCCCAAGAACGGATGACGCGGTCCATTAAGCCATTTCGATCGGACTCTGAAGCTGGTGACCCACCTGTCATGCTCACGCCTCCGCGCGACATGCGCAACTGTCTACGGAGGTCTGCGCGCTCCGTAAGGTGCGAAATGTGCTGAACGCTCCACCCGGTGACAAGCGAAATTTCCTCCGCCGGAACTCCACGGCGTAGCGCTGCGAGCACGTTTCCGTTCAGAAGTATCATGCTTTGCCACGGAGAAGGGGCGCTTTGAAAGGGAGCAAGATCGACATCGTCGTCCTCGGTTCCAGCAGCCTTGAGACCATTCACAGCAGATATCCAATCATTTCTGATCGACGAAGCTTGCCGCCGCGAGGCAGCACACTGGACGCTCCCACCGACCATTCGACCGAGAGCCGAGGTTTCGCGCACTACCGACCGAGGCCGTCCTTCGGCTCCACGGGTGCGCGAACCGAGGCCGACGCCGTATCGGCTCAGTCGCTGGCGGTCCCCTTCGGGGTACTGCGGACGGCGCGTCGACGGCGGGTTGATTGGTGAGATCGGTACCGCCGGCGGGTCACTTCCTCGGTTGCGAGCGACCGTCAGCGTCGGAGTTCCATCGTCCCCAGCCGGAGTCGCGACGTCGAAGGGCGACGGTGATGCCCACACTGATCACCAAGGCGGCAACCTTGAGCCCGGTGCCGGCCGGGCGATCGACGAAGAACGACCCGACCAGCAGCGCGGCCGGTGTGAAGTACCACAGTCCTCGCGAGTCATCGGATGCTCAACCTTGCCGGCGGACCATTGCGCACGACAGACACAGTAGGGCTCCGTCAGCCGGCCGCGTCGATCAGCGCCGCGAGGGCTTGTTCGGCGCCGGTGCCGGGCGGCAGGTCGAGGGCGGAGATGTGGGTGAGGTAGCTGATGGCGACCTCGCCGGCTTCCACGGCACCACCGTCGGTCTCCACCGGCAGTGCCACCGGATCGCCCCACTTCATCTTCACGTAGAAGGCACCCTCGTGGCCTTCCTTCGGCTCCATGTGCGCGGCGGCCATCGAGCGTGGCAGTTGCACACCGACGACGGCCCGGCGCCAGGCGGTGATCTGCTCCAGCGGCAGGTTGGGCACGTTCACGTTCAACACCACGGGCTCGGCCGGCGGGTCGGCGATCAGACCACCGACGACGACATCGGCCACAGCCGCCGCGGTGTCCCACCGCTGACCGCGCACCATGTCGTCCCAGCCCTGGCCCTCGACACCGAAGCCCGTCACCGCCTGGCTCACCGCGACGCCGCTGATGCCACCGGTGCGCGCCGTCAGGCAGGCGCCGACGGTGCCCGAGTGGTACACGCTGCGGCCGACATTCGCGCCAGGGTTGATGCCGGAGACGACGAGGTCGAACGGCGGGCCGAACACACCCAGGCGGGCGAACATCACGCACAACGCCGGCGCACCGGTGACCGCCCACGCCTCGTCGATGCCCTCGATCGTCACCCGCTGCACCTCCGGCCGCATCAGGTGCAGCGCGCCGACGGCCGCGCCGGCGCCGGAGTACTCGCGGTCAGGCGCCGCTATCACGACCTCGCCGTGACGGCGCATCGCACGTGCGAGCACGTGCAGGCCGATGGAGTCGATGCCGTCGTCGTTCGTCAGGAGGATGCGCACGCATCCTTCCTACCGCCGACCGCCCACGAACGGGTGGCCGTGCGATGAACTGGCGGTAGCCGAACCGAGACGGAGCTAGATCTGGCTGATCAGCTTGCGGTTCTTCACCTTGGCGCGGCGGAAATCCTTGTGCATCAGCGCGATGAAGTCGAGGCTGATGCTCTTCGGGCACGCGGCCTCGCACTCGCCATGGTTGGTGCACGAGCCGAAGTACTCGTCCATCGTCTCCACCATCGCCTCCACCCGGCTCCACCGCTCGGCCTGGCCCTGGGGCAGCAGGTTGAGGTGGCTGACCTTGGCGGCCGTGAACAGGTTGGCGGCGCCGTTGGGGCAGGCGGCGACGCAGGCGCCACAACCGATGCACTCGGCGGCGTCCATGGCCGCATCGGCGACTGGCTTCGGGATGGGGATGATGTTCGCGTCGGGGGCGCCACCGGTGGCGGCGGTGATGAAGCCGCCGGCCTCGACGATGCGGTCGAGCGGGGCACGATCGACCATCAGGTCTTTCAGGATCGGGAACGCCGTCGCACGGAATGGCTCGATCACGATGGTGTCGCCGCTGGCGAACTTGCGCATGTGCAACTGGCAGGTGGCGGTGCCGCGCTGCGGGCCGTGCGCCTGGCCGTCGATCATCAACGAACAGGTGCCGCAGATGCCCTCACGGCAGTCGTGGTCGAACGTGATCGCCTCCAGGCCTTCGCCGATCAGCTTCTCGTTGAGCACGGCGAGCATCTCCAAGAAGGAGGCCTCGTCGCTGATGCTGTCGATGCGGTAGCTCTCGAAGTGACCGCCGTCGGCAGGACCCTTCTGCCGCCAGATCTTGAGGGTGAGGTTCGTCAGGTGCGTACTCATCACTTGTAGCTCCGCTTGGCGAGGTGAATGGTCTCGAACTCGAGTTCTTCCTTGTGGCGCACGGCCTGCATCGGGTCGCCGGTGAACTCCCAGGCGGCGACGTGGGCGAAGTCGTCGTCGTTGCGCTGGGCCTCGCCTTCCTCGTCCTGGTACTCCGCACGGAAGTGGCCGCCGCAGCTCTCGCGACGCTCGAGGGCGTCGCGGCACATCAGCATGCCCAGCTCGAAGAAGTCGTCGACGCGGCCGGCCTTCTCCAGCGTCTGGTTGACGCCGGCACCGTCGCCGGTGACCCGCAGGTCGGTCTTGAACTCGTGGTGCAGCGCGGGCAGCTCGCTGAGGGCCTTGTTGAGGCCTTCCTCCGTGCGCTCCATGCCGCAGTAGTCCCAGATGATCTTGCCCAGCTCGCGGTGGAAGTAGTCGGGCGAGCGGGTGCCACGAACGTCGAGGTAACCCTGGAAGCGCTGACGCGCCGTCTGCTCGGCCAACTGGAACTCGGGGTGGTCGACACCGGGGATCGGCTTGTTCAGCATCGGGGCCAGGTAGTTGCCGATGGTGTACGGCAGCACGAAGTAGCCGTCGGCCAGGCCCTGCATGAGGGCCGAGGCACCGAGGCGGTTGGCGCCGTGGTCGCTGAAGTTGGCCTCACCGGCGCAGTACAGGCCGGGGGTGGTGGTCATCAGTTCGTAGTCCACCCACAGGCCGCCCATCGTGTAGTGGCTGGCCGGGTAGATGCGCATGGGCGTGCTGTACGGGTCTTCGCCGGTGATGCGCTCGTACATCTCGAACAGGTTGCCGTAGCGCTCTTTCACCACGTCCTTGCCGAGACGGCCGATGGCTGCGGAGAAGTCCAGGTTCACACCGTTGTTCAACGGGCCCACGCCGCGGCCACTGTCGACCGCACGCTTGGCCGCCCGCGACGAGATGTCGCGCGGGGCCAGGTTGCCGAAGCTGGGGTACAGGCGCTCGAGGTAGTAATCGCGCTCGGCCTCGGGGATCTGGTCGGCCGGGCGGTTGTCGCCGGCGTTCAGCGGCACCCACACCCGGCCGTCGTTGCGCAGCGACTCGCTCATCAGCGTCAGCTTGCTCTGCGTGTCGTCGGCCTGCGGGATGCACGTGGGGTGGATCTGGGTGTAGCACGGGTTCGCGAAGTAGGCGCCCTTGCGGTGCGCACGCCACGCGGCCGTGACGTTGCAGTTCATCGCGTTGGTGGAGAGGAAGAACGCGTTGCCGTAACCACCGGTGCACAGCACCGTCGCGTGGGCGGCGTGCGAACGCACCTCGCCGGTGACGAGGTCGCGGGTGACGATGCCGGCGCAACGGCCGTCGACGTTCACCGTGTCGACCAGCTCGACCCGGTTCCACAACTTCACCGTGCCCAGCCCGATCTGGCGGGCGAGCTGCTGGTAGGCACCCAGCAGCAGTTGCTGGCCGGTCTGGCCGCGGGCGTAGAACGTGCGCTGCAGCTGCGAGCCACCGAACGAACGGGTATCGAGCAGGCCGCCGTACTCGCGAGCGAACGGCACACCCTGAGCCACCATCTGGTCGATGATGTTCAGGCTGACCTGCGCGAGGCGGTGCACGTTGCCCTCGCGGGCACGGAAGTCGCCGCCCTTGATGGTGTCGTAGAACAGGCGGTGCACGCTGTCGCCGTCGCCGCGGTAGTTCTTCGCCGCGTTGATGCCGCCCTGCGCCGCGATGCTGTGCGCACGGCGCGGCGAGTCGTGGAACGTGAACACCTCGACGTCGTAGCCGAGCTCGGCCATCGTCGCGGCGGCCGACGCACCGGCCAGACCGCTGCCGACCACGATCACCTTGAACTTGCGCTTGTTGTTGGGGTTGACCAACTTCATGTCGGCCTTGTAGTTGTCCCACTTGTCGGCCATCGGGCCGCCAGGAACCTTGCTCTGCAGCAGTGAATCGGTCATGTCGGTCACTTCCCTACGATCCCGGCCAGCACGGCGATGGGGAACGAGACGT
>JAUSLQ010000006.1 GCA_030645675.1 Actinomycetota bacterium | reverse complement strand
GGCCATCGCGGCGACGGCCCCGTGCGGATCGGCAACCAGGCGTTCGCGCAGCGGCAGAACGACGTCTACGGCGAGCTGATCCTGTCCATCAGCCGGATGCTGCTCGACGTCCGGTTCCGCGGTGGCGAGGGCGTCAGCGGGGCGCGCAATCTCGTCGAGGGGCTCGTGTCGCAGATCGAACGCCGCCTCGAGGAACCGGATGCCGGCCTCTGGGAACTGCGCGGCACGAGGCAACTGCACACCTTCACGCTGCTGACCCACTGGGCCGGGGCCCGGCGTGCCGTCGAGATCGCCACGGCGCTCGGGCTGCCATCGCTGCGCGCGCAATCGGAACGCGTGGTCGAACGCGCGGCCACCCTGCTGTGGCAGCGCTGTTGGAACGAAGACATCGGCTCCCTGACGCAGGCCGCCGGGCAGGACAACCTCGATGCCTCCGGGTTGCTGGCCCTGCACTTCGGCTTCCTGCGCGGCGACGATCCGCGCGCGCACCGCCTCGTCGCGGCGATCGAGTCGAAGCTGCGCATGCCCAACGGATTGTTGCGGCGCTACGACGTGCGCGACGACTTCGGCGTGCCCGAGGCGGCGTTCACGGTCTGCACCTTCTGGTTCGCCGAGGCCCTGGCGATGGTCGGGCGACGCGAGGATGCGCGGCGCGCGTTCGAGGCCGTGCTCGAGATGCACAACGGCCTCGGCTTGTTCTCCGAAGACCTCCTGATCGCCAACGGCGCGCAGGCCGGCAACTTCCCGCAGACCTACTCGCACGTCGGTCTGATCAACACGGCGTTCCGGCTGTCGCGGCCCTGGGACTGATTTCCCGGGCATTCGGGCTTGGCGATGGCCGCCCGCGGGCCATCATCACCGCATGCGCCGCGCCGCCGGGTTCCTCCTCGTGCTGCTATTCGGCCTCGGGGCGCTCGCCCTCGCCGGATACGCGGTGCTCGACCGGACGACTGCAGCCTGGTTCGAGCGCGATCTGCAGCTCCGGTCCAGCCTCGCCGTCCAGTCGGCCCGGCGGAGCCTGGTGCGCAACTGGAGCGACCGATCCAACCTGACCGCGGTACTCCAGGACATCACGCGCGACGAGCGCATCCTCGGTGCCGCGGCCTGCTCGGCGGCGGGGGAGCTGGTGGCCGCGACCCAGGGGTATCCTCAAGAGTTCCCCAGTGCGGCTCTGGAACGTCGCCTCGCCGAGGGAACCGCTGGAGAGCCTTCGTGGTCGACGACCGCGGACCTGCCGATGGGCCGCGTCCACGTCAGCGCCACCGCCGTCGCCGGCGAAGTCGGTCCGCTGGGCTTCGTCGTACTCGTGCACGACCTCAGCTTCGTGGCGCGGCGCGAAGCGACCACCCGGGACCTGCTGCTCGTGGCCTTCTTCGTGCTCGCACTGGGCGCCGCCGTGGTCACGCTGCTGGCGGCACGGGTGGCCTGGCGCGGCTGGACCAGCGAATTGCGCAAGGCGCTGTCGGGCGGTCCGGCCGGCAGTTTCCAGCCGCTGGTGCGTGACGTGCGTTCGCTCGCCGAGCGCCTGGCGCGAGAACGTCACTCCGAGGCCGGAGCCGGCGTCTGGGGTGCGGACCGCCTGCGTGCCGCACTCAAGCAGCACCTGCAAGGCGAGCGCGTGGTCATCCTCGCCAACCGCGAGCCCTACATCCACGAGCGCACCAAGGACGGCATCCGCGTGCAGCATCCGGCGAGCGGCCTCGTCACGGCGCTCGAACCGGTCATGAAGGCGTGCTCGGGCACCTGGGTGGCCCACGGCAGTGGCAGCGCCGATCGCGAGACCGCCGACGCGATGGGGCGCGTGCGCGTGCCGCCCGGCGAAGAGTCGTACGTGGTGCGGCGCGTGTGGCTCACCGAGGCCGAGGAGAACGGCTACTACTACGGTTTTGCCAACGAGGGTCTCTGGCCGCTGTGCCATCTCGCCCACACGCGCCCGATCTTCCGGGCCGAGGACTGGGAGCACTACGTCCGGGTCAACCGCAAGTTCGCCGACGCCGTGTGCGAGGAAGTGGACTCGGACGATCCGATCATCCTGGTGCAGGACTACCACTTCGCCTTGGCGCCCAAGATGATCCGCGAGCGTCTGCCGCGCGCCACCATCCTCACCTTCTGGCACATCCCGTGGCCCAATGCCGAGCGATTCGGCATCTGCCCGTGGCGCGAGGAGATCATCTCCGGGCTGCTCGGCTCGAGCATCGTCGGCTTCCACACCCAGCAGCACTGCAACAACTTCATCGACTCGGTCGACGCCTACGTGGAGAGCCGCATCGACCGCGAGACGCGCGCCATCGTGCAGGGGCCGCGCCGAACGCTCGTTCGTCCGTACCCCATCTCCATCGAATGGCCGGTGCACTGGCTCGAGGACATGCCGTCCATCGCCGCGTGCCGCGCCTTGGTCCTGGCCGATCTCGGTCTGGCGGACGACGTATTGCTGGGCGTAGGCATCGACCGCCTCGACTACACGAAGGGCATCGAGGAACGACTGCTCGCGGTGGACCAGCTGCTGGCCCGCTGGCCCGAGTTCCGCGGCAGGTTCACCTTCGCGCAGCTGGCGGCACCGAGCCGGACGAAGATCCTGCGCTACCGCGAGCTCAACGAGCGCGTCGAAGCGCTGGCCAAGGAGATCAACGAACGGTGGGGCAATGCGTCCTGGCGGCCGATCGTGATGCTGCGCTCGCACCACGAACCCCCTTCCGTGTTCCGCCACTACCGCGCAGCCGACCTCTGCTACGTGAGCAGCTTGCACGACGGCATGAACCTGGTCGCCAAGGAGTTCGTCGCCGCGCGCGACGACGAGCAGGGGGTGCTGGTGTTGAGCCAGTTCACCGGTGCTTCGCGCGACCTGACCGAAGCGCTGATCGTGAATCCCTACGACCTCCAGCAGTCCAGTGCAGCCCTCGCCGCTGCCCTGCGCATGCCGGCCACCGAGCAGCGCGAACGCATGCAGTCGATGCGGCGCATCGTCTCCGAGTTCAACGTCTACCGCTGGGCCGGACGCATGCTCGTCGATGCCGCCGAACTCCGCCGGCGCGAACGACTCTCGGGACGCCTGTCCAGCCCGTCGGGCGCGACGAGTGGCGAAAGCGCCTGAACGTCCTGCTGCGCGAGCATTGCATCGTGTTCCACGACAACCTAGTCTGACGCCATTCAGGGTGCGCACCGTCTTGGCTGCGCAGGCAATCGGATGGTCGGGCCGCCATCCGGATGAGTTCACTCATGACCGATCCTGATCTGCCCGGCCCGCCCCCGCCCGCTCCGATCACGTCCAGCGGCAGTTTCCTGCTGGAGATCTTCCGCTCCATCGGTGCCTACGGCGTGTTGTTCGTCTGCATCATCCTCCTGCTGCGGCGGCCGGCGTGGGATCTGTCCATGATCGACGCGGTCTTCTGGGGGGTGCTGATCCTGCTGCTCATCGTGCATGGTCGCGCCGCGAAGGTCGCCGGCACGACCCGCGCGTGGGGGCGAGCCCGGCTGCAGCACGTGGCCGTCGCCCTGTTGCTCTGGGTGGGGGCCCAGTCGGTGCACCTGATTCGTTGACGCGTCGCGCTGTGCAGCTCCAAGGGTGCGCCGGCACGCGTCGTCGCAGGTTCTGGGTGGTCGGGCCGCCACCTGTGTCTCCCAGATCCAGGTACGCCCGTGAACCCCATGTTGATGCTCGGTCTTCCGACCGGGTTGGCGAGTTCCTTCCTCTCCAGCGATCCCTCGAGCACGAGCGGACTCAACGCTACCGGCCTCACGATCCTGATCCTCGCGGTTGGTGGCATCACGACCCTCGTGGTCTGCTGCTACAGCCGCCTCCTGCGGTCGCCGCGCGATCCAGGCGATTAGTGCACCGGTGCCCGAGAGGAGCCGGTGCAGGCGTCGTGAGGCCGGATGGGCTCAGCCGCTGAGCCGACGCGACAGGTCGTCGAGATCGCAGGCCTTGAGTTCGCGCGGTGCGATCGGCCCGAGCTTGCGCAGCCGCAGCCGTTCGGTCTCCGACAGGCAATCGTCACCGCGCAGCGCCGGTTGGTCCGGCGGCAGTTCGAGTCCCGCGTCGAGCGACGCACTGGCATCGGCGGGTGGGCCGCTCGCCGGCGACGAACTGCCGGCGGCCGAGCCGTCGAGTGACGACTCGCTGCGCAGGCCGCTGGCGCGCTTGCCGGCACCGGGGCCGAACGGGCGCAGCGACCGCCAGGTCGCGCGTTCACCCGTGTCGTCGAAGTTGGTGCCCGCGATGCGCGGCTCGAACAACTCGAAGGTGTGGCGCAAGCGCGTGAAGCGTTCCGGGTCGGCGCGGCGCGCGTGTTCGAACTCGCGGCGCCAGCCGGCGTAGTCGCCGACCGAGAAGGCGATGCGGCCGAGGTGGACGTAGGCGGCGAAATCGTCGCCGCGCAACTGCAGGACCCGTTCGTAGTGGCCTCGGGCTGCGGCGCGGCAGCCGACCCGGAAGCAGAGCCACCCGCAAAGCGAGTGGATGCGCGCCTTCACTG
>JAUSLQ010000276.1 GCA_030645675.1 Actinomycetota bacterium | reverse complement strand
GGGGCCGGTGGCGCCGGTGGCGCTGGTGGCGAGCGCACAGGCGGCAGTCGCGCAGGTGGTGGCCGCAGCAGCAGCGCCGGCCGTGGCGTGGGCGGTGCCGGTGGCGGGCGCCAGTTCGCGTCGCGTGGTGCGGGCCGCACGGGCCGCATCCTGCAGCCGGGCGAAGAGCGCAAGAGCACCGACAAGCCGTTGGGCGGCGAGCAGGTGGAAGGTCGTCAGGCAGTGCGCGAGCTGCTGATCGCCGGCCGTCGCCGTGTGAAGGAGATCTGGGTCTCGGCCGATCCCGACGAGAGCGAAGTCGTCGGCGACATCGTCGAGATCGCGAAGACGATGCGCGTCACCGTCACCCAGGTGGCTCGCAAGCGGCTGGACATGCAGGCCCGCAGCGAAGCCCCGCAGGGTGTCATCGCCTTCGCCGCTCCGCTGCAGGAGGTGGAGCTGGCCACGCTGCTGCAGCGCAGGCCGAACCAGCCGCCGTTCCTGGTGGCCGTCGATGGCGTCACCGATCCGGGCAACCTGGGCGCGCTGATGCGCTGCTGCGACGGCGCCGGTGTGCACGGCGTGGTGCTGCCCCGCCACCGGGCAGTGCACGTCACACCGACGGTGTGCAAGGCCGCGGCCGGAGCGGTGGAGCACGTTCCGATGGCGGTGGTGGGCGGCCTGCCCGCTGCGCTGGCGCGCATGAAGGAGGCCGGTGTCTGGATCGTGGGCCTCGACGACGAGGCCGACCGCAGCCTGTTCGAACTGGGCGACCTGGCCGCCGACGCCATCTGCCTCGTGCTGGGCGCCGAGGGTGCCGGGCTGTCGCGGCTGGTGCGCGAGCGCTGCGACCTGATCGTCAGCATCCCGATGCTGGGCCGGTTGAGCTCACTGAACGTCAGTGCGGCCGCCGCGCTGGCCACCTACGAAGTCGCCCGGCACCGCACCCAGCGCTGAGCAGCGCCCGGGGCTGGGCCGGGCGCTCGCCGCCCGACCGGTGGGATCAGCCGGCTTCTTCGGCGACGGTGGTGTCGCTGCCGTCGACCGGCACGGTCTCCGGGGGCAGGAACGTCGGGTAGGGCACCGTCGTGGTGGTGGCCGGGCCGGCGGCCCGCGGACAGGTGACCTTCACCACCTTCTGCTGCTCGAAGCTGAACGTCGCCCGGGCCCGGTCGCCGTAGAGATCGATGAAGTCGGCCAGCGAAGTGGCCTCCTCCGAGCACTGGCGGTCCACCGTGTCGGCGTGCCGCACCACCCAACCGTTGGCCAGCAACAACCAGCCGTCGTCCAGGATCTCGCGCACCGCCGGCAGCTGCACCGTGGCCCCGGGCGTGCCGGGCACGATCGAGAACCACAGCACCCCGTCGCCCAGCAGATCGACGGCGACCGTGCACTGCCCCGGTTCGTCGAGGCGCGGGCAGTCGATGTCGCCGGGCGTTCCGGCCTTCACCACCATCGTGCGGGTGCCGTCGAGGATCAACGCCAGGTCGGCGGTGGTGCGGCCGCCGACGATCTCGAAGTCGTCACTGGGCACGGCCGAGTACACCCACGACACGAGGTCGATCGTGCGCAGCTCGCCCCCGGCCCCGAACCCGTTGCCGCCGCTCGCCGGCCGTTCGGCGGCCTCCGGCTCGCGGCTGTGCACGAACGCCACCACCCCCAGCGCCAGCCCGCCGAGCGCGGCGATGGTCAGCCAGAAGCGCAAGGTGAAGAACTGCCGCACGCCGCAGAGCGTAGGCGCGCCCCACCCGCAAGCGGCCGCAGCGCACTGCGCAAGCCCGCGTTTGGACACTTCTGCGCGCTATGCGCGCAGAAGTGTCCAAACGCACGAGTCGAGAGCACCCCGAGTCAGCCGGCGGCGCGGGCGGCGGCGGCGGCGACTTGCGCGGCTTTGGCGGCGGCGGCGCCGATGGCTTCCAGCACTTCGTCGGTGTGGGCGAGGCCGACGAACAGGGCTTCGTAGGCACCGGGTGCCAGGGCGACGCCTTCGGCCAGCATCGCGTGGAAGAACGCCCGGTACATCGCCTCGTCGGTGGTCTTCGCCTCGGCGAAGTTGGTGGGCGCAACACCCGCTCCGAGGGCCGAGCCGAAGTACATGCCCACCAGCGTGCCCACCACGGGGAACACCGCGGGCAGGCCGGCAGTGGCGCACGCCTCGGTGAGCAGCGCAGACAGGCGCGCGGCACGCACACGGAGCAGCTCGTACGCCGACGGCGTCAGCTCGGCCAGCGCGGCGCGGCCGGCGGCGGTGGCCAATGGGTTGCCGGCCAGCGTGCCGGCGTGGAACACCGGGCCCAGCGGCGACAGCGTCTCCATGATGTCGCGGCGGCCGCCGACGCAGCCGATGGGCAGGCCCCCACCGATGACCTTGCCGAACGTGGTGAGGTCGGCGCGCACACCGAACATCTCCTGCGCGCCGCCGGTGCCGAGGCGGAAGCCGGTGATCACCTCGTCGAACACCAGCAGCGCGCCGACGCGATCGCACTCGGCCCGCAGGCCTTCGAGGAAGCCTGCCGCGGGGGCGACGACGCCCATGTTCGCGGCGACGGGTTCCACGAACACGGCGGCCACCTGCTCGTCGAGCTGGGGCACCACGTTGTACGGCACGACGAGCGTGTTGGCCACTGCGCTCGCGGGCACGCCGGCCGTGCCGGGCAGGCCCAGCGTGGCGACACCGCTGCCGCCGGCGGCGAGCAGGGCATCGGTGGCGCCGTGGAAGTTCCCGTGGAAGATGACGATGCGGTCGCGGCCGGTGAAGCCGCGGGCCAGGCGCACGGCAGTGCTGGTGGCCTCGGTGCCGCTGTTCATCAGGCGCACTCGCTCGCAGCTGGGCACACGCCGGCTGATCTCCTCCGCCAGCAGCATCTCGCCCGGCGTCGGCGCACCGTACGACGTGCCGCGGGTGGCAGCCTCTGCGATGGCGGCCGTGACCGCCGGGTGGGCGTGGCCGAGGATGATCGCGCCGTACGACTGCACGAGATCGAGATAGCGGGTGCCCTCGACGTCCCACACCTGCGCGCCCTCGGCACGCTCGACGAGGTACGGCGTGCCGCCCACAGCCTTGAACGCGCGGATCGAGCTGTTCACCCCGCCGGGGATGACGGCGCACGAGCGCGCGTACAACTCGGTGTTCGAGCGCGGCAGATCGGCGGGGAACAGTTCCATCAGCGAGCGCCTCCTGCGGCGTGCTCCGCGAACCAGCGCGTGAGGTAGGTGAGGATGACGTCGGCGCCGGCGCGGCGGATGGCCGTCAGTTGCTCGGTGGCCACGGCGTCGTGATCGATCCAGCCGTTGGCCGCGGCGGCCTTGATCATCGAGTACTCGCCGCTGACGTGATACGCCGCCACCGGCACGTCGACCGCGGTCTTGACCGCCGAGATGATGTCGAGGTAGCTGAGCGCGGGCTTCACCATCACCATGTCGGCGCCCTCGGCGATGTCGGCCCGCACCTCCACCATCGCCTCGCGGGCGTTGCGCCAATCCTGCTGGTACGCCTTGCGGTCGCCGCCACCGACGATCGCGCAATCGACAGCGTCGCGGAACGGGCCGTACAGCCCGCTGGCGTACTTCGCCGAGTAGGCGAGGATCGCGGTGTTGCGGTGGCCGGCACCGTCGAGCGCGGCGCGGATGACGCCGACCTGGCCGTCCATCATCCCGCTGGGCGCCACCACGTGGGCGCCGGCATCGGCCTGCGCCACCGCGATGCGGGCGTAGATCTCCAGCGTCGCGTCGTTGTCGACGGAGGTGTGCGGGTCGCCCGCCGGCCCGTCGAGCACGCCGCAGTGGCCGTGCGACGTGTACTCGTCGACGCACAGGTCCGCCATCAGCACCATCCGGTCGCCAACCTCGGCGGACAGATCGCGCAGCGCGAGCTGGACGATGCCCCGCGGGTCGAACGCGCCCGAGCCGACCTCGTCCTTCTGCGCAGGCACGCCGAACAGGATGACGGCGCGCACGCCCAGTGCGGCCAGCTCGCGCACCTCCTGCACCAGCGACGCACGTGTGTGCTGCACGACGCCCGGCAGCGACAGGATCGGCTGCGGTTCGTCGATGCCTTCGCGCACGAACAACGGCGCGACGAGCTGGCGCACATCCAGTTGGGTTTCCGCCACGAGGTCGCGCATCGCTGACGAGCTGCGCAAACGCCGGGGCCGCGAGGCAGGGAACGAGCCGGTCACGGTTCGGCATCGTATTCGGTGCCGGGGCCGATCCGTCAGTGCGCAGCCGGCCGCTACCACGGCCGGCGGCCAGGCGGCCGCGCCGGCGACTGCGCGGACGACCGCCACTGTGCGTCACGAAACGCTCAGGTCGCGGCACTCGCGCGCCGATGCCTTCCCTGCATGAACAGGACGACAGCCGGCACCGCTGGGGGCACAACATGCCTCGGCACGGCCGGGCACGTGCGCGCCCACCGTTCGAACGCACCGGCGAACGGGCAGGACGCGTGACGACCGTGACGACGCTGGAGCAGCAGGCCATCGACGCCCGGCAGGCGGGCGACTTCGACCAGGCCGGCCGGTTGTTCGCGGCCGCTGCCAACTGCGCGGGCGATCTGCAGACCCAGCTGAACCTGCAGATCCGCCAGGCGTGCTGCCTGCTCGCCGTCGAGCGCTACCCGGAGGCCGCGGCGCTGGCCCAGGTCGTGGCGCAGCAGGCTCGCGCCGAGGGCTTCCTGCCAGAGCTGGCCGATGCGCTGGGCGTCATGGTCGACCACCACAGCCGCGAAGACCGCTTGGCGGAAGCCGCTCACATCCTCTCCGAGGCGGCGTACATCCTCAACCGGTTGCCCAACGAACCCAGCAACTACCAGGTCGTGCACAACATGGCCGTCACCTACGCGCACTGCGGGTTCGTGGAGGCGGCGCTGGAGTTGTACGACCGGGAGATGCGCCTGGCCGAGACCGACCTCGACCGGCAGTTCGCCTACGCCAGCATGTCGAGTGCCTACCACTTCGCCGCCCAGCACGAACCCGACCAGGACGCGCGCCACCGTTTCCTCCACGACGGCCTCTACGCCGCCACTGCCGCGCTGGACCCGGAGGGCGGCACCGAGGTGCTGGCGATGGGCACCGCGTTGGCGCACCGCTCGATGATGCTGGCCGAGATCGGCCACTACCACGCTGCCCTCGACGACGCCCATGCGGCCCGCCAGCTGGCGGTCGAGCACGGCATGCGCGAAGAGCAGGTGATCGCCATGGCCGGCGAGGCGATGGCGGTGTGGGGCTCCACGCAGAACACGGACGTGATCGACCTGATCGGCAACGCGATGGCGCTGGCGACGGAGATCAACTTCACCGAGTACCTCGGCCCGCTGCTGCGGGTGGAGGTGGAGGTGCTGTGGAAGCTGGGCCGCTTCGACGAGGCCCGCGCCGCGCTGGAGCGCAACCTGCGCGAGGCCGACCGCCGCCTGCACGACGAGCGGGCGGCCCGCTGGGAGCACGTGCGTCTGGGCGTGGAGCACCTGCGGGTGGAGGCCCTCAGCGAGAGCGACCCGCTGACCGGCCTGCCCAACCGCCGGCACCTGTCGCATCTGCTGCCCGAGATGCTGGAAGACCACGCGCCCGTGTGCGTCGGCGTGATCGACCTCGACGGGTTCAAGCAGGTCAACGACGAGTACGGCTACCTGCAGGGCGACGGCGTGCTGCAGGAGGTGGCCGGCCTGCTGGAGCGGGTGTGCCGTCGCGGCGACTCGGTGGTGCGCCTGGGCGGCGACGAGTTCGTGATGGTGCTGCGCGAGACATCTCCCGGCGACGCCCGCATGGTGTTCGAGCGCATCCGCCAGATGATCGGGGTGCGTACGTGGCACGGCATCCCCAGCGACGTGCGCATCACCGCCTCCGTGGGCGTGGCAGTGGGCAGCGGTGGGTTCGACGCCTCCCGTGTGCTGGGTGAGGCCACTGCCGCCCTGCAAGGGGCGAAGAAGTCGGGCCGCGACCGCATCTCGTTCCGCTGACGCCCGCCATGACGCCACAGCGCCGCCTGCACTGCCGCGGCGTGGCCCGGGCGGTCCGGTCGCGTTCCCCACGATGGCAGCCCGGGCATGGTGCTCTCGCGGCGATACCGACGTCACCCCCGGCACGGTGGCGGTGTTGCAGCTGACCGTCGTCAACCTGGGCGACACCACCGACTCGTTCGTGCTCACGCCCGCCGGCATGGCCGCGGCCTGGACCACGATCACCCCCGCCGTGGTCACGCTGTTCGGTGGCACCCAGCAGGTGATCGACATCGAGGTGGCGCCGCCGCTGCTGCCCAGCACCACCGCCGGGCCCACCTCGCTGACCGTGCGGGTGGTGCCGCAGAGCGACCCCGACGAGGTGCGAAGCGCCGAGACCACGCTGAACATCGCCGGCAGCTTCGACCGCCGGCTGGATGTGCTGCAGCCCGCGCTGCGCGGCCGCCGCGGCGCCACCTACGAGATGATGCTGGAGAACCGGGGCAACACCCAGGCCAGCTGCCGCCTGCACCTGATCGACCCGTCGGGCCGGGTGGAGGCCGACTTCGATCCGCCCGCCGCGGGCGTCGAGCCGGGGGCGAGCACGCTGATCCGCATGAAGCTGCGCAGCACCGGGCTGCAGTGGGAGCGCCGGGCGCGCACGGTGCCGTTCCGCATCGACGCCGACCAGCCGGGCAGCCCCACCGCCACCGCCGGCGCCACCTTCGTGCAGACCCCGATGGTGCCCGAGCGCCTGTTCGGCCGCCTGCTCTCCATCGCCGGTGTCGCCGGCCTGGCCCTGCTGGCGTGGTACGCGGTGGCCAAGCCGGCCATCCGCGACGCCGCCGACGAGGCCGTCCGCGATGCCGCCGCAGTCACCACCACCACGCTGAACGCACCGCTCGACACCTCCACCGGGTCCACCGTGGTCACCAGCGTGTCGCTGCCGGCCGACGAGGGCGAGATCGTCAACTTCCCGCTGCCGGTGGCCGTCGCCGTCGGCGCCACCGACGCGGCCCGCTACACGGTGCCCGCCGGCAAGCGCCTGCAGATCACCGACATCCGGGTGGACAACCAGAACTACGACCAGGGCTCGCTGCTGATCCTGCGCAACGACGTCGCGCTGTACAGCTACAAGCTGACCAACGTCGTGCCCTACGACGTGGTGTCGTTGGTGACACCGCTCGAGTTCAAGGCCGGTGAGCAGGTGGTGGTGGCCGTCACCTGTGCCAGCGTGGGCGACGCGACGGCGGCCACGTGCGTGAACAGCGTGTTCTTCAGCGGCGTACTGCTGCCGGCCTGAGCAGGCGAGCGGCCCGGCTCAGCGGCCCGGCCAGGTGGCCGAGCCCGGCCCATGGTTCTTGGCCTTGGGCACGACCAGCACGTCGGTGCTGGCCACCTGACCATCGGTGGTCTGGGCCACCACGACTCGGTTGCCTGCCCGCTCGTTGGGCCGCACAGGCAGCATGGCCACCAGCCCGCCCGCCTCGTCGGTGACGACGGTGACGGTGGCGCCGCTGCCGTCGGCCCAGCCGATGGCGACGGCCGTGTTGGGGGCGAAGCCGGCGCCGGCGACCGTCAGCTGCGCACCGGTGAACACCGTGGTGCTGTCGACCGCGATCTTCGGCTCGTAGTGCGCGTCGCCGCTGACCAGGATGGTGGCGTACATGTCGCCGTCGGTGACGGCCACGATGTTGGCGGTGCGCCTGCCTGCGGCGGTGGGCGTGAAGATCACCTGCAGATTGCACTCGGTGGCGGCATCGAGGGTCTTGCGGGTGCACTCGTCGAGGCTGATCTCGAAGTCGTCGGGGTTCGAGCCCTCGACGGTGATCTTGGAGACCTTGACCGGGTTGAAGGCGACGTTCAGCAGGGTGAACGACACCGGCTCGCCGCGCTGGCCCACCACCAGCGAGCCGCCGTAGCCGCCCGTGGGCGCAGTGGCGGCCAGCGTCGGGTCGCCGCCGAAACCGCTGAGCTCGGCAGTGATGGAGACCGCGTCGAACCCTTCCTCGCTGATGGTGACCGTGCCCTCGACCTCACCTGGCAGGGTGGGCATCATCATCAGGTGCAGGGTGCACGTGCCACCGGGCGCCACGGCCGCGGCAGCCACGTCGGCACAGCTGCCGCCGCTGATCAGGAAGTCGGGGTTCGAGACCTCCACCAGGGCCGGCGAGAACGACGATGGGCCGTGGTTGCTGACCACCAGGAACCACTCGGGGCCGGGGAAGCCGACGGCCACCGTGCCCACGTCGAGGTCGGCCATCTCCAGCACGGGCGTGTGGGCGACGATGGCGACCTGGCGGCCGACGACCGCCGGGTTGCCGTAGGCCGGGCCGGCGAGGGTGTCGAACACCACCACGCGGCCGGTGGCCGACAGCTGCGGGTGCGAGTTGGCGGCCGGGGCCGGGGTGACTCCATCGGCCAGCACCGACACCCGGTCGACCAGGCCGGTGGACGGCACGAACAGCACCACGTCGCCGTCGCCGGGGCCGCCCGCCGCGCTGCTGCGCGTGGGGAACAGGTTGCTGGCGCGGGTGACGTAGAGCAGCTCGTCGCCGCTGTGGTCGAGGGCCGGCTGCGAGGCATCGGAGTCGGCACCGACGGGCGCACTGGTGGGGTCGCCCGGCTGGCGGCTGGCCAGCCGCAGCGAGCCGTCGTTGCGGTCGAACAGGTACACCTGCGAGGTGCAGCGCGGGTTGCACTGGGGCAGGGTGGCGCCGGCCACGAGGCTGGTGGCCCGCGAGACGAACGCCACGAAGCGGCCGTTGCCCGACACGACCGGGTCGTACGAGTCGCCGGGGTCGTTGCCCGCGGCCGACAGGCGGCGCACATTGGTGTTGCGGTCGAGGTTGCTGCGGTCCCACACGTAGACGTTGGAGGTGGCGTAGTCGCCGGGCTCCGGCCCGGTGCCCCAATCGGCCAGCGCCGAGGCCGCGTTGGAGTCGGAGGTGAAGGCCACCACCGATCCATCGGCGCTGAGCGACGGCTCGCGCAGGCCGCGGTACAGGAACGTGCTGTCGGGCGCGGCGGCAGGGGTGCCGGCCACGGGCAGCGAGCGGCCGGTGTCGCCGATGGCGACCGTCAGGTCGACCAGGGTGATGCCGGTGAGCTCGGGGGCCACCACGCTGAACGAGTGGGTGTAGGCGACGAAGTTGCCCTCGCCCGACACCGCCGGCGGGTACAGCGGGCTGACGTCGTCGCCGGCGGCGGTGCCGGTGCCCACACCGCGCGATGCGGAGACCAGCTCCCAGTCGCCGGGTGTGCCACCACAGTGCGGCAACAGCAGTCGGTAGACGTCCCAGCGGGTGCCGCCGTCGTCGTCGCGGAACAGGTCGTAGCCCATCTCGGTGATGACGGTGACCGTGCACCCGTCGGCGCTGACGACGGGCCACTTCGAGTCGCCCGCGGGCACGTCGGGAGCGACGGTGGTGAGCTCGACGACGGTGCTGGCCTCGCGGTCTTTCAGCCAGATGGTGCTGGTGCGGGCATCGGGTGCAGCTTCGTCGGCCGACGGCGCTGGGCTGCCTGCGTAGGCCACGAAGCGACCGTCGGCCGAGACCGTGGGCGTCTGCGAGGCGACGTTCTCCACCGCAGCACCGGGCAGGTCGGGGGTGGGCGCAGCCGGCGCGCGAAGGTCTGCGGCCACCTGGGTGACACCCAGAGCCGCGAGAACGGCGACCGAGCCTGCGATCGAGGCCCAGCGCCGGGAGACCGACGTTCGTTGCATGGTGCGCTTTCGTAACTCCACCCGGGACACGGGCGTCCTAAAAGTCTAATCGTTCTGGGAGAGATGGCGATCCAGCACGTCCACCATTCCCGCAAGTGAATGATCGGTCGCGACGAGGGTCACCTTGAGTCCGGCCTCCGCTGCGACGGCTGCCGTCTGCGGCCCGATCGCCACCACGATCGCCGGCGTGTGCGCGCCGAACACCGCTGCCCAGGCGCGCGCCGCCGAACCGCTGGCGAACAGCACCGCCTCGGCCTGCAGCACCTCGGCCTGCAGCGCCTCGCCGGGGACGTCAGTTGCGTCACCCGCGGCCGGCCGGCGGGCCGGCACGCTGCGGTACGGGCTGAGGGCCGTGACCTGCCAACCAAGGGCGGCGAGGCCGGCGGCCAGCGTGGGCTCGGCATCGACCGCCTGCACCACCAGCACGCGGCCGGTGCCCGCGGGAAACTCCTGCAGCAGCCCTTCGGCGCGCTGACGTGCGGGCACCAACGACACGGGCACACCGCCCGCGCGCAGCGCCGCGGCCGTGGCGCTGCCGACAGCGGCAACCCGCGCCGGGATGCGGCTGCCGTGGGCCAGCACGTAGTGGGCGGCGCCGTTCGGCGAGGTGACCACCAGCCAGTCGAACTCGGCCGGGGCCAGCCCGGCCAACAGCGCCGCCTGCGCCGTCTCGACGACGATCTCGATCAGCGGCACCACCACCGGCACCGCCCCACGTGCTCGCAGCAGCGCGGCCAGGTCGTCGGCCTGCTCGGCCGCACGGGTGACCACCACGCGGCGGCCGGCCAGCGCGCTCATCTCGAGCCGGCGTCGCCCGTGGCCGCGCCGTCGGCCACCGCCTCGGCCAGCCGCTGTTGCAGGTGGCGGGCGAACCCGGCCGCGCGTGCCAGCCGATCGGCCGGCAACGCATCGTCGACGGCGATCGCCTCGCTGACCGTGCAGCCGGCATCCGGGTCGGCGAGGAAACCGGAGAGCACGTCGCCGGCCGCGTGGGCCGCGACGGGCAGCGAACAACCCGTGCCCAGTTGGGCCAGGAAGGCCCGCTCGAGCAGCACCTCCGCCCGGGTCTGCGGGTGGTCGACCGCAGCCAGCACGGCAGCGGTGCCTGCATCGCCGGCGCGGCACTCCAGTGCCACACAACCCTGCCCGGGCGCAGGCACGAACTGCTCCACCGGCAGCACCTCCGCGATGAGGTCGGTGAGGCCCAGGATCTGCAGCGCGGTGACGGCCATCACCAGCGCGCCGCCGTCTGGCACCTTGGTGAGGCGGGTGTGGATGTTGCCGCGCAGCTCGACGAAGTGCAGGTCGGGGCGCACCACCTGCAGCTGTGCGCGCCGGCGCACCGAGCCGGTGGCCAGCGTCGCGCCCTGGGGCAGCGCGTGCAACGCAGCGCCCACCAGCGCGTCGCGCGGGTCGCGCCGCTGGCAGAACGCGGCCAACTGCAGGCCGTCGCCCACTGTCGAGGGCAGGTCCTTGGCGCTGTGGGCGGCGAAGTCGGCGTCGCCGGCCAACACCGCCCGCTGCACTTCCTTCACGAACACGCCCTGGCCGCCCATCGTGTGCAGCGGCACGTCGGTGCGCCGGTCGCCCAGCGTCTCCACGAACACCAGCTGCACCTCGAGGCCGGGGTGCGCGGCCATCAGCGCATCGGCGACGGCGGAGGCCTGGGCGGTGGCCTGGGCACTGCCGCGCGTGGCCAGCCGCAAGGTGCGGCCGGGGGCGTGCGCGGGGGAGGCGGCCACGTGCCTCAGCCGAGCCCCTTCAACCGTGCCGTTTTCAACCGTGCCGTTTTCAACCGTGCCGTTTTCAACCGTGCCGTTTTCAACCGAGGTCGAACAGGTCGCGCACCGCTGCCGCGTTGCGCTCGCCCTGCGGGCTGCCGGCATCGTCCTTCAGGCGCACCGACATCTGGTGCAGCAGCTTGGCGACGATGCCCTTGGTGACCGCGTCGACCGCGTCGCGCTGGGCCGGCTCGAGCGAACCGAGCCGGTTGGAGAAGCGATCCAGCTCGGCCTGGCGAACGGCCTCGCCCTTCTCGTACAGCTGGGCGACCAGCGGCGCGGCCTGGCGGGCAGTGGCCTCCAGGCCGAAGCGCTCGACCTCTTCGCCGACGATGCCGCGCACCTTGTCCGCTTCGGCGGCCCGTTGCGCCAGGCCGCGGGCGGCCCAATCGCGCAGGTGATCGAGGTTCAGCAGGGTGACGTCGTGGGCTCGCTCGACATCGGCGGCGACGTCGCGCGGCACGGCGATGTCGACCACCAGCAATGGGCGGGCGACCCCGGCGCGTGCGGCGGCCACGAGCTCGTGATCGATGATGACGACGCCGGAGCCGGTGCAGGTGAGCAGCACGTCGGCATCGCGCAGGGCGGCGCCCAGCTCGGAGAACGGCACGATGTTGCCGCCCACGCGCTGGGCCAGCTGCATGGCACGGGCCTCGGTGCGGTTGGTGACGGTGATGTTGGTGGCGCCTGCGCCCACCAGCGCGACGGCGACACCTTCGCCCATCTCGCCGGCGCCCACCACCAGCACGCTGCGGCCGGCCAGGCTGCCCAGCCGCTCGTTGGCCATCTCCACCGCCGCGTGGCTGACCGACGCGGTGTGCTTGCCGATGGAGGTTTCGGTGCGGGCCCGCTTGCCGGTCTCGATGGCGTGGCGGAACAGCAGGTTCAGCGTCGCCTTGGCGCCGCCTTCGGCCTGCGCGGTCTCCCACGCTTGGCGCACCTGGCCGAGGATCTCGCTCTCGCCCAGCACGGCCGACTCCAGGCCGGCGGCCACCTCGAACAGGTGGCTGACCGCGGCGTCGTCGTGCTGGCTGTAGAGGTGAGCGTGCAGTTCGTCGGGCTGCATGCCGCCGAGCTCGCAGAAGAAGTCGCGGATGTCGGCGTAGGCGCCGTGGAACCGCTCGGCGACGGCCACCACTTCGGTGCGGTTGCACGTGCTGAGGATGGCGGCCTCGCGGATGTTGGCTCGGCTGACGAGGCCGGTGACGGCCTTGCACAGGGCGTCGCCCGACAGCGAGACGCGCTCGAGGAGGTCGATGGGCGCAGTGCGATGGTTGACCCCGATGACGACGATGCTCATGCCGGACTCAACTCTATGCCGTCGCCGATCGGGGGCCGCCACCGGGCACCGCGTGCACGGTCGCGCCGGCCTTGCGTTGCTCGTGGTAGCTGAGGATCTGCAGCTCGACAGCCAGGTCGACCTTGCGCACCTCGATGCCCCGCGGCACGGACAGCACCGTGGGAGCAAAGTTCAGGATGCTGGTGACCCCGGCCCTCACCAGGCGGTCGGCTGCGTCTTGTGCGGCCGCGCCGGGCGTGGCGATGACGCCGATGTTGACCCGCTTGGTCTGCACGATCTGCGGCAGTTCGTCGATGTGGCGCACCCGCACCCCGCCCAGCACTGTGCCCACCTTGCTCTCGTCGATGTCGACGATGCCGCCCACGGGGAAGCCGCGCTCGCTGAAGCCGCCGTAACCCGCCAGCGCCTGGCCCAGGTTGCCGGCGCCGACGATGACCACCGGCCAGTCGTGGGTGAGCCCCAGCTCGCGGCGGATCTGGTAGACGAGGTACGCCACCTCGTAGCCCACACCGCGGGTGCCGTAGCTGCCCAGGTAGCTCAGGTCTTTGCGCACCTTGGCAGCGTTGACGCCGGCCAGTTCGGCCAGGCGCTCGCTGGAGATGCTGTCGACCCCTTCGTCGCCCTGCTCGCTGAGGATGCGCAGGTACACCGGTAGCCGGGAGACGGTGGCATCGGGGATGCGGCGACGGTTGCGGTCAGGGGCCATACCGCCGACCACGTTAGGCATTCGTGCACACGTTCACAAAGCCCGCAGGGTGAGAGTTGCGTGTGACCTCGGGCGCGGGGGTCCGGCGACGGGTCCGTCGCCGGGTCCGTCGACGAGGCCGGCGACGAGGCCCGCCGGGCGCGGCACCACCATGGCGAGCGGGCGCGGGCGCACCGTGGCGAGCGGCGCGGCAACACCGAGGCACGCATGCGCGGCCCGCCGGCGCGTGGGTGTGCCGCGACCGGCGGCGGGGCATACGCTGCCCGCCGATGAACGCCGCACTCGCCGCCGCTGCCACCCTGGTGGCTGTCGCGTTCTCGCTGAGCACGCTGGATCGTTGGCTGCGCCGGCGGCGGCCGCACGAGCTGGCCTGGACCGTGTCGTTGGCCCTGTTCGCGCTGGGCTCGGCTGCGCTGTGGTGGGCCGAGTCTGCGGGTTGGAGCCTGGGAGCGTTCCGTGTGTTCTACATGGCCGGCGCGGTGCTGAACGTGCCGTGGCTGGCGCTGGGCACCGTGTACCTGCTGGCCGGCAAGCAACTGGGCGACCGGGTCCGGGCGTGGTTGGTGCTGCTGAGCGGGTTCACCGCCGGGGTGGTGCTGTTCGCGCCCACCAAGGCGGCAGTCGGTGGCCGCGAGCTGCCCACGGGGAAAGACGTGTTCGGCGTGGCTCCGCGGGTGCTGGCCGCCGTCGGCTCGGGCGTCGCCGCACTGGTCATCATCGCCGGCGCTCTCTGGAGCGCATGGCGTGTGTGGCGCGGCCGCAGCCCGTCGTTCGGCGCCGACCGCGTGGTCGCCGTGCCCCGGCGGCTGGTGCTGGGCAACGTGCTGATCGCCACCGGCACCCTGGTGCTCAGTGGTAGCGGCACCCTGGCCGGCCGGCTGGGCAAGGATCGGGCGTTCGCGATCACGCTGCTGGTGGGCATCACCATCCTGTTCGCCGGCTTCCTGGTGGCCAGTGCCACCCCCCGCCGGCCGATGGCCGCGCCGCCGACGGACTGAGCCGACGAACCGCTGCAGGGAGAGCGCCGCGGTGCCGATGAGTTGGCAATGAGTCCACACGGCGGAACCACACGGCGGCGCCTCGCGCCGACCCACTTCATCTCGGCAGCACTGGTCTCGACGGCATTGGTCTCGACGGTGGCGCTCGCGCTGGCCGGCTGCGGGGACGACGGGGCGGCGGGGCCTGCTGCCACCACCACCTCATCGCCGCCACCGACCACCTCCGTCGCCGCGCCCGTCACCACCTCTGTCGCGACGGCCGCGCCGGCGCGAACCGAATCGGAGGTCGCCATCTGCATGATTCAGGGCAAGACGCTGGCAACCGCGACGGAGGCGTTCCTGGCCGATACCGGTGCTCTCCCGACCGACGAGCAGGCCCTCGTCGACGCCGGCATGCTGCGGACACCGGTCGAGGACTACGACCTGGTCGTCTCGGCTGCAGGGTTCGAGCTGGTCGCCACGCCACGCTGCCAGGGCGTCGACTGGACGGGCACGATCCCGGGCTCTGGCCCAGCGAGTGGTGAGGCCGACTGCGCCATCGACCTGAAGGTGTTGCAGGTGGCGCTCGAGGCGTACGAGGCGACGAACGGTGCCCCAGCGGCCACCGAGGCAGAGCTGGTGCCCGAGTACCTGCGCCAAGAAGTTGCCGGGTACGACTGGAACGGAAGCGAGATCGTGCCTGTCGCGGGTGTGTGCGACTAGCCCCACGACGGCGGGTGTTGCGGGCAGCGTGCGACGGCCGGGCCCGCCCAGGCAGGCCTGCCCGGGCTGGTGCCCTGGGTGAGGGGTCGCTACGCCAGGCTGCGGCGCAGCAGCTTGCCGCTGATGTTGCGCGGCAGTTCGTCGACGAACAGGATCTTCGAGGGGCACTTGTAGCGGGCCAGGTTGTCGAGGCACCAGGTGACCAACGTGTCTTCGTGCGCCGTCGCTCCCGGCTTCAGCACCACGAACGCCTTCACGGCCTCACCGTGGTGCGGGTGGGGCACACCCACCACGCCCACTTCCAGCACGTCGGGGTGCTCCATCAGCACCTCTTCCACCTCGGCGGGATAGACGTTGAAGCCACTGACGATGATCAGGTCTTTCGCCCGGTCGACCAGGTACAGGTAGCCGTCGTCGTCGACCACGGCGATGTCGCCGGTGCGCAGCCAGCCGTCGGCCGTCAGCACGCGGGCGGTGGCCTCCGGCTCGTCGAGGTAGCCCAGGAACACGTTGGGGCCCTTCACCCAGATCTCGCCGGAGTCGCCTTCGATCGCGTCGTCGCCGTTCTCGTCGACCAGGCGCACCTGCATGCCGCCCAGCACCTTGCCGACCGATCCCACCTTGGCCGTCAGCCCGGCAGAGGAGGTGACCACCGGCGATGCCTCGGTGAGGCCGTAGCCCTCGCGCAAGATGATGCCGAAGCGCTCGTTCAACCGGCGCATCGCCTCCTCCGGCATCTTGGCTGCGCCGGTGAGAGCCAAGCGCACCGTCGCGAGGCTGTCGGCAGGAGCGTCGTCGAAGTGGCTGAACGCCAGCCACAGCGGCGGCGCACCGGGGATGACGGTGATGCCCCGCTCGCGGATGGTGTCGAGCGCGGTCGACGGATCGAAGCGCTGCACCAGCACCACCGTCGCGCCGCGAGCCAGGCTGAGGCCGAGCACCACGTTCAGCCCGAAGATGTGGAACATCGGCAGCACGCCGTACACCACGTCGGTGGCGACGATGCCGTCGGTGGTGTGGCCTTGCTCGATGTTGGCCAGCAGGTTGCCATGGCTGAGCATCGCCGCACGCGGCGAACCGGCGGTGCCGCTGGTGAAGATCAGCGCAGCCAGATCGTCGGGATCCACCTCGGCCACCGGCACCTGCCGGCCGGCGAGCAGGTCGTCGAAGGCCAGATCGGCCGACGGCACCGTGCCGGTCTCGGTGGCCACCACGTGCTGCACCGTGGGCACCCGTGCTCGGTCGATCTGCGACCAGGCCTGCGCGGCCGACGGCTCGACGACCACCACCTTGGCGCCCACCGTGTGCACCTCGCGCTCGATCTCCGGTGCCGGGCTGACGGGGTTCAGCGGCACGACGACCGCGCCCACGCCCAGGGCCGCCAGGTAGAGATCGACGAAGTAGCGGCCGTTGCTGCAGAGCAGCGCGATGCGATCGCCCTTCACCACGCCCAGCGCAGCCAGCCCGCCGCGCACGTGAGCCACCTGTTCGCGCAACGCCCCGTAGGTGGTGGGGCGGCCGCGGCTGATGACAGCCACACGCTCGGCCGGGTGCGGATCGATGATGTGCGCGAGATTCACGTGGTGCCAGCCCCCTCATGCAGCCGCGCCAACGTTACCCCTCCGCGCGCAGCGCGGCGCGCGGTGACACCACTCGCCGCCGGCGAGGGCTGGCGCGCCGCGGGCCCGCGGCTCAGAGCCGCATCAGCGAGATGATGCCGGCGGCGAGCACGGCCGCCAGCAGCAGACCGAGGGTGAGCGTGGTGGCTGGGCGCATGCGGCCAACGCTACCGGTGGTTCATCGCGGCGTGCGCAGGGCCACCGGCACAGGCGTGCCCGGCCCACGGTCGCCCTCGGCCAGCGGTGTCAGGCGCACCAAGTCGCCGGCGGCCACGGACAGTTCATCGGCGGCAGAGCGGTGATCGAGCACCACCGACAGCATGCCGTAGGCGTCGACGAGCAGGCCGACGGCGCCGGCGCCCAGCGTGCCCGGGCGGGCCACCCGTTCGGCGACGCGGGTGGTGTCGGTGGTGGCCACCTGCACACGCGCGCCTTCGGCCGAGCCCCACGGGGCGATGTCGTCAGGCCCGACGTTGAGCTGGCAGTTACCCACCCGATCGACCCACAGCACCTCGGCGTGCACGCTGCCGTCGTCGCCGTCGCGCGGCAGCGGGATGACGCCGGGCAGCAGCGTGTCGGCGTCGACCAGCGTGCCCACCTCGGCCAGATCGACGCCGTTGCACAGGTGGGCGGCCACGGTGGCGAACACGTCGCGCGAGGGCAGCACGGCACCAGGGCTGGCCAGGTGGTGCTCGGGCTTGTCCAGCACCACGGCGCGGCCGGCTCCGCCGGCCATCGCCACCGCCGAGGCGAGCAGGCCGTTGTCGGGGCCGATCACCACGCCCTCGCCGCCGGCCACCTCGATGGCCACCCCCGGCCGCTGCCCGACGCCAGCACCGACGCCGGCACCGACGCCAGCACCGACGCCAGCACCGACGCCAGCATCGACGACGGCCAGGACGACTCCCGAGGGCACGTAGCTCATGCAGCGCGCGAGCGCGAGGCTGCCGGCGCGCACGTCGCCGGCGCCGATCTGGTGGGTGAGGTCGATCACCTGCACGTGCGGCGCGAGGTCGCGCACGATCGCCTTGACCACGCCGACGTGCTCGTCGACGACGCCGAGATCGCTGAGGAACGAGATGGTGTCATAGCGCCGGCCCATGGCCGGTCAACCTACCCGCCGCAGTCCACGACGGTTGTGCCCCACCCAGCGTGCGGACCCGACCGGAAAAAACGTAGAGGGCCGATGCCAACCCCCCGATGGCACCAGCCCTCTGCGGCGCAGCCCTTGCGGGGCGCGACACCCGTGTGACGAATCACTCGGCGGTCTTGCGACCGAGGCGAAGGATAGGCACGCGCGTGGTCATGAGAAAAGAGTCACAGCCAAATTCTTTCGAAACATGTTGGGATCTGATCAGATGATCAGTGACTTCCCAGCTCGTGGCTGCGCCGCGTGGCCGCCATCACGGCCTCCATGAACGCCGAACGCACCGCGTGTTCTTCCAGAACACGCAGGCCGGCGGCGGTGGTTCCACCCGGCGAGGTGACCATCGCCCGCAGCTGGGCGGGCTCGCCGCGCTGTTGCAGCAGGGCTGCCGAACCCACCAGCAGCTGGCTGACCAGCGCCTCGCTGTGCGCCCGGGCGAGGCCGGCCAGCACGCCGGCGTCGATCAGTGCCTCGGCCACCAGGAAGATGTAGGCCGGGCCGCTGCCGGCGAGGCCGGTGACCGCGTCGAGCTGCAATTCGGGCACGCGCACGACGGTGCCGACCGAACCGAGGATCTCCTCCGCCCACGCCAGGTCGGCCGCGTCGGCGGTGGGCCCGGGGCTGATGGCGGCCGCGCCCTGGCCGACGAGGGCCGGCGTGTTGGGCATCGCCCGCACCACTGCGACATCGGGGCCGGCCGCCTGCTGCAACGCCTCCACCCCGATACCGGCCGCGATGCTGAGCAGGCGGGTGGCGCCGGCGGCGGCCGCGGCGGCGCACGCGGCGGCCACGTCGTACGGCTTGACGGCGATCAGCGCGGCCTGGCAGTCAGGCGTCTCGTCGGCGACGGTGACGCCGGGAAACATCTCGCGCAACTGCTGGGCGCGTGCGGGCAGCAGCTCCACCACTGCCAGGTCGGCAGCGGCCCAGCCGGCCTGCAGCAGGCCGCCCACCAGAGCAGCCCCCATGTTGCCGCCACCCACCACTGCCAGCCGGTACGAAGTCATGCCGCCAGGCTACGCGCGTGCGATCGACCGGGTGGGTGGATCGACTTCCCCGAAGTCCACCCACCCGGCACCAGTACTGGGCACGGCGAGATCCCGGATCCGGCAAATGTTCGCGGGGTGGGGTGGGGTGGTCAGGGGAACTTGCTGGCGAAGCCGAGGCGCAGCAGCGACGGGAAGGCCTGCTCGGCGTAGCTGTACAGCGAGCCGACGATGCGGTCGAGCTCGGCCTCGGTCAGCGCCACCAGGGGCAGCTCGCCGCGCAGGAACAAGGCGTCTTCCACGCCGATCGCGAAGTGGGCGCCCACCATCCGGTCGTTGCGCCGCAGCGCGGCTTCGTACACGGCAGCCACGTTCTCCAGCGGCGCCGGCAGCACGTACACCTCGTAGCGCAGGGTGCGCTGGCCGAGCGTGAGCCAGATGGTGATGTGCTCTTTCTCCTCACCACGCAGGCGCACGTACCAGCGCGGCTCGGGCTCGCCGGGTTGGCCGTGGTCGATGGCCTCGAACGCCGGGTTCTCAGCGGCGAAGCCTGCCAGCCAGCCGTCGATGGAAGCCGCGCACTGCTGCAGCGTGGGTGGCAGCTGGTAGTCGCTCATGTGCCGGCCGGGCTGCTCACCGGCACGGTGCTCACCGGCACGGTGCTCACTGGCAGGCCACCAGCTCGCGGGCGCCGAGGTCGTTGTACAGGCGGCGCAGGCGGGCGGCGGCGAAGCCCCACGTGTAGCGCCGTGCCCGGTCGGCCCCACGGCGACCGAGGGCGGCGGCGTGCAGCGGGTGGTCGATGATCTCGCGGAGGTAGTGGGCGAACAACGCCGGATCGCGATCCGGTACGAGGTAGCCGGTTTCGCCGTGGTCGACCAGCGTCAGCAGCCCGCCCACCGCCGAGGCCACCACCGGCACGCCGCAGGCCGAGGCCTCCAGCGCGACCAGGCCGAAGCTCTCGCTGCGGCTGGGCACCACCACGGCGTCAGCGGCGCGGTAGTAGGTGCTGAGGATGTGGTGCGGCTGGGGCGGCACGAAGTGCACCTGCCCGGCGACGCCGAGCTCGTCGATCAAGGCCAGCAGGGCGGCCACCGCCGTATCGCCCTGCTGCCCGCTCGCCCCGCCCACGATCAGCAGGCGGGCATCCGGGCGGCGCAGTTCGGCCAGCGCGCGCACGGCCACGTCGGGGCCCTTCAGCGGCTGGATGCGGCCGACGAACAGCAGCACCGGAGCATCGGCCGGCAGGCCCAGGGCGGTGCGGGCACCGTGCCGCTCGCCGGGGGCGAAGAAGGCGTGCTCCACCCCGGGGGCGATGATCTCGATGCGGCCCTTCGGATTGCCGTAGAGCCGGCGGAACTGGTTCTCCTCTTCGGTGCAGTTCACGCAGATGGCATCGGCGCAGTTGACGATCTCCTGCTCGGCGTCATGGCGCCACTCCGACTCGTGATCGCCGCCCTCGGCCTTCACCTTGGCCAGCGTGTGGAAGGTGGTGACGAACGGGATGCCAAGTTCGTGCTTGATGCGGTGGGCGACCAGCCCGCTGAGGAAGTAGTTGGCGTGCAACAGGTCGGCCGGCGACTCGCCCTGCAGGTGGCGCACCACCGCGTCGCCGAACGCCGGCAGCACCTGCGGCAGCTGCTCCTTGGCCAGATCGAACGGGCCGGCGGTGACGTGCACCACCCGGTGACCGGGCTCGACCTGCACCACATCGGGCTGGTCGGCGTGGGTGCGGCGGGTGTAGGTGGTGCACTCCACACCGGCCTGCGACAGCGCCGAACTGAGCTCGCGCACGTACACGTTCAGCCCGCCACTATCGCCCGACCCTGGCTGGGCCAGAGGCGAGGTGTGGAGTGAGAGCACAGCGACCCGTTGCACGACGGGGTGAAACACTATCCGTCCGGTCGACATTCCCCGGTCGCGACCGGGCGCCACCCGGGGCGACCGGACGCGACCGACGGCGCTGCGTCGGGGGACGCCCGTGGCAGAATTGCCCGATGCCCATTCGCCGCAAGTCGCCGCTGCTGCGCGCCCTGTCGCCGCTGCGCGACTTCCTGCACACGGAGGCGGCCGGCGGCGCCCTGCTGGTGGTGGCCGCGGTGGCCGCGATGGTGTGGGCCAACTCGCCGTGGTCGGGTGCCTACGACAGCCTGTGGCAGAGCAAGGCGTCCATCGGCATCGCCGGCCACCGCCTCGAGCTCGACCTGCGCCACTGGGTGAACGACGGGCTGATGGCCGTCTTCTTCCTGGTTGTCGGGCTGGAGATCAAGCGCGAGGTCACCACCGGCCACCTCGCCGGCCGCCGTGCTGCGGCGCTGCCGGTCGCCGCCGCGCTGGGCGGCATGGTGGTGCCGGCCGGCCTGTACCTGCTGATCGCCGGCGGCACCGCGGCTCGCGGCTGGGGCGTGCCGATGGCCACCGACATCGCGCTGGCCGTGGGCGTGCTGGCGCTGGCCGGCAGCAGCGTTCCGGCCAAGCTGCGGGCCTTCCTGCTGGGCCTGGCAGTGGTCGACGACATCGGCGCGATCGTGGTGATCGCCGTCTTCTACTCCAGTGGGGTCACCTTCGGATGGCTGGCCGCAGCCGTGTTGGCCGTCGCCGCCGCCCTTCTCATCCATCGGCTCGGCGTGCACCACGTGCTGGTGTTCACGGTGATCGGCGCCGCCGTGTGGTTCTTCCTGCACGAGGCCGGCGTACACCCGACGCTGGCCGGCGTGGTGATGGGCCTGCTGGCGCCCGTCACGCCCCGCCTCACCGCCGACCTCGTCGACGTGGACGAGCTCAACGATCTCAGCTCGGCCGAGAACGCCCGCCTGTCCTCGCAGATCGCACGCGACACGATCAGCACGGTGGAGTGGCTGGAGCACGTGCTGCACCCCTGGACCAGCTTCTTGATCGTGCCGGTGTTCGCGCTGGCCAACGCGGGCATCGAAGTGTCCACCGGCAGCCTGAAGTCGGCGTGGCACTCGCCGGTCGCGTGGGGTGTGCTCGCCGGCCTGATGGCCGGCAAGCCGCTGGGCGTGCTGCTGGCCAGCCGGCTGGCCGTGCGCAGCGGCGTCGCCGAGCCGCTGGAGGGCACCTCCTCGCGGCAGCTGCTGGGCGCCGGCAACGCAGCCGGGATCGGGTTCACGGTCGCGCTGTTCGTCGCCGAGCTGGCGTTCCGTAGCGGCAACCCGGCCACCGACGCGGCGCACGTGAGTGCCGCGAAGATGGCCATCCTGGTCGCCTCGTTGCTGAGCGGGATGATCGCGTTCGCGCTGCTGCGCCGCCGCCGGGGTGCCGCGCCCGCGGAGACCCGACTGACTCGCGGCTAACGGCTACGGCTACGGCTACGGCTACGGCTAACGGCTAACGGCTAGCGGTGCTGGCCGATGAAGCTCTCGTACACGTTCAGCAACGCCTGCTGCTGCTCGAGCGACAGCAGCGGGTCGGCCGCGATGGCCTCGCGCACCCCGCGCGCGTGTGCATCGGGGTTCAGGAAGCCCGCCCGCTCGTAGAGCGTTTCGGCGCTGATCTGCAGCGCCTTGGCGATCTGCTGCAGGATCTCGGCGGACGGTTTGCGCAGCCCACGCTCGATCTGCGACAGGTAGGGGTTGCTGACGCCGGCCACCTCGGCCAGCCGGCGCACGCTCATGCGCGCCACCTCGCGCTGGGTGCGGATGAAGTCGCCCACGTCGGCGAGCCGCTTGTCCAGCTCGTCGCGCACATCGGGCAGGCGCACCTCGGGCATGGGAGCTCCGGTCAGTCGGCGGCGAGCAGGCCGTCGACGTCGGCCTCGCCGTCGCGGTAGCGGCGCACCAGCTCGGCGCTGAGCGCATCGATGCGGGCGAACAGCTCCTTGCGTTCGTGCGAACGGTGCTGCTCGAACTCGTGCAGCGCAGCGGCGAACTCGGCCAGTTCCCCGGCGTCCATCGACTGCAGGTCGGTACTGCCTGCCTCCTGACACAGCGCTTCCAGTGCCAGCGCCAGCGGGTGGCTGCTGAAGTCGTCGGCCGGCCGCGGTGGCCGGGCCGGCCCACCGGTGAGATGGGTGCCGAGGATGACCGGCAGCTCGCCGGTGATGTTCGTCGAGTCGTCGCCGGCGGCGCGGTGGCGCATCTCCGAGCGCACGAGATCCAGGCGCGCCTGGGTGAGGCGGCGCACGTAGCTGATCGCGTCGTCCTGGTGCTGCAGCTCGGCACGCAACGCCCTCAGTTCGGGCAGGGGCATCGCGCCGGGATCGAGCTCGCCGTTGTGGAGCGCGGGGGTGGTCATGTGGATCCTCCACTCACGGGCGGCAGCACCGCCACTTCGTCTGCGGGCCCGACGGCCGTGTGCGGTTCGGCGGGATCGCCGTTCACCCACACACGGCAGCTGGCGAGCACCGCCTGGAAACCTTGGCCGTAGGTGGCGACGGCAGCAGCGAGCACGTCGGCCACGGTGGCCCCTTCGAACTGGGCCTGGCCCGCGCCCGCCGACTCGCGAGCTGCAGCGAAGAGGCGGAGGGTGGCCATGTGCAAAGCGTAGTGGCCGTGCTCCGCGCACCCGCGGCTGCCTGCCCAACCTGCCCGACCACTACCCTGCACGCGGTGCCGACCCGCGATCACCGTTCCCCCGGCCAGCGCCCGGCCGTCACGGCCGGCGAGGGCGGCGCAGCGGTCACCAACGGGGTCACCCGACTGTTGGCGCTGCGCCATGGCGAGAGCGAGTGGAACGCCCTCGGCCGCTGGCAGGGGCAGGCCGACCCGCCGCTCACCGACGCCGGAATGTTGCAGGCGGTAGCCGCCGCCGAGGTGCTGGGCACGTTCGACGCCGTCTGGGCCAGCAGCCTGCAGCGCGCCGCCAACACTGCGGCCATCATCGCCGAGCTGCTGGGCGTCGGCCCGGTGCAGGTCGAGCCGGGGCTGATGGAGCAGGCGTTCGGCCCGTGGCAAGGCCTGACGATCCACGAGATCGAGGAGGGCTGGCCCGGTTACCTCGCGCAGCACCGGCGGCCGGAAGGCGCCGAGCAACCGGAAGACGCCGTGGCCCGCGCCACGGCCGCGCTGCGGCGAATCGCCGCCCAGCACCCGGGCGGCGAGGTGCTGGTGGTCAGCCACGCCGGCCTGATCCGCACCCTGCGTCGCGCGCTCGACGGCACCGACGTGCGGTTCACCAACCTCAGCGGCTGCTGGTTCGACGTGCATCCCGACGGCGGGCTGACGGCTGGCGAGGTCGTGCACCTGATCGACCCGCAGGCCTTCGGCGACACGCTCTGAGCCATGGCAGTCGAGCACGGCGCCCTGCACCTGCCCGGCTTCGGCCCGGAGCCGCAGCCCGAGCCCGAGCCCGTCGCGGCGCCGCGCCCGGCCGGCAGCCAGCCGTTCCGGGTGGAGGTCGTGCGCTCGGCCAAACGCAGGCGCACCGTCGGCGCGCAGATGGTGGGCGACCTGTTGAAGGTGACCGTGCCGTCGTGGATGAGCCGCGCCGAGGAAGAGATGTGGGTGCACCGGATGGCAACCAGCTTCCGCCGCAAGCAGTCGGCCGACCGCATCAACTTGATCCAACGAGCGGCCACGCTGGCCCGTCGCTTCCAGCTGCCGCACCCACGCGACATCCGCTGGGCCGACGACATGACCAGCCGCTGGGGCAGCTGCACGGCCACCACCGGGCACGTGCGCATCAGCACCCGCCTGGCCGCGTTCCCCGACTGGGTGATCGACTACGTGATCGTGCACGAGCTGTGCCACCTGGAAGTGATCGGGCACGGGCCCGACTTCTGGCGCTTGGTGCATCGCTACCCCAAGGCCGAGCGGGCGATCGGCTACCTCATGGCCAAGGCCGCCGACGGCGACGACGGTGACGGCGGCGGCGGTGACGGCGACAGGCTGTAGCACAGGCTTCACCGCTGGCGCTCCAGCGCCGCACCCGGCCGGGCCAGGCCCAGCAGGATGCTGGCGGCGAGCAGACAGGCGATGAACAGCACCACCAACGACAGGGTGGTGGGTGTGCTGCCGCTGCGGGCCACCTGGGCCGGCGCGGGGGCCGGGAGCACCTGCCGAGGCGAGCCGGCGGCAGGGGCGTCGTCGGCGTCGGCGTCGGCGTCGGCGGCGTCGGCGGGGTCGGCGGGGTCGGTTGCACGCGTCAGTTCGGCCCGGAAGGCTGCGCGCACGTCCGCCGCGGCAACGCCGCCGTCGCCGGTCGGGCCGCCGGTGCCGGCCAGCGCGGCCACCACCATCGGCCGCTGCGTCACGCTGGCACCGCTGACGTCGATCGCCACCGGCCGGCTGAGCGGCACCGCCGCATCGTCAGTGGGCGCGGCGCCCACCTCGGGCGCGTAGCCCGCGGGTGGGGCGACGGCAGCCCAGCAGGCCTCGCCCACGAGATCGAGTTCGTACGCGCCGTCGGCGCCGGTCTGCGCGGACACCACCTCGCCGTACACGTCGTCGGCGGTGCCCCAGAGGCCGTCGGCGCCATGTTCCAGCGAGCACACGGCCACCACCACGGCACCCTCGACGCCGTCGGGCGCGGCCGACTCCACCACCGGCGCCTCGGTCGTGGGAACAGGTTCGTTCGTCTCCACCAGCGAATCGGGCACCCCCGTGTCCGGCGTGCCCGGCTGCTCGCCGGCGGCAGGCGGCTCAGCGACGTCGACGTCCATCTCGGCGTCCATCTCGACGTGAACCTCGACGTAAACCTCGACGACTCCATCGATACGGTGCTGCGCGATCGGCGCCGCCTCCACCACCGCGGGGGCGGAGCTGGCGACAGCGCCCACCAGGGCCAGCAGCGAGACGATGCGAACGAGTGTGCGCAGGCGGCCGTCGCCGTCGGGCTCGTCCACCAGCACCACCCGCCGCGCTTCGGTCACCGACCGGCCGGGCAGCACCCCGAGACGTTCCCAGACCGGCTCGATGGTGCAGTACTCGGCGAGGGCGTTGGCGGTCGCATCGTCGACCTCGCCGAACTCCACACCAAGACGCCACTCACCGGTGGTCTGACGCGACAGGTTGCGCACCACGCAGGGCACGTGCACGGTCGTCACCCCGCTGCTGGTGGTGACCGCCGACTCCAGCAGCATCCGTTCGCCGACGCCCAGCTCGGT
>JAUSLQ010000274.1 GCA_030645675.1 Actinomycetota bacterium | reverse complement strand
GCCGAGAACATCCAGATCCACGGTGGCATCGGCTTCACGTGGGAGCACCCGGCGCACCTGTACTTCAAGCGGGCGAAGTCGTCCGAGCTGCTGTTCGGCGACCCCACCTACCACCGCGAGCTGCTCGCCCAGCGCATCGGCATCTGACGCGACGGGGCAGTTCGCCCGCTGCGTGTTGCACGGCGTTGCTCGGCCCCGGGGTTCGCCCCGGGGCCGTTGCCGTTTTCGGGTGCCGTCGGGTGCCGTCGGGTGCCGTCGGGTGCGGCTCGATAGCCTCGGCTCGTGGCCACCGTGACGTTCGTGCTGATCCTTGTCGCAGCTGTGCTCGTGTTCGGGATCGCCGCCGTGGTGGTGGGGCGCGAGGCGCACCGGCTCGATGCGGTGGCGCCGCGCTCGGTGTACATCCCCGAGGAGGCGGCCGAGTTCGTGGCCGAGTACCTGCCCCAGTCGGCGCAGGCCCGGCTGACGCCCGACGACCTCGACCAGTTGCTGCGCTTCCACATGCGCTGGCTGCACTCGAAGGGGCTGCAGCCCACCAACGTCGTCGACCGCCGACAGGACATCACCACGCCGGTGGTGATCAGCGAGGACACGGTCGCCGCCTACCTGCTGGGCGAAGCCGATCGCGCCGGCGTGGAGATCATCGACGACGTCGACGTGGTGCACGTGGTGGAAGCCCACCTGGCCTACTTCGAAGCCATCGGTGCCGTCGGCCCGCAGGCCGTCGACGTCGGGCCGGTGGCGCCGGAGCTGGGCGAGGGCTGAGCCGAGTCGCGGCTCGGGCTCTGGTCGGCGGAAGCTTCAGCCCGCTCGGCGAGCTTCGAAGACGAAGAACGGGAAGCCGAAGTGGCCCTGCCACGGCCCCCAGTAGGCGTGGGCAGCGGCGTGGGCGAAGCCGGCAGCGCGCAGCGAGTCGAGCAGGTCCCAGCCGAAGTGCTGGAAGCACAGCGAGCCGTCGCCCACCGGGTTGCCGTGGATCTCGGGTGGTAGCAGATGGGTGACCGCACCGTCGGCGCCGACGGTGGCGCGCACTTCGGTGGCCACCGCGTCGGGGAAGAACGGGACGGTGAACACCAAGCGGCCGCCGGACTGCAGCACCCGATGGCACTCGGCGAACGCCGCCGAGTAGTCGGGCACGTGCTCGAACACGTCCTGGGTGATGATCGTGCCGAACACACCGGGGTGGAACGTCAGCGCAGTGAGGTCTTCGTGGCGCACTTCGATGCCCGACTGGTGCGGGTACAGCGCACCGCGCTGGCGCTCGGCGCCGAGGTACTCGCTACCCAAGAGGTCGGGGAACAGTTGCTGCAGCATCGGGTAGCTGCTGGTCACGCGCTCGGCGGCGAAGCAACGGCCGCCGTCGGATGGACGCGGATGGGAGCGCAGGAAGTCGATCAGTGCGCGCATGCGGCTGTTCAGCCCGCAGCCCGGGCATCCGCCGGTCTCCGTCCAGGCCGGGTGCACTGAACCGTCGGGCTCGATCTCGCCGAAGTGCCAGGCCAGCGTCATCGGCTGCACCTGCTCGCATGCCGCGCACCAGGCCTGCACTGCGACGGGGTGACGCGACACCATCAGCCGGTCGTCGATGGCGTCGATCACCGGTGCCAGCGCGGCGCGCTGTGGGACGGCCTGTGCCCACTCCTGCCCGCTGGCGAAGCTGCCCAGCCAGATGGACGGCAACTCCAGGCCGGTGGGGGCGGGTTGGGCGGCGGGAGCGCCACCTTCGTCGCGCTGGGGGCCCTGCTTGCGGAGGCGCATGCGGGCGACCCTACCCGTGCCGCCCGCGCCGCATCAGATCATCATGTTGAACTGGCCGAGCACGCGGCCGGCCAGCTCGGTGTCGCCGGCCACCTCGGCATGCACCTGGTGGGCCGTGCGCCGGCCGGCGGCCAGCACCACGAACGTGTCGGTGTCGAGGCTGATGGTGGCCAGGGGTGCGGCCGCCGGCGCGGTGACCAGCGCAGCCCGGCCGCCGGCGACCTCGCACACCAGATGGCGCTGCACGCCGCCGGTGATGTCGATGGCCACCGCCCCGCCATCGGGTGTGCCGGCCCGCTTGCCCACTACGATCGGCACCGTGCGGATCAGCCGGTCGACCGTCAGCTCGGCGGCGGCGCCGGACTGGTGCCCCGGCTTGCCCACTGCACGGCGCATGTCCTGTTCGTGCAGCCAGCAGTCGAGTACGCGGATGTGCAGGAAGTCGGCCAGCGTGCCCGGGCCGGTCGGCGTCATCATCTCCCGCCCGAAGTACGCGTCGTCGCCGGCGCGCAGCGTCGCCAGCCGCAGCTCGACCAACTCGTTCCATTCGCGCAGCACGTCGGCGCCGGGCAGCCCGCGCCGGCTGTCGACCTCGTGTTCGTTGTTCTCGCCGATCGGGTTGCGCACGTAGTCGCGCGGCTCGGAGCGATGGGTGGTGGCAGCAAGCCCTTGCAGCATGCGTTCGATGCCCACCAGGTGCGAGAGGTTGTCCTGCACGGTCCAGCCAGGCAGATCGGTGGTGGTCTTCCACTCTGCCTCGGTGAGCGATGCGCCCAGCGCCCCGAGCGAGCGGAAGCAGAGCTCGAGTGTGTCGATGGTGTCGGTGGGGATCATCGTTGCTCCTTCACGGCCGTGCCCGCACCGTAGGCCGCGGCTAGTCGGGTGGAGCGAGTCGAGAACGCAGCTCGGCCAGCTGCCGCTGCAGCTCGGCGGCCAGTCGCTCGGCGGTGTCGGCGCGTGCTGCCTCGGCGTCGGCTCTCTGCGTTGCGGTGTCTGCCCGCTGGGCTTCGGCGTCGGCGCGGGCTGCTTCGGCCATGGCGTGCCCGGCCAGCTCCGATTCCTCCGCAGGGGTGAGCCAGCGGCGCCGGCCATCGGGGTCGTGCAAGTGCAGCAGTCCTTCGACCACGCGCACGTGCACACCGGTGGCCGGGCTGACCCAGCCGGCGCCAGGGTTGGCCACTGCGGTGAGCTTGCCGTGGTCGCGCACCCAGGCCTCGAACGTGCCGTCGATGGGCTCGAACATCCAGTACTCGTCGACTCCGTGGCGGTCGTAGAACTGGCGCTTGCGGGTCATCTCGGCCCAGGTGTTGCTGGGTGACAGCACCTCAACCGCGAGCTGCACGCGCCCCCCGTGTTCGAACTGGCGGTAGCTGCCCATCGTTCGAACGTCGACCGGCTGCGGCAGATCGACCACGACCAGCACATCGGGTGCGATGACGGTGCCGGGCTCGCCCTTCACCGGGTACCAGAAGTTGTCGCCGCCGATGAACACGTCGGCACGCCCCCGGTGGAGGCGTTCGAACCCGCACACGATGGTGCGGATGACGAGGCTCTGCAATGCGTTCTCGGCCATCGGCTGGTCATCACAATCCGGGTAGATGACGTCGTCGATGGCTCTGGGATCGACCAGTGGCATGCTCATCAAACTACTCCTTCCGAAGTGGTTGGTCTCGGGGGAAGCCGGCGCACGGAGCGTACGAAAGAGGTGTCATGGTGTTGTCGAGGCGCCGCCTTGCACGGCGCGCAGCGCCCGCGTGGCAGCCCGAAGTTCAACTCGCGGTTGCGCCGTCGGGCTGTCGCGATGACGGGGTCGCCGTGGTCGCGCCCGAGTGTGTGTGTGCGGGTGGTTGGGCGGCGCGCCAGCCGATCTCGGTGCCGTCGGGGCGGTAGTGGTGCCAGTGACCGTTGGGGTCGCGCCAGGTGCGGTAGCTGGTGGCTTTCCACCTGTTGTGGTAGCCGCACATCGGGCCACCATTCTGTGTCGCGCTGGGGCCGGCGGTGGCCCAGGGGAGCAGGTGATCGGCATCGCATTGTGATGCGGGCCGGTGGCAGCCGGGCCAGATGCACCTCCGGCTGTGCAGCAGCACCGCTTCGCGTAGCGGGCCGGTGAACAACCGCTGCCGGCGCCCGAAATCGACGACCACGCCGGCGGAGTCGAGTACGACGCGCCGGACGTGGCCGGTGGTCGCGGCAGCGAGCATGTCGTAGGGGTCGAGGGGGACACCGTCGCCGGTTTCGCAGCGGTGCAGCGGGTTGTTCGGGTCCAACGGTTGCGGGTGACCACCCAACGCCTTCTCCAAGTGGTGTTGCAGGGTGTCGAGCCCGACCACCAGGTTGACGGTGCACCCGCTGCCGGTACTGTCGCGTTCCATGCTGGCGGCTTTCAGGAAGATCGCGAGCAGGGCGTCGAAGCGGCGTTGGGCGTCGGTGCGGGCCATCAGCCCGGGGCACATGCTGTCGCCGTGGACGGCGACACCGGCCTCCCAGTCGGCGTGCCATTCGGTCTGCGAATAGGCGTCGAGGATGGCTTTGATCTGCACGCCGGCGGGAACACCGCCGTGGGCGTCGAGGAAGCACTGCTCACCGACGACACCCGCTGAGGCGTTGCGGTTGTGGTGGGCGCGCTCGTGCGAACGATGCGCACCATCGGCGTCGGCGGTCTGTTCCCAGCTGGTGACCACGCTGACGAAGTCGTCGAACCCGCACGACACCGCCGCCTCGACCAACGTGGTCTCACCATCAGCGAGGTGTTCGCCGACGCGTGGGTTGGCGACCAGCCGCCCGAGGACATGCATCTGGGCGACCCCCAATCCGCCCCGTGAGGCGAGTTCGGCGGCCGACGGGAACGTGTGCAGCATCGCCCCGGTGTGTACGAACCGCCCGGCTTCACCGCTGGACCAGTTGCGCGCCGCCCGGCCCCACGCCTTTGGTGTGCGATGACGGTCGACGAGATGTGCGCCGGCTTCACCGACACGATGGACCAACGTCGCGATGCGGGCTTCGATGGTGCGTCGTTGAGCATCCAGTTCGCGTGCCAACGCTTCGAGGTCGCCTGGTGCCATGTTCTGGATCTCGGCCACCGACGGCACCCCGATCGAACTCATGTACGCATCATCGCATAGAGGTATGACACAGTTTCCCGGCGACCCCTGGCCACGCGATCCACGAGTCGTGGTGGTCTTCCGGCTCGGCCTCCGGCCCGAGTAGCGTGCCTGCCATGGAACGGCCCACTCGCTTCGAGCACACCCGCTATCTCGGCGACAAGCGCACCCAACTGGTGTACGACCTCGACACCTGGGCCGACGAGGCCGTCATCGACGAGATCGTCGAGCGCGAGGTGGGCCTGTGCTTCGGCCCAGACACGCTGGCCGAGGCCCGCAACCGCGGCTACACGGCGGCCACCCCCGGCCTCACCCGCCGGCAGCGCAAGCCGCGCGCGTAGCGCTGCCGTGAACGGTGCACGGTGAACGGCAGCTTCACCTCCGGCTCGTTGCGCCTGGCGCGCTACCTGGCCCGCCCTGCGGGCCGTACTGGCGCGATGCCGGGGTTGATCCTGTGCCATGGGTTCCCCATCGGCCCGCTCGACGCCCGCCAGAGCGGCGGCACCTTCCCCGAGCTGATCGACCGAGTCGCGAACGAGCTGGGCTGGGTGGCGATGACGTTCAACTTTCGCGGGTGCGGCACCAGCGAGGGCGACTTCAGCCTGCAGGGCTGGGTCGACGACCTGCGGGCGGCGATCGACCACCTGATCTCGGAGACCAGCCCGTTGGGCGTGTGGCTGGTGGGAACCAACACCGGCGGCTCGATCGCCACCTGCGTGGCCGCCGACGACCCACGCGTGCGCGGCGCCGCGCTGCTCAGCCCGCGCGCCGACTTCGACGACTGGGCTGCGCAGCCGCGTCGCTTCCTCGAGCACGCTCGCGAGATCGGCGCCGTGCGCACGCCCGGGTTCCCGCCCAACTTCGACGAGTGGGGTCGCGAGCTGCGGCGCTTCCGGCCGGTGGATGCCGCCCGGCGACTGGCGCCACGCCCGCTGCTGGTGATGCACGGCGACGACGACGAGAGCGTGCCCACGGCCGACGCCCGCCAGCTGGCCGAGGCCCACGGCTCGGCCGAGCTGCGGCTGATCGACGGCGCCGGCCACCGGCTACGCCACGACCCACGGGCCGTGGCCGTGCTGATCGGCTGGCTGGACCGCCAGCGCCTCGTCGACGAGTAGTAGCGACCGGCCCGACTGATCGGCTGACCCGCTGCTCCGGCACCAGGCTGGCCCACTGCGCCCGGCATCGGACCGGCGTCGGCCGGCAGGACACAGCTCAGCGGCAGACCAGAACTGCGGCGGCCGAGGTGAGCTGCACCGACCAGGTCTGGGTGGGTGCGCCGTCGACCGGCACGCTGAGCGCAAAGCCGGCGCCGGCGTCGACGATGTGTGCGGGGGCGGCCACGTAGCCGTCGGCCAGCCGTCGCGCCCGCACCTCCACCGGGGCCGTGCCGGCGCGCACCCACAGCACCTCGCCGGCCTGCACCACGGCTTCATCGCCACTGTCGACCGCGCTGCAGTCGTCGCCTGGCTCGACCGCTGTGGGGAAACCTTCGGTGAAGACCCCCAGCGCGCCCAGCGACACCTGGTCGACCAGCTGCCGTGTGGCTTCGGGGGCGGCCAGCACCGCCGCATCGGTGGTTGCCGGCGAGCCCAGTTCGTGCACCGCCGCCAGGTACGTGCCCGCGTAGAGGAACGGCATGCGCTGGTGGTCGGGCTCGAACTCGGGTGCCACCACACCCGCGGCCCACTCGACCGCGCGCAGCTCGTGGGCGGAGATGGTGGAGTCGATCCGCAGGCCCAGCGCGCCGCGGTGCAGCAGCGCCCAGTTGCCCCAGATGCTCAGCGCGCACAGCACCAAACCCGCCGGCAGCGCCCCCCGGCGCAACGGTCGCCCGGCCGTCGCCGCGGCCAGCACCAGCAGCAACAGCACAGCCATCTCGTACGCGTAGCGGCTGGCCGTGGGGTCGCCGAACTGGGCACGGTTGTACGCCACCAGCAGCACGTCACCCAAGAGGCAGCCCAGTGGAGCCGCCGCTGGGAGCAGCACCCGCCAGCGCATCGCGGCCAGGCCCACCAGCACGCCCAGCAACAGACGGCCCCACAGCAGATCGCGGGCGAACAGGCCGCCGGCGCCACCGGCCACCATGTCGACCATGTAGCGCGGCATGCGCGGCAGGTTGTCCACCGTGCCGGCCGGCTTGCCGTAGGCCAGCTGCCAGATCACGAAGGCGGCAGCAGCGGGGCTGAGCACGCGCACGGCCCGCCCCCACTCGCGTTGCACTGCCAGCTTCACGCCGCTGCCGATGAGCATCGAGATGCCAAGGCCGCTGGACAGCACCGCCACCAGATGGGCGCCGGCGGCCAGGTGGTCGGCGCGACGGGTGTCGCGGTCGAGCAGCATCCAGGCCGCGATGCCCAGTGCCACGGGCAGGGTGTGCGACACGCTGAACGGGAAGTAGATGTTCTGCCAGCCCGAGCCCAGCATGGCGATGGCCAACCCGGCGCACCCGGCGAGCAGCACGTGCGTGCGCTGCTTCACGTAGGCGAACACGGCAGTGGCGACGGCAAGGTGGGAGAGCAGCACCATCACACGGAACGGCCGGTAGTGGGTGAGGCCGAACAGTTCGAAGCCCACGCGGTAGATCAGGACGGGGATGGCCACCAGGTGCCCGGCGTGGGGTTGCACGAAGCCGTTGGGCGACCAGCCACGGCGGTGTTGCACGAAGCCCCACTCGTCGTAGAAGAACGTGGTGGGGGCGCCCTCACGGTCCAGCAGCACCAGCACCACCAGGGCGACGACGCCCCAGCATGCCCACGGCGCCCAGCGGCGCCCGAGCAGGCCGGAGAGGCCCGCCACACCCGCCACACCGGCCCCGGATGGCGTAGCGGCCACAGGCCGATCGGTAGTCTCGTTGTCGCGCAGCGTCGATCGATCCGCCACCATCCGGCGCACGCGGAGAGTCCGACCGAATGACGTCACGACGGCGAAGCATACTCAGCGCCGTCCCCGGCCTCCGGGGCAACGGGCCGCCGCGCTGGCTGACCGCCACGCCGTGGTTCGACGCCGCGTGGTACACCGCCACGTACCCCGACGTGGCCGGCGCGGGCGCTGACGCGCTGCAGCACTACTGGCAGTTCGGCATGGCCGAGGGCCGCTCACCGGGCCCCTCGTTCGACGCTCTGCGCTACGAAGCGTCGAACCCGGCCGCTCGCGGTCGGGCGCTGCAGCACTACCTGCGTGAGGTGGTGCGTGGTTCGAAGGGCCAACCGCCGGCGCCGGGCGACGTGCGGGCAGCTCATCACCCCGAGCTGGAGAGCGGCCTGTTCGATGCCCGCTGGTACCGGCGCCGCTACCCCGACGCGGCGCACCGCGCTCAAGAAGCTGCTACCCCGGTTGAAACCGTCGACATCGACATCGACATCGACATCGACGACCGCGACGCGCAGCGTGCCGCCGCGCTCGATGCCGCCACCTACGTCGAGTACTACCGCCACGCGCGCACCGAGCTGCATCACCCGGGGCCGTTGTTCGATGCCGTCGAGTACGTGGCCCGTCGCCCCGAGGCTCGCGACACCGGCACGCCGCTTCAGCACTTCCTCGCCGCGATGCCCGCCGGCGAGCACGCCCGGGTATTGGCCCAGCCCACCGACCGTGGCCCGCTGGCACAGCCGCGCATCGCCGCCACCAGGCCAGCGCCCGGCGGGCCGCGCATCTGCGTGATGATCCATGCGTTCTACCCCGACGTGCTGCCCGAGCTGCTGCGCTCGGTGTCGGCCCTTGCCGGCCGGGCCACGTTGCTGGTGAACGTGTGCGACGCCGCTCATGTGGCTGCTGCCGATCGAGCGATCACCGACGTGCTCGGTGCGGGCACCGATCGGGTCGTGCGGTGCAGCCCCAACCGCGGCCGCAACTTCGCTCCGCTGTTCTGCACGTTCGCCGCTGAGGTTCGCGCCCACGAGCTGCTGCTGCACCTGCACACGAAGAAGTCGCTCTACGGCGGCAGCGAGCGCGTCGACTGGCGCGGCCACCTGCTGCGGGCCCTCACCGGGCCCGTGGTGCCGGCGGTGCTCGACCTGTTCGCCTCCGACCCGGAGGTGGGTGTGCTGCACCCGTCGGTGTACGACGAGATGCCGCCGTGGTCGGCGCACTGGCTGGGCAACGTGCCTCACGGGCGCGCCCTGTTCCAGCGCTGCGGGCTGGACCCCGCCGAGGTCGACGGCTACGTCGACTATCCGGTGGGCGGCATGTTCTGGGCGCGGGTGGATGCGCTGCTCCCGCTGCTCGATGCCGGTCTCACCCTCGACGACTTCGAGCTGGAGGCCGGGCAGACCGATTGCACGCTGGCCCACGCGGTCGAGCGCACCATCACGCCCGTGGCGCGCAGTCGCGGCTACCGCTTCGTCGAGTTCGACTACGGCGCCGCGCAGTGGCGCCTGGGCTGGGGCGCGCGCAACACCGACTCGTTCGGCATCCACGACGTGGAGCTGCTGCGCCGCCAGTTCGCGCTCTCCGACCTCGTGTCGGTCGACGTGTTCGACACGCTGGTGCTGCGCCCCACCCTGGCGCCGACGTCGCTGCAGTACTTCGCCGCCCGCACGCTGACGAACGACGCCGCGGCCGCCGAGCAGATGGTGCAGCAACGCATCGCCGCCGAGCACCAGGCGCGGGTGAACCGGCCAGAACTGGGCGACGTCACGCTCGCCGAGGTGTACAGCGAGCTGCCCCCTGCGCTGGCGCCGCTGCACGACGCCGAAGTGGCCATCGAGTCGCGGGTGGCGGTGCCGCGGCAGTGGTTGCTCGACGAGCTGCACGCGGCCAAGCGCGACGGCCTGCGGATGGTGGTGATGACCGACACGACGCTCGACCGGGCCACCATCCAGGCGCTCCTGGAACACGTCGGTGCCGGGTCGTTGTTCGACGAGCTGTACGTGTCGAACGAGCGGCGGGCGCGAAAGGACGCGGGAGGAATGTGGCCGCTGGTGGGCGCCGAGGAGGGCGTGTCTCCCGACCGCTGGTTGCACCTCGGCGACAACGAGCGCAGCGACATCCAGCAGGCGCTGACCCACCGTGTGGGCTGGTCGCACATCGCGTCGCCGCGGGCGGTCGCCCAGTTCTACGCGCCCGATGCGCGGCTGGAGCGCGGCAACTGGGCCACGCAGTCGCTGCTCGGCTTGTCGGCGTGTGCGCTGTACCTCGGCGTGCCCCCGGCGGGCGACCCGGCCGCACGTGCCGCCGACGGCGTGTTCGGGTACGGCGTGCTGGGCCCGATCGTGGCTTCGTTCATAGGGCACGTGCTGCGCCACCACGCCCAGCACCCCGACCGGCGGCTGCTGCTGCTGGCCCGAGACACGGGCTTGGTGCACGAAGTGCTGGACGAGCTGCGCCCGCTGCTGGGTGACGTGGCCCCGCAGGCGGACTACTTCCTCGTGTCGCGCCGGGCTGCGCTGGCGGTGACGCAGGCGGCCGGCCTGCAGCCGACGCTGGTGCTCGACAGCGGTGCCTTCGAGGGCGTCTTCGCCGACATGGTGCACGCCCGCACCGGGCTGTACCCGCCGGAAGATCACTTCCAAGCGGTGGTGTCGTTCCCCGCCGACCGCGAGTTGTGCGCCACTCTGCTGGCCGAGCTGGCCGAGCCGTTGGCGGCGCAGGGGCAGGCCGAGCTGGCCGGGCTGCAGCGGTACCTGCAGCACCTGGGCATCGACGAGCGCACCCCGCTGTCGTTCATCGACCTCGGCTACGCGGCCACCACCCAGCGGGCGCTGGCGCGGGTGCTGCCCAACGACATCGCCGGCGTCTACTGCGCCACGACACCGGCGGCGGCTACGGCGGCAGGGCCGGGCCAGTCGGCGCACGGCTACTTCGCCGATGGCGTGCCGTTCTGGACCGGCAACTGGTTCATCGACAACAGCCTGCTGCTGGAGGCACTGTTGTCGGCCACCCATGGCCAGGTGGTGGGCTACCGCCCCGACCCCGACCAGCCCGGCGACCCCACCTTCCACCCGGCTTCGGCCGCACCTCACGGCCGGCCCACCGATGCCGCGTTCGCCCGGCTGGCGCCAGCGTCGATGCACATGGACGTGGAACGGATCCGTGGTGTGCAGCTGGCGGCGCGGCGCTTCTGCACCGACCTGGTGGGCATGTACGGTCCGGCGGTGCTGACCGACCCGATCGACCCGGCAGCGGTGCTGCACTGGGTGCAGCGCATCCCGCGCCGGTTCCTGCCCCCGCCCGCCGAGCTGTTCGCCGGGCTGCGCATCGAGAACGGGTTCGTCGGCCGCCCGGCCGACGATGCCTCGGTGGGCGCCGGCGACTGACCCGCTCGGCCCCATGCGGTCAGTGGTGCGAGCGCCCGAACTGGCGGCGCAGCCGCGAGCGGACCGCCGCCGCGAGCGCGCGGGCGGCGGGTTTGATGCCCGTCGGTGCGCCGTGCGTGGCGACCGCGGGTGCGGCCGCACTCGCAGTGTCGGCGACGGGTACTGCGATGGGCTCGGCCGGCGCCGCGGTGGCGCCGGTGGTGGCCAGCAGCAGGTCGCCCCAGGCGGCGCGACGGCGCTCGGTGATGCGCCAACCGGCCGCGCTCAGGGCCGTCGTGGCGTCGGCGGCCGAGCCCGCCGAGCCCGCCGAGCCCGCGGGGCAGGCCACCAGCAGGCGGGCCTGCGGCGGTGCGAGCTCGGCCAGCTGCTGGAACAGCTCGGTGGGGCGCAGCCGCGTGGACCACTGCGGGCCCACGACGACCGTGGGGTAGTCGTGGCCGATCAGTGCATCGCGCAGGTTCACCAGCTCGCGGTCGGCCAGGGTGACCACCAGCTCGGCGGCGATCTGCTGCGGGGCGGGCGCGCCGGGCGATGCGACGTAGGTGCAGCCGGGCAGCGACGGCAGCGCATCAGCGGGCAGATCGACCACCAGCACCTGGTCGCCCATCACGTTCGGCCGGCCGTCTGCAGCAGCAGCACCACCAGCAACACCACCAGCAACACCACCAGCAACGACAGCAGCAGCAGCGGTAGTAGTAACGGCCGTGGTCAAGGCGCCGACCAGCGTGGCCGCCATCCCGTCGTCGCCCTGATCGCCCGCACCTGCCACCGGCCGGCCGGCAGCCGGCAACTCGTTGCGATGGAAGCCGGCGAAGAAGGCGGTGGTGCACAGCTCGTCCAGCCGGCGGGCCACGCCCTCAGCGGCCAACACGTCGAGCGCGGCTGCATCGCCCACTCCGGCGGCGGTGGCGAAGTGGCGCCACACCTGCGCGTCGATGCGCGTGCGCTGGTGCAGCAGCTCCACGATGCGTGGCACCTCGCGGGCGCTGCGCACCAGGCCGGGCACCTGGCGATCCGGGGTCACGTTGCGCACGCCGCTGCGCACCTCGGCGCCCAGCCACCGGGTGAGGCCGCGCCACACGCCGGGCATGTCCTCGACCACGCCCACCATGCCGAGTTGCCGGAACGCAGCGATCGCATCGGCGGCCAGCGCTGCCGCCGCGCTGTCGTCGATGAAGCCACCCACCGGTACCCGTGGGTCGCGCCACAGCGCCTGGCGCGTGATCAGGTTGTCGGTCGCCCGGCCGGCCGGCGGCAGCTGCAGCAGCTCCAGCAGCGACGAGGTGCATGTGAGGGTGGGGATGGTGTCGGGAAACCAGGCCCGGTTGTTGGAAGCCGGCAGCGAGCGGGCGAACTCCACGAACGACAGCACCCGCATCATCGGCTCGCGCAGCACGGTGGCGATGTCGGCGGGCTGGAAGAAGCGGCGCAGGGTGGGCAACGACCAGTGGTTGAAGAACACGTGCGCGCCCACGCCGGTGGGCTGGTCGTCCCATGCCACTGCTGCCCGGGCGGCCGGCTGCAGCAGCTCGGGGTGCTCGATGCCGGCGACGTAGCACGTGTCGAACTGCTGGTCGGGCTGCGGCGGGCGGCCGGTGGCATCCAGCAGGGCGTCGAACACCGACGAGCCGGCGCACTTGGAGATGTGCAGGAAGGCTGCGCGCGGTCGCACCCCACGGGCCGCTGCCGCGGTGCCCGCGGAGTGAGCGCTGCTCACAGCGGCCCGTCCTGCTTGTTCTTGCCGGCGGCCTTCTGCGCCTTCTTCCACTCGCGCACGACAGCCAACGACGCGGCGTCGTGGATGTCGGCCACCGAGCGCGGCACGTCGTCGCCGAACTTGCCGGCGGCCTCCCGCCACCCTTGGGGTTGCACGCCCATCCGCTTGCCCAGCACTGCGACGAAGATCTGTGCTTTCTCCGGCCCGAAGCCTGGCAGCGCCCGCAGCCGGCCCAGCAGCTCGGCCCCCGTCGCCACACCGCGCCAGACGTGCTGGCCGTTGCCCCGGTACTCGGCGGCGAGCACGCAGCACAGCTCGTGCACCCGCCGGCCCATCGACGCGGGGAAGCGGTGGATGGCGGGCTTGGTGCAGCAGATCGCAACGAAGTCATCGACCGGCATTGCCGCGATCCGGCCGGCGTCGAGCCGCTTGCCGGTTCCGTCGCCCAACCGCCGGCTGAGCGTGGACGGCCCGGCGAAGGCCCACTCCATCGGCACCTGCTGGTCCAGCAGCATGCCCACCAACAGCGCGGTGCCGTCGGTGTTCAGCAACCGGTCGGCAGCGTCGTCGCCCGTGATGTGGATCGTGCCGGCGGCCGTGGGCATCGGGCCATGGTACCGAGCACCGCCGCCGCCACCGTCGGCCGGCGGTTCGTCGGCCGCCCGACCGAGGTTGGCAGCCCGGCGGTGGGCCTGCTCGGTAGACTTTGTCGACCCCTTTTTGGCGACGATCGGTTCCCCAGTGCCCCTGCTGCTTCCCACCCCGGCCAACGACGCACGCGCGCTGCTGGCCGATGCCATCGGCGCGATCGTCATGGTGCCTGTGTACAACTCGCCCGACGATGTCGCGCTGTGCCTGCAGGCGTTGCTGCGCCACACCGACCCGGCGTACACCCTGCTGTTCGTCGACGACGGCAGCCCCGACGCCACCGCCGTGGATTCCGTGCGTGCAGTGGGCGACGACACCCCTCACCGGGTGGTGCTGTACGCCCGCCCCGTGAACCTGGGTTTCGTCGGCACCTGCAACGAAGCGTTCGACATCTGCGCCGGCCACGACGTGGTGCTGCTGAACTCCGACGTGGTGGTGGCCGCCGAGTGGTTGCCCCGGCTGCTCGCCGCCGCCGCTTCGTCGAACACCATCGCCACTGTCAGCACGCTCACCAACCATGGCACCATCGTGTCGCTGCCGGCGCGCAACGAACCGGGCCCGCTGCCCGAGGGCCTGTGCGTCGACGAGGCCGCCCGCCGCGTGGCGGCGATGGCCAAGCGCACCTACCCGGTGCTGCCCACCGGCGTCGGGCACTGCCTGCTGGTCACCCGGGCGGCCCTGGATGCCGTGGGCGGGTTCGACACGATCTTCGCTCCCGGCTACGGCGAGGAGGTCGACTTCTGCCAGCGCGCTGCCTGCCGCGGGTTCATCAACGTGCTCGCCGACGACGTGTTCGTCTACCACAAGGGCGCGTCGTCGTTCGGCGTCTCGCCGGCCAAGCTGCAGATGCAGGCCGATCACGAACGCATCGTCAACCAGCGCTACCCGAACTACGCCCAATCCGTGGTCTGGGCCGCCACCAGCAACCGCTCGGCGCTCGCCGCCGCACTGGCCGTTGCCCGCAGGGCGCTGGTGGGCACCCGTGTCGCCGTCGACGGCATGTGCCTGGGCGAGCAGCTGATGGGTACCCAGCGATTCGTGGTGGAGACCGCGATCGCGCTTGCCGAGCAGCCCGACGTCGCCGAGACCCACCTGTTCGTTCCCGAAGAGGTGCCCGAGTACGTGGTGCGCGCCACGCTCGACCACCCGCGCCTGAAGGTGCACCCGCTGCCCGGCCACGTGCTGCACGACGACCACTACGACGCCGCCGTGCGCCCCTACCAGGTCGACCACGTGGTGCAGTTGCAGTGGATGCGGCACATGGCCGACGTCGCCGTCGTCACCCAGCTCGATCTCATCGCCTACCACAACCCCGCGTACTTCGGTTCGCCCGCGGCGTGGAAGGCGTACCGCGAGGTCACCGAGTTCACCTTCGACACCGTCGACGGTGTGGCGTTCATCAGCGAGCACTCCTTGGCGGAGGCAGCACGCGAAGGGCTGCTGAACGATCACCACCAGCGAGCTGTCACCTACTGCGGGCTCGACCACCGCTCGGGTGTCGACACGGGCGTGCGCCCAGTGTCGTCGCCGCCGCTGCGCGACGACGGGTTCCTGCTGGTGCTGGGCGCGAGCTACCTGCACAAGAACCGCACGTTCGCGTTGCAGTTGTGGGGCATGCTGCGCGAGGGCGGCTACACCGGCCAGCTCGCGCTGGTGGGCGCCACCCCGCCGAACGGCAACACGCTGGCCGAGGAAGACCGCTGGCTGGCCGCCCACACCGAGCTGGCCGACGACGTCGTGCGGCTCGGCTCCATCGGTGAAGCGGAGAAGGCGTGGCTGTTGGCGCATGCGCAGCTGGTGCTGTACCCCACGCTGTCAGAAGGGTTCGGCATGGTGCCGTTCGAGGCTGCGCACGCCGGCACGCCGGTGCTGACCACCCGCCAGGGTGCGTTGCTCGAGGTGCTGCCGGCCGAGCTGGAGTGCGCCCCCACACTGGTGCCGGCCGACAGCCTGCAGCTGGCCGGGCGGCTGCTGGACGACCCCGAGTTCCGCGCCGCTCAGGTGGCCCTGTTGTGCGCCGCCGCGGATCGATTCACGTGGCGCGCCAGCGCCGCCGAGCTGGTGCGGCTGGTCGCCCGCACTCTGGATGCCCCTGCCGGCCGACGCTCGGTCGGCACCCCACCGTCGATGGTGGTTCACCGCTCGCGCATCGTCGACGGGGTGGTTCGCGCGGTGCATCGGCTGCCCGGGTTTCATCGCATCGTGGTCGGCACCGGCACCCGTCGCCAGCGGGCGCTGCGCCGTGCGGCAAACTGGCTCCGTCGGCGGATCAAGTGAGAGATTGGACTGCAAGTGAGTGACATCGAACGCGCCGAACACACCTGGGACACGATCGACATCGGGCTCGTGCGCTCGGTCGCCTGGCTCAGCCTCGAGGTCGTGAACAAGGAGATCTGGGCCGGCTTCAGCGACGGTCGGGGGCCGGTGGTGCGCACCATGGAGCTGCTCGCTGCTCGCCGCCCGGGCAACGACCTGGTGGGCGCCGCGCTCGTGTGCGGCGACATGCAGAGCGAGCGCATGTTCTTCGAGCACACCCCGTCCGTGGGTTTCCGCAAGGTGGAGGGCTACGACCTCAGCCAGGCGTCGCTGGATCGCTACACCCCCGACGGCGTCGAGTGGGTGCCGCACAAGGTCGACTGCAACCAGATGGAGCTGCCCGAGGCTGCCTACGACCTGGTGGTGGCCAGCCACGGCGCCCACCACGTGCAGAACCTGGAAGGCTTCTTCGCCCAGGCGCGCCGGTCGCTGAAGCCCAACGGCCTGCTGTACATGTACGAGTGGATCGGCCCCACCTACCTGCAGATCCCGCGCCGCAACCGGTTGTTCGCCAAGTTGCTGCTGATCGCGCTGTTCCCGAAGCGAACGACCCGCCGCACCCACGTCGGGCGGGTGAAGGGTCTGCGGTTCATCCAAGACCCGCCCGAGAGCTTCGACCCCTCGGAGGCGTGCAACTCGCTGCAGCTGTACCCCGAGTTCGAGCGCAACTTCACGCCGCTCGCCGCGCACTTCCACGGCGCCATCACCTACCCCATGTTCGAGGGCTTGGCCCAGAACCTGGCGCAGGCCCAGCCACGCACGCGCAAGCGCCTGGAGTTCGTGGTGAAGGCCGAGAAGTGGCTCACCAAGCGCAAGTTGGTCCATCCCCTGTTCGTCGTCGCCGTCGGAGAACGCAAGCCATGAGCACTGATACACCCAGCCACACCCCGGCCGCGCCCGCTGCGGCGGCGCGGGTGGTCTCGTATGCACAGAACGCGGAAGACATGGTGCTGCGGCGCGCCTTCGGCGACCGCACCGAGGGCTTCTACATCGACGTCGGAGCGAACCACCCGGTGAACGACAGCGTCACCAAGCACTTCTACGACCTCGGTTGGCGGGGCATCAACATCGAGCCCGTGCTGGAGCTGCACGCCCAGCTCAGCCAGCTGCGCCCGCTGGACATCAACCTGTGTGTGGGCGTGGGCGCCGAGCCCGGCACCCTGGAGTTCGCCGAGGTCAGCAGCAACCAGGGGTTGTCCACGTTCAACGCCAAGCTCGACGCCAACAACGCTGCCGCCGGCCAGACCGTGGTGCACCGCAGCGTGCCCATCACCACGCTCGCCGATGTGTGCCGCCAGCACGTGACTGGCGAGATCGACTTCCTGAAGGTGGACGTCGAGGGGTTCGAGGCACAGGTGTTCCTGGGCCACGACTGGGCGACGTTCCGCCCGAAGGTCATCCTCGCCGAGGACAACTTCTCCAGCGACTGGCACGACCTGGTGCAGTCGCACGGCTACACCCAGACCCTCCACGACGGTCTGAACCGCTTCTACGTGCGCAACGACCTGCTGCCCGAGCTCGGCCCACGGCTGAACAGGCCGGCGGTGCTTGCCATCGACGGCTTCGACCCGTGGCTGTACGTCAGCCAGCTGCAGCAGCTGCACGCCCGCGTCTCCGGCGTACCCGCGCAGGACATCGACATCGCGGCACCACCGGGGCCGAGCAGCATCGGCCGCCGGCTGCTGGGCCGCGTGCTGCGCTCGCCGATCGGGCGCGTGGCGCGGCCGCTGGCCCGCACACGGACGGTGTCGAGGCTGCGCAGCCGCCTGGGCTGAGTTCGGTCGCGGTCAGGCGTAGCCGTCGGGGTGGTGCAGGTGCCAGTTCCAGGCGGTGCGCACGATGTCGTCGAGGCCGCGCACGGCGTACCACGCCAGTTCGGTGCGGGCCAGCGTGGTGTCGCCCCACACCGCGGCCACGTCGCCCGGCCGGCGGGGAGCGAACTCGTGGGGGATCGGCCCGCCGGCGGCACGCTCGGCCGCGGCCAGCACCTCCAGCACTGAGTACCCCTTGCCGGTGCCCACGTTGAACGCCCGCACCTTGCCGCCATCGCGCAGGTAGTCGAGCGCTGCCGCATGGGCCTCGGCCAGGTCGCACACGTGCACGTAGTCGCGCACGCCTGTGCCGTCGGGGGTGGGGTAGTCGTTGCCGCGCACCTGCAGCGGCCCACTGCGGCCGAGCGCGGCCTTCATCACCAGCGGGATCAGGTTCTGGGCCCGATCCCACACCTCGCCGATGTCGCCCTTCGGGTGGGCGCCGCTGGCGTTGAAGTAGCGCAGGCTGACCGACGAGAAGTCGGTGAGCTCGCTCTGCCAGCCGAGGATGCGCTCGACCATCGCCTTCGTCTCGGCGTACACGCTGGCCGGCTGTATGGCCGCCGACTCGCTGACCGGCACGTGCTCGGGCGTGCCGTAGATGGAGCACGACGACGAGAAGACCAGGTGCTGCACCCCCGCTGTACGCAGCGCGTTCAGCAGCGCCACCGTGCCGGCGACGTTGTTCTGCCAGTACCTGTGCGGCTGTTCCATGCTCTCGCCGACGAACTTGTACGCCGCGAAGTGCACCACCGAGGTGACGCCGTACTGCTTGCAGATGCGGCCCACCAGCGCTTCGTCGGCGATGTCGCCGACCTCCAGCGGGATGCCCTGGATGGCCTTCGGCTGGCCGTACTCCATGCTGTCGAGCACGACCAGGTCGCGGCCCTGTTGCTGCAGCAGGCGGGCGGTGTGCGAGCCGATGTAGCCGGCACCACCGGTGATGAGGATCGTCATGGAGGCCCGAGTGTAGGCCAGTTGCCCGGGCCTGCGGCGGCGACCGTAGACTCCCTGACCTGTGAAGAGGGGGCGTCAGCTGTGAGCAATCTGGCCATCATCGGCACGGGCTACGTGGGGCTCACCACCGGCGCCGTGATGGCCCACCTGGGGCACCAGGTCACCTGCGCGGATCTCGATCCGGCGAAGGTGGAGAAGCTGAACCAGGCCGAGCTGCACATCTACGAGCCGGGCCTGCGCGAGCTGGTGGTGGCCGGGCTGGCCTCCGGCCGGCTGCGGTTCGTGGTCGGTGCCGCCGAGGCCGCCGAGGCGTGCGAGTTCGCGTTCCTCTGCGTGCAGACACCGCAGGGCGCCGACGGCGAGGCCGACCTCACTTGGGTGCTGGCGGCCGCCGCCGAGCTGGGCCACATCGTGCCGCCGGGCACGGTGGTCATCAACAAGAGCACGGTGCCCGTGGGCAGCGCCGCTCGGGTGGCAGCTGCCCTGGCCCGCCCCGACGTCACGGTGGCCAGCAACCCCGAGTTCCTGCGCGAGGGCACCGCCCTGGCCGACTGCCTCAACCCCGACCGCATCGTGGTCGGCGCTCCCGACGTCGCCGCTGCCCAGGCCGTGGCCGCGCTGTACGACGGCATCACGGCCCCTGTCGTCATCACCGACGTCACCTCTGCCGAGATGATCAAGTACGCCTCGAACGCGTTCCTCGCCGTCAAGCTCAGCTACGTCAACGAGATCGCCGCCCTCTGCGAACGGGTGGGCGCCGATGCGCTCGACGTGGTGCAGGGCATGGGGTTCGACCAGCGGATCGGCAAGGACGCGCTGAAGCCCGGCCCCGGCTGGGGCGGGTCGTGCCTGCCGAAGGACACCGCCGCGCTGGCACACATGGCGGCCACCGCCGGGGCGCCGGCCGGTGTGCTGCAGGCGGCGATGCACGCCAACAACGAGCAGCGCCGGCGGGTGGTGGCCAAGGTCACCGCCGCCGTACCCAACGGCCTCCACGGCGCCCGCGTGGCGGTGTGGGGCCTGACGTTCAAGGCCAACACCGACGACCTGCGCGACTCGCCCTCGCTGGCTGTCATCCAGGTGCTGCAGCAGCTGGGCGCCACGGTCGTGGCTCACGACCCGCAGGTGGAGGCCGCCCCGCTGGAAGGTCTGCTGCTGGCCTCCGAGCCGTTGCTGGCCTGCGAGCAGGCCGACGTGCTGGTGGTGCTCACCGAGTGGCCGCAGTTCGCCGCCATCGACCTGGCCGAGGCCGCCGCCCGCATGACCGGCCGTGAGATCGTCGACGCCCGCAACCTGCTCGATCGTTCGGCTGCCGTCGCCGCCGGCTTCCACTACGTGGGGCTGGGTCGCTGATGCGCTGGGTCGTGGCGGGGGCAGCCGGCTTCATCGGCTCGCATCTGTGCGAGCAGGTGCTTGCCCAGGGGCACCAGGTCGTCGGTGTCGACTGCCTGGTCACCGGCAGCCGTGCCAACATCGAAGGCTGCCTGCAACACCCGGCGTTCAATTTCGTCGAGCACGACATCCGTCAGCCACTGGCCGTCGACGGGCCGGTCGAGCGTGTGCTGAACCTGGCCAGCCCGGCGTCGCCGGTGGATTTCGACCGCATCCCGCTGTTCATCCTCGAGACCGGCAGCAAGGGCACCCAGCACCTGCTCGATCTCGCCCTGGCCAAAGGCGCCCGCTTCTTCCTGGCCAGCACCAGCGAGGCCTACGGCGATCCGGAGGTGCACCCCCAGGTCGAGACGTACAACGGCAACGTCAGCAGCACCGGCCCGCGCAGCTGCTACGACGAGGCCAAGCGCTACGCCGAGGCGATCACGATGGCCTACCACCGGGCCCACGGGCTGCCGGTGCGCATCGCTCGCATCTTCAACACCTACGGCGAGCGCATGCGCCCCGACGACGGGCGGGTGGTGTGCTCGTTCATCGACCAGGCGCTGCGCGGCCAGCCGCTGACGGTGTTCGGCGACGGTGGCCAGACGCGCAGCTTCGTGCACGTCAGCGACGAGGTGCAGGGCTTGCTGGCCGTCATCGAGGGCCCGCTCACGGGGCCGGTCAACGTCGGCAACCCCGACGAGATCACGATGTTGCAGTTGGCGCAGCGGGTGGTGGCCGCGTGCCGGTCGTCGTCGCCCGTGCAGCTGCACCCACTGCCCGCCGGCCGCGAGGGCGACCCCAACCGCCGCTGCCCCGATACTGGCCTGCTGCAGTCGTTCAGCGACTGGAAGCCGGTGGTGTCACTCGACGAGGGCCTGCGCCGCACCATCGACTGGATGCGTGCTCTGGCGTAGCACCACCCCCAGGTCGACCACGCCGTCGCCGACGGTGGGGCCGCTGGCGACGATGCCGGTCTTCAGGTCGTACCAGTCGAGCAGCCGGGCCGACGCGATGTCGGTGAGGCGCACGGTGACGGGATAGTTGCCGGTGAGGAGGGCGGTGGAGCCCAGCTCGAACTCGAAGCGGGTGGTGCCCGACGCGAACGACACCGGCAGTCCCAGCTGCTCGGAATCCACGCGGTAGATCATGCGGCCGCCGCTGTCGGCGACCTCCAGGCTGATGCGCACGCCTTCCACCGCCTGTGCGGCGTCGACGACCGCGGTCACCAGTGCGCCGCCCGGGCGCGGCTGCAGCTTCACGGACGAGATGCGCAGCTCGCCGGTGCCGTGCGCCTCTTCGTCGGTGAGGGTGCCGTGCAGGTGCTCGCGGAAGATGCGGATGGCCTCGCCGGGCTTGGAGTCGCAGATGAGGTTGCCGTGGTCGATGACCAGCGCCCGGCTGCACACCTGGCGCACCACATCGGCCGCATGGGTGACCACGACGATGGTGCGGCCCTCGGCCTGGAACTGCTTCACCCGGTCGAGGCACTTCTTGGCGAACGCTTCGTCGCCGACGGCCAGGACTTCGTCGACCAGCAGCACGTCGGGGTCGAGGTTGACGGCCACCGCGAACCCGAGGCGCACGTACATGCCGCTGCTGTAGTGCTTCACCGGTTCGTCGATGAACTGGCCGAGCTCGGCGAAGTCGATGATCTCGTCGAACCGCTTGCCGATCTCCTTGCGTGAGATGCCGAGGAACGCAGCGTTGATGAACACGTTCTCGCGGCCCGACAGCTCGGGGTGGAACCCGGCGCCGAGCTCCAGCAGAGAGGCCAGCCGGCCGCGCACCGCGATGGTGCCGGTGGTGGGCCGCAGGATGCCGGCGATGCACTTCAGCAGTGTGCTCTTCCCCGAGCCGTTGTGGCCGAGGATGCCCACCGTCTCGCCCTGCGCGATGGTGAAGCTCATCGGCGACAGCGCGTGGAAGTCGGTGAACTGCCGGCGCCCGATGGACACCAGCCGCTCCTTCATCGACCGCACGGGGTCGTGCGAGATGCGGAACACCTTCGACACGTCGGTGGCGACGATGGCTTCGGTGCCCGTGCCGCTCACAGCGACTCCGCCATGTTGACTTCCGCCCGGTCGAACAGGCGCAATGCGAGGTACAGCAACACCACGCTGATTCCGGCGACGATGCCGATGTTGCGCAGGTACCACCACACCGATTCGCCAGGTAGCAACGCCTTGCCGTCGATCTCGGTGACGCCGTACAGGGAGCGCTGCATCACCATCACCACCGACGTGACCGGGTTCAACATCGGCAGCCACGTGGGCAGCCCGTGGTTGCCCAGGTAGCGCGACATGCGGCCGTAGTCGTAGACGATGGGCGTCAGCCAGAACCAGCCCAGCGTCAGCATGTCGAGCAGGTGCTGGGTGTCGCGTGCGTAGACGTTGACCGCGCTGACCACCAGCCCGACGGCCAGCAGGAACAGCAGCAGCGCGGTGATCGCGAACGGGATCAGCCACACGTACGCCCAGTCGACGTCTTGCTGCACGGCCAGCAGCACCACGCAGAACGCGCTCAGCTGCAGCATGAAGTGCACCAGCGCAGCGCCGGTGGAGGCGGTGGGCAGCACCGCGCGCGGGAAGCGCACCTTGCCCACCAGCGGGCCGTTGCCGGTGATGGACACCACAGCGGTGGTGACGGTGGTGCCCACCAGCGTCCACACCAGCAGGCCGCTCATGATCCAGACACCGAGCCGGGGCAGGCCGCCGCCGAGCACGGAGAACACGAGGGAGTAGATCAGCAGCAGGAACATCGGCTGGATCATCGACCAGGCGACGCCGATGGTGCTCTGCTTGTAGCGCACCTTCAGTTCCTTGCGCACCAGCCCGCCGATGAGCTCGCGATACGACAGGACTTCGCGGATGTGCGTGGGCACGTTGCGGCGGGGGGCCACGATGCTGAGCTCAGCCGTGGCAGAAGATCGGGGAAGTGTCATACGCCGGAACCCATGCTACCGGCCAGCCTGTGTGCGGGCCCGGCGCGCCTCGGCGGCGCGCTGCGCAGCCACCGAGCCGTCGGGGCGGTAGGTGGTGGCATCCACATAGGGCGTCAGCCCGGCGGCGAAC
>JAUSLQ010000257.1 GCA_030645675.1 Actinomycetota bacterium | reverse complement strand
GCGCGGCTGGAACCGCTGGAGACGTTGCGCCTCGGCTGACCCCCCGCCGCGGCTGACCCGCTGGCGAGCCTGCCGGCTACGAGTCGGCGATGAGGTCGTGCCACCACCGGCGCAGGTGCTGCGCGTGGTGGCCGGCGAGGGTGACCAGGTGGTTGCCGAGCGGCCGGTCGAGCAGCTCGCCGACGGCTTCCGGCGCCACGTGCACGTCGAGCTGGGTGCGGCAGCGGCCGGCGCGAGGCACGGTGGGTAGTGCCTCGCCGTCGACGCACCACAGGTGCTGCAGCTCGTCGCCGCCCAGCCGCAGCAACGTCACCGGCCCCGCCGGCAGGGTGCCGGCGATGCCCACGCCGATGCCGCTCTCGAAGTGTGTGGCCAGTTCGTAACCCTCCACCAGCGACAGCGGCACGGTGCAGTGGGCCAGTTCGATCACGCCGGTGTGCCGATCGGCGGTCGCCGGGTTGGCCATCCAGCCGATGTGGCCGGTGAGGCGCTTGGCCCACAGCAGCGCGACCGTGCTGGCGATGTCGCCCTCACAGCCGGCGACGATGCCGCGGTCGTTCAGCGACGACAGCGCGAGGCAGCCCGACGTGTACGCGTCGCGCACCAGGTCGAAGCAGCGCACGGTGACCGCGTCGAGCCGCTGCTCGGCGACGATCGAACGCAGCACGGGCTCGAAGCGGGCTGCGGTCTCCACGTCGGCTGGGTGCGGCTCGCCGGCACTGGGCTTGGCCCCCACGCGCACCGTGACGGCGATCGGTGCGTCGATGTTCTCCTCGAACCTGCTGAGCGCTTCGGGCAGGTCGGCGTCGATGATGGTGGGGCCCCACCGGCGGCGTAGCGCGGCGGCGTCGGGAACCGATGCGACCAGCCAGTCGCTGGGTGCGCCAAGCACACCCACGCGCGCGTCGCGCATCGCGTGCCAGACACTGATGTCATGAATGGCAGCGCTGAGCTCGGCCACCGCGGGCGAGTGCGGGTCGAGGGCGGCTGCGCCCCCGTCCATTGCGGCACCGAGCGCGACCACCGGCAGCATCTGGATACGACCGCGTCCGCCGGTGCGCTGCAGCGCGGCCAGCGCCTCCAGCGCCGCCGGCAACGAGTTGTGCGCCGGATGCACCAGCAGCAGCATGGGTTCTCCGGGCACGTCGCGCTGCCGTTCGTGCCACGCGTCGAGCAGGGCTTGCTCGGTGCCCCCGGTGACCACCAGCAGCGCCAGCGGTGTGTCGTGGCCGGCCGCACTGACGGAGTCGACCAAGTGGGCGCGCGCTGCCACGAGTGTCGGCCGCAGTGAATCGACGATGGTGGCGGTGGCGTCGCGTCCGTGCAGTGCCGCCGCGAGGGGGAGCACACTGCAAACGATCATGCAGCCATTGCTCCGCTGTGTGACCTCCTGCAACTAGGGCCGTCGGTCACCGACCTTGTGGACTCAAGGAAGTCTGTTCACGCGATCGGCACGACGAGCGCTTCGATCGACTCGCCGTCGGGTGAGTGCAGCAGCACCCACGCGCGGTCGCCGGCCTCGACGGTGACCGACACTGCGGGGATGACGCTGGCGTCGGCGCACTCCTCGTTCGCCGTGCCCCAGCCGTGGAACGTGAAGGTGGTGGTACCCGGGTCGAGGTCGAATTGCACCCGCTGGGTGCCTCCCAGCACGCTGGCCGTGAAGCCCTGCTCGGTCATCCGCGGCTGCGGCGCGCAGCCGGCGACGCCTTCGATGCCCACCTGGAACGACGGGTCGACGCCCGCCAGCCGCATGTCGAAGCCCTCGCCCTCGGCCAATGCGTGCAACGTCAACTGGTAGGCGTACAGCTGGACCAGCGCCTGCCCCTCGTGGGCCTCGGGGAAGGCGTTGGGGTTGCCCGCGTCGACGTCCTCCAGCAACAGCCCGGTGCCCATCTCCGCCTCGCGGTCGAACAGCACGATGTGGGTGTAGCGCTTGCCGTCGCTCGCGGAGAACATGCCCGCGAACGGCTCCGCGTCGGGGCCGTCACCCGCAGTCACGGCGATCACCGACATGCCGTCGGGCACTCCATACTCGGGCGAGACCTGGCCGTACTCCAGGCCTTCCACCAGCAGGATGGGGGCGTACTCGAAACTGCGCATCGCCCAGATGTCGAGCACCGGATGGCTGCCGTCGGGCAGCACCGCCAGGTTCACCACCTGGTTCGCTCCGACGTAGGTGGACGGGTCTGCCTCCGGCAGGGTCTCGCCTGCGGGCGGGGTGGTGGCGCTGGCGGCGGGCACCGTGGAACCCGCCGGGGCAACGGTGGTGCCAGTGGTGGCAGGGCTGCCACCCGAGTCGCCGCCGCAGGCCGCCAGCGTGAGCGCCGCGAGGGCGGCGGTGATGAGTAGTGGACGATGACTCGTGCTCATGCATTCGAGGGTACGCGCGGCGTCGGCCGGCGCGGGAATCCCCGGCAGTCGGAAAACGACCGGGGCCGATCAGCCCTCCGGGTGTTCGTGGAACCGGAAGGCGGATCGGCCCGTGCGATGTCGGCGATGACCGGTCAGAGCCTTGCCTCGATCGCGTTGTCAACCATCAAGTCGTCGCGTCGCCCCGATCAGTTCCCGCGCTCCCCGAAAATTCCCGCCCCCGTCCCCAAACCCCGCCGAGCTCGAGTTCCTCACGCGAACTCAAGCTCGCGGGGCGCGAACTCAAGTTCGCGGGGCGCGAACTTAAGTTCGCGGAGGGTGGGGGTGTTCGAGGGTGCGCAGGGTGGTGGTGGCGGCGGCGTAGGCGAGGTCGTCGTCGGTCCAGGTGGCGGAGAAGGCCGATGCGTCCAGGGTGGCGGCCAGCTGACCGGCCTCGGGCGCGGCAGTGGGGTCGAACACCGCCGCCAGCTCGGCGTTCGGTGCGGTGGAACTGGCGCCGCGGCGCAGGGCGGCGGCGACGAAGCGGTCCTGCAGCACGCCCCACCGGCCGCGGCGGTGGCGGCGCCACGCGCGGCGCACGAACCTGGCGACACCCAGCAGGACGGCGCCGGCGAGCACGGTCAGCAGTGCGATGGCGAGGTGATCGCCGAACCACTGCGACAGTGCGCGCACCAGTTCGCCGCCGATCGTGGCCAGTGATGCCTCGCCGGCGAGCGGCACCGACGCGGTGGGGTCGAAGGCCACCCAACCGAAGCTGGGGAAGCGCACCTCGACCCACGCATGTGCATCGCGGGCCCGGCTGATCCACACCCCGGCCACCTCGTCGCGGTCACTGGGCACGTAGCCGGTGGCCACTCGTGCCGGGATGCCCAGCGAGCGCAGCATCATCGCCGTGGCGGTCGCGATCTGCTCGCAGAAGCCGCGCTGTGACTGGAACAGGAAGTGATCGACGGCATCGGTTCCGGCGGGCGGCACCGGGGCGAACAGGTCGTACTCCACGTGATCCGCCAGCCATAGCTCGATCGCCTGCACGACGTCGAACGTGTTCGCCTGCCCGGCCGCCAGTTCCCTGGCCAGCTCGGCGGTGCGCTCGGTGAACGACGCAGGCAACGCGGTGTAGCGGGCAGGGGGTTGCCACCGCGTCACATCGCCTTCGAGGCGCAGCAACTGCGCGGTGGCGCCCGACCGTTGCGACACGACGGTGTAGGCGCTTCCCGCGGGAAGCACCACGTCGGCGCGCAGTGCGCCGTCGGGGCGCTGCCAGATGGGGGCGTCGAGCAGGACGCGTGTGGGCCGGTTGGCGGCGAACACGATGTTCGGCAGGTCGACCTCGGCGTAGAACGTCTGGATCAGCTCATCGACGTCATCGCTCGCGGCTACGTCGCCGCTGGCCAGCAGCAACTGGTGATCGGGGCCTTCCGTGCGGACACCGGTGTCGGGATCCACCGTCCAGCTGCGGCCGTCGAACTCGCTGAACGTCTGGCCGCGCCAGAAGTCGGGGTAGGGCGACCGCACGCGCAGCACCACCTCGTCCCCGAGCGCGCCGCGCAGGCTGGTGTCCATCGTCGGGCTGAACCCGGGGTAGCCGCCACCGGCGACCGACCCATCGGCCCCGTTGCGGGTGGTTGCCGAGGCACCGCCCAGCAACGGCGAGCCGTCGGGGGCGGCCAGCTGGCCACCGCCACCGGTCGGCCGCTGCTCCTGCAACCAGCTGGGCAGGGTCAGCTGTGCCGGGCCGCGTGGCACCGGGATCACCGCCAACAGCGCCAGCACGGCCATCGCCGCGCCTGCCACCGCGAGAACGCCCGTGGCCACCCCGCGCGCCTGCTGGCGGCGCACCGCGACGCTGGCGGCTGCTGCCGTCACAGGTGCCGCGGGACGAGGTGATGTGCGATCCGGCCACACCACGGCCAGCGTGGCGACGCCCGTAGCCGCGCACGAAGCCAGCAGCCAGGCTGCGAGTTGCGGGTCGACCCGAATGCCTGCGCCATAGGCGGTCAGCACGGCCGCGCAGGCGATGGTGACCCTCGCCGAGCGGCGGTCGGTGCACTCGAAGCCCTGCAGCACCACCAACGTCACCAGCACCTGCGGCAGCAGGAACCGCAGGGCAGCGGGGACCCCGTCGATGGCCTCGATGTCGATCAGCGACGCCGCGACCGCCGCAGCCGTGGCCAGCGCGGCCAGCTGGCGCAGCAGGACCCGCGGCGGGGGCAGATGCGCGGAGACGGCAGCTCCCATGGCCAGCGCAGCGACCACGGTGAGGATCTGCGCGGTCTGGTAGCCCAACGGTTGCAGCATCATGACCAGCGGCACCGCGACGGCGGCCCCCGCCGCCCAGCGTGCGGCCGGGCGCAACCGGCGCTCGGGCTCGGGCGAGGCCCAGCCGATCGGCCGTCGCCACCAGGGCAGCCCCGCTGGCGCCGGCACGGGCGGCTCGAAGCGCGCGCACCACAGCTGGGCGGCCGGCAGGTCGGGCAGCGGATGCGGGTCGCCGTCGTCAGCCTGCGCCGCCACTCGCGCCCCGGCGGCGAAGCCCCGCTGGACGGTGTGCAACACGCGCCCGGCCTCACCGTCGGCGTCACCCGTGCCCGTGCGGGCGTGTACCAGCCAGTGCTCGCTGCGGTCGCGCAGGCGCTGGCGCACGATGAACTCCCCGCTGCGCAACGTGGAGGGCCAGTGCACTGAGTCGAGGTCGTCGCCTTCCCGCCAGGCGCGCACCCCATCCACCTGATCGCGGCCCGGCAGGTGCTGCGTCAGGTGATCGCCGGCGGTCTCGTCGTCGGTGCGGCGCAATGTGGCGGCCTCGGTCGCCGCTCGCGGGGCGATCGCCAGCGGGGTGATGGTCAGGTGGATCGAGCGCTGCCACCACACCAGCCCCAGCCGACCGGCTGCCTTCCAGCGCACCTCCACCGCGGGGTGCTCGCCGCGCCGTGGCGCAGTGCCGGTGAGCATGTTGCCGCCTTCTCCGACCCACCCGTCGGCCACCACACCGTCGGCCACGCGCAGCTCGGCGAACGCCCGGTCGCGGCCGGAGCCGTGTGCGGGCTCCCGCACCTGCACGTGCCACGTCAGCTCGTCGCCCACCGTCGCCAACGTTCGGGTCTCCACGGCGACGGGCAGCACCCGGCGCGTGGCCACCCACCCTCCCAGGCCGGCTGCGACGGCGGCCACAACCTCCACCGCGAGCAGGATCACCACGGCGCCGGCACCCGTGAGCAAGGCGATGGCCAGCGTGGCCGGCCACGCGAACAGGAAGGCCGAGGCACCGTGCGACAGCCCCTTCACGCGGCTGCGCGACGCCCCGCCAGCGGCCGCCCGAGCCGGCACGGTCGGTAGCGCGGCCAGCGTCGAGGTCAGCGGCGCGGTGCCGGCACGGCGGCCACGCATTCGGCCACCACCTCCGCAGCAATGGTGCGGTCGGAGGTGGACAGCACCAACCGGTGCGGCAACCCGCACATCGCGGCGCGGCCGATGTCGTGCGGGGCGACGTGGTCGCGCCCGGCGATCACGGCGAACGCGCGGGCCAGCGCGACCATCGCCACCCCACCGCGGGTGGAGGCACCCAGACGTACTCGCGAGTGAGCGCGGGTGGCGTGCAGGATGGCGACCGCGTAGGCGGCGACGGGCTCGGCCAGGTGCACCTGCTGCACCAGCGCCCGCCCGGCGGTCAGGTGCTCCAACGTCACCACCCGTGCCACCTCGGCGAGGCGGCCGCGGCCGCGACGGCCGGTCAGCACCTCCAGCTCTTCCTCCGCGGTGGTGCGCCCGAGGCTGATCGCCGCCATGAATCGGTCGGTGACCCCCTCGGCGAGGGGGTACGTACCGGCCATCTCCACCGGGTTCTGGGTGGCCATCACCACGAACGGTGCCGGCACCGGGTGGGTGGTGCCGTCCACCGTCACTCGGCCCTCCTCCATCACCTCCAGCAGCGCCGACTGGGTGCGCGGCGTGGCCCGGTTCAGCTCGTCGAACAGCACTACGTTGGCGAACACGGGGCCGGGCCGGAAGTGCAGGCCGAAGCCGTCGGCGTTCGGGGCCAGCGAGCCGACCACGTCGGCCGGCAGCAGGTCGGCCGAGCCCTGCACGCGGCTGAACGAACCGCCGATGGTGGCCGCCATGGTCTGCGCCAGCAGCGTCTTGCCCACGCCCGGGATGTCTTCCACCAGCAGGTGCCCGCCGGCCAGCACGCAGGCGGTGGCCACGTCGATCTGCTCGCCACGGCCGGCCAGCACCCCCGACATGCTGCGCGTGAGGGCGGCGGCGAGCGAGGTGGCTCCCGACGGCGCGGGCGAGCGGTCGGAGGCCGTGGCTGCTGTCATGCAGAGACATCATCGGTCGGCTCGCAGGCGATCTCAAGCGCGACCACGCGCCGGCACGTTCGTGCTGGCTGCGGCCGACGAGGGTGGCCTCCCCCTGATCGCGAGCAGGCGGCTACATCGTGCGCTGGCGCAGCGGCTCGATGCGGTAGATCAGGCGCTGGTCGGTGGGGCCGAAGGTGTACGGCCCGCCCACGTACTTCCCGGCGAGGTGCTCGATGTGGTCGGCCGCCGGCTGGCCGGCGGTGACGCTGACGACACGGCCCCGCACCTCCGCATAGTGGTATGGGTTGGCCGCATCCCAGATGGCGACGGTGACCCGCGGGTCGTGGTCCATCGCCGTCGCCTTCGCACGCCCGATCTCGGTGTTGATGAGGATGTGTTCGTCGTCGGCGTCGATCCACATGATGTGGGTCATCGGGTGACCGGAGGCGGGGATGACGGTGAGCGCGGCAAAGTTCTTGCCATGGGCGAGGTCGCGGATCTCAGGCTCGAGCATGGACGCAAGAATACGACCGCACCGGCCCCTCGGCTCAATCCTTGGCGAGCAGCCGCTCGACGTACTTGGCCAGCACGTCGACCTCGATGTTCACCAGGTCGCCCGGGCGCTTGCTGCCGAGGGTGGTGACATCGGCCGTGTGTGGGATGATGGCCACCGTGAACCCGTCGGCAAGTGGTTCGACGACGGTCAGGCTGACGCCGTCGACGGTGACCGAGCCCTTCTCGACGATGTAGCGGGTGAGTGCGATCGGTATGCGCACCTGCAGGTCGGGCACCGGCTGCACCACCTCGCCCACCCCGTCGACGTGGCCCTGGACCAGATGGCCACCCAGGCGGTCGGCAAGGCGCACCGCGCGCTCCAGGTTCACCGGCGCGCCCGGCGCGATGTCGCGCAGGCTGGTGCGCGCCAGCGTCTCGTCGCTGACGTCGGCCTCCCACCAGCCGGGGCCCTGCGCCACCAGCGTCAGGCAGCAGCCGTTGACCGCGATGGAGTCCCCAGGCGCACGTCGTCGAGCACCACCTCGGCGGCGATGCGCAGCCGCGGCGCAGCGAAGGACTCCACGTGCCCCATCTCTTCCACGATGCCGGTGAACATGTTCGTCGGTCTCCCTTCGTGCTCGTCGGGTGCGCGCCGCTCAGGCGGGGCGCTCCGTGCTGGCCAGCAGCCGTTCGTACAGCGTCAGGTACCCGCCGGCGGCGACACCCCAGCCGACCTCGCGCGTCATCGCCCGCTTCTGCATTCGCTGCCACGCGAGCGTGTCGGCGAACAGGTCGCAGGCGCGATGCAACGCCACACCCAGCTGGGCGGCCTCGACCGGGCTGAACTGGAAGCCGGTCGCGACGCCGTCGCGCAGGGCAGCCTCGTTGGCGTCGATCACCGTGTCGGCCAAGCCACCGACGCGGGCCACCACCGGCAGCGTGCCGTAGCGCAGGCCGTACAGCTGGGTGAGGCCGCACGGCTCGAACCGCGACGGCACGACGATCGCGTCGCTGCCCGCCTGCAGGCGATGCGACAGCGGCTCGTCGTAGCCCACCACGACGGCCACCTGGCCCGGGTACTGGCGGGCGGCGGCGCGGAAGTCGGCCTCCATCCACGCCTCGCCGGCGCCCAGCACTGCCAGCTGGGCGCCGCGTGCCATCAGGCCGGGCAGCTCGGCCAGCAGCATGTCGAGCCCCTTCTGGGTGGTCAGCCGGCTGACCACGCAGAACAGGGGCACGTCGACGCGCACGTGCAAGCCCAGCTCCACCTGCAGCGCGGCCTTGTTGGTGGCCTTCGCCGGTAGCCGGCGGGCCGAGTACGACGCGGCCAGGTGGGTGTCGGTGGCGGGGTTCCACACCCGGTCGTCGATGCCGTTGACGATGCCGGTGAGGTGGTGCGACCGCACACGCAGCAGCCCGTCGAACCCCATCCCCTGATCGGGCGTGAGGATCTCGCGGGCGTAGGTGGGGCTGACCGTGCTGAGGTGGTCGCACCACTGCACCCCGGCCTTCAGGAAGCTGAGGCTTCCCCAGTACTCCATGCCGTCGACCGCGAGGGCGCTGGCCGGCAGCCGCAGCGCGGGCAGCAGATCGGCGCCGAAGACACCCTGGAACGCCAGGTTGTGGATCGTCAGCAGCGAGGGGGGTGCGGGCTCTTTGGCGAAGTGCAGGTAGGCGGCGGTGAGCGCTGCCTGCCAGTCGTGCAGATGCACCAGGTCGGGGCGCCACGACAGCACACGCCCCAGCGCCACCTGGGCGCCCACCCAGCTGAGCGCGCCGAAGCGCAGGTGGTTGTCGGGCCAGTCGTGGCCGTCGGGGCCGAGGTACGGGCCACCGCCCTTGCGGGCGTAGAGGTGCGGCGCGTCCAGCAGCAGCACTGCCAGCCCGTCGGCCGTGGTGCCACCCACCAGCGCGGCGTCGCCGCCGAACATCCCCGGCAGCGAGGCCACCTTGCGGGACCCGCGCAGTTGCTCGCGAACGCCCGGGTAGGCGGGCAGCAGCACCTTCGCCTCCACCCCGGTGGCGGCCAGCGCCAGGGGCAGGGCACCCACCACGTCGGCGAGCCCGCCGGTCTTCACCAGTGGGTAGCACTCGGAGGTGACGAACAGCGCTTTCATCTCAGCACCCGACCGATCCCTCGTCCATGCTCTCGAAGGTAACGCATTCCGACGGCAACGCATGAGGTGCGCGACCGTGGTCACGCGGTACATTCCGAATCATGACGGAACCGAAGGTGCTCGTGATCGTGCTGGCCGGCGGCGAGGGCAAGCGGATGCTCCCGCTGACGCAAGACCGGGCCAAGCCGGCCGTGCCGTTCGGTGGTAGCTACCGCATCATCGACTTCGCACTGTCGAACTTCGCGAACGCCCGCTACCTGAAGATCGTGGTGCTCACCCAGTACAAGAGCCACAGCCTCGACCGGCACATCAGCCAGACGTGGCGATTCAGCGGCCTGCTGGGCAACTACGTCACCCCCGTGCCCGCGCAGATGCGCCGCGGGCCGCACTGGTTCGCCGGCTCGGCCGACGCGATCTACCAGAACCTGAACCTGATCGGCGACGAGAACCCCGACGTGGTGTGCGTGTTCGGCGCAGATCACATCTACCGGATGGACCCGCGTCAGATGGTCGAGCAGCACCTCGCCTCCGGTGCCGGCGTCACGGTGGCGGCCATTCCCGTCGGCTTCGAGGACGCCAAGTCGTTCGGCGTCATCGAGGCCGACGAGCACGGCAAGATCAAGGCGTTCCACGAGAAGTCGCCGAACCCGCCCACGATGCAGGGCGACGACACACGGTGCCTGGCCAGCATGGGCAACTACGTGTTCAACACCAAGACGCTCATCGACATCGTCAGCCCCACCGGCGACGACGACATCCACACCGACATCGGCGGCCACATCATCCCTGCGCTCACCGCGGCCGGCGTGGCCCACGTGTACGACTTCTCGAAGAACCTGGTGCCCGGTCAGGACGACCGCGAGAAGGGCTACTGGCGCGACGTCGGCACGCTCGATTCGTACTACGACGCCAACATGGACCTGCTGTCGCCCGTGCCCGTGTTCAACCTGTACAACGACGACTGGCCGGTGTTCACCAGCCACCAATCACTGCCGCCGGCAAAGGTGTCGCGCGGTGCGGGTGGCGAGCCGTCGTATGTCGACGGCAGCCTGCTGTGCGCCGGCTCCATCGTGTCGGGCTCGCACGTCGAGCGGTCCATCGCGTCGCCGGGCGTTCGCGTGCACCACGACGCGCACGTCACCGACAGCATCCTGTTCCCCGGGGTGCAGGTTGGCCCGGGTGCGCGCATCAACCGCTGCATCATCGACAAGAACGTGGTGGTGCCGCCCGGTGCTCGCATCGGCTTCGACTTCGAGTCGGATGCGCGGCAGTTCACCATCAGCGACCGCGGCGTGGTCGTGATCCCGAAAGACTTCGTCTTCTAGAGCCCGACCCCGCGAACTTAAGTTCTACAACCGAACTGAAGTTCGCGGGGACTGCTGGCGTCAGACATCGGGTGTCGCTACACGCCGGACCAGCGCGTAGCTGCCGGCCATGACGTCGCTCAGTGGCTGCTTCGATGTCAGCCAGGTGCGGTAGGTGTGGTCCAGCGCGAGCGTGGAGAGGCGGGCGGCGAGGACGCACTCCGTGTCGGGCCGGCGCAAGCGGCGCCGGCGCGCCAGCGCGGCGGCCAGCGCCGCGTCGTGCTCGCGAACCGACTGGGCATGCTGGCCGAGCAGAACGGTGGACGCGTCGACGGCCTTGAAGTAGAGACCGATGCGTTGCTTCAGCGGCTCGACGATGGGGGCCAGTGCGTGCACGGTGGCGGCCAGAGCGGAGAAGTCGTCGAGCTCGATGGGCTGTGCGGGCAGCTCGCGGATCACCGCCTGGTTGAACGCGTCGCCACCGAAGAACAGCACCTGGTCCTTCGTCTCGAAGTAGCGGAAGAACGTGCGCGGCGACACCCCTGCCGCGGCGGCGATCTCGTCCGTGGCGGTCGCCTCGTAGCCCTTGGTGGCGAACAGGCCCAGCGCAGCGTCGATCAACGCCCGCCGGGTCTCGGCCTTGTGCTCGGTGCGGCCGTCGGGCCGCGACGCGGCCGGCATCACATGCCGCTGTGCGCGGCGAGCTGCTCGCGGTGGTGCTGCACGCCCCCGAACAGAAAGGCGTTCTGGGTGACGCGGCGCAGGTAGAGGTGCAGGTCGTGCTCCCACGTGACGCCGATTCCTCCGTGCAGCTGCACGCAGTCCTGCACCATCGAGGGCACCTTGTCGGCGATGTACGACTTGGCGATGGTGACCATCTCGGCTGCATCGCCGGCGCCGGTGGCCACTGCCCGGGCACTGGCCTGCGATGTCGCGAGGCAGGCTTCCGTCCACATCTTCATGTCGGCAAAGCGGTGCTTCAGCGCCTGGTACGAGCCGATGGAGCGGCCGAACGCGATTCGGTCGCGGGCGTACTCGAGAGTGAACTCCAGCACCCGCTGCATCGCCCCCACGGTCTCCGCGTTCTGCAGCACCAGTGCGGTCAGCAGTTGGTGGGCGACCTCGTCACCGGCCTGCCCCGGCGCGCCGACGAGGTCCGCAGGAGTGAGGCGGACCGCGGCCAGGTGCACATCGCCCACCGGGCGCACGAGATCCAGCGACCGGCGGGGCACGACGGTGACGCCCGCGCGGGTGGCCGGCACCAGGAACTGGCTGAGGCCGTCGCCGTCGCCATCGCCGTCGCGCACGGTGAGCAGGAGGTGTTGGGCGGTGGTCGCGTCGAGCACGAACGTCTTGGTGCCGTCGACGACGCATCCATCGCCGTCGGCTCGGGCCGTGACGGCATCGGCAACGGCAATGGCATCGGCAACGGCAACGGGGCCGTGGGCGGTGCTGCCCTCGTGGAACGCCCATGCGGCCGTGGCGTCGCCGGAGACGAGCTGGGCGATCGCCGCCGCGTGCTGCTGCGCGTTCGTCGCCCGGCAGAGTGCCTCGGCCACGACGTTGGTGGACAGCAACGGCCCAGGGGCCACGCCGCGGCCGAACTCCTCCGCGACCAGCACCAGGTCGAGCAGGCCGTGATCGCCGATGCTGCCGCCGCCGAGTTGCTCCGGCACCAGCAGCGACGTCCAGCCCAGCTCCGCTCCGCCGCGCCAGTAGGCGGGGTCGAACGAGCCGCCCTTGTCGTGCAACATGCGCACGTGCGCGATCGGGGCACGGTTCTCCAGGTAGCGACGGGTGGTCTCTACGAAGAGGCTCTGGTCGGGGGTCAGCTCGAGTTCCATGTGGGGTGCTCCGGTGCTCAGGCCGTGGTGCGGCCCGAAGGCACCTGGTTGAAGGGCATGTCCTTGTCGGGGGCGGCCTCGCGGGGCAGGTCGAGCACCCGCTCGCTGATGATGTTCCGCTGGATCTCGTTGGTGCCGCCCATGATCGATGTGCCCTGGCGGGTGAGGTACTTGAGCGCGTGCTCTTCGGCGTTCCCGTCGCCGTCGCCCCACGCCACCGAGGCCGCGCCGGCGAGGTCGATCGCCACCTCGCACCGGCGCAGGTGGAGGTCGGCGGTGTACAGCTTCAGCAGCGACCCGGAGTTGCTGTTCATCGTGCCCGTGCGGATGCCGGTGGCCACGCGCGCCGCCAGCTGCGTACCCACCACCTCGGCGGCGCGCATCTCGCCCA
>JAUSLQ010000256.1 GCA_030645675.1 Actinomycetota bacterium | reverse complement strand
CGAGCCGCCGCGGGCCCACGGCCGCATCGTGTACCTCGGGCCGGTGTCGCCCCATTGGGAGATCTACTTCGACCACGGCGACCGCACCGTCATCGAAGAGTTCCGCGCTCGGGCGCTGGCCCGGCTGGTGCTGCTGCCCCGCGACGACCCCCAGTTCCGCCGCAATCGCGAGCGCATCGTGCGCGACGCCGAGCGCGAGCGCATCAGCCTGGAATGGGACCTCGGCCTCGGCGACTCCGAGTAACCAAGAAATTCGTCACGGCGACTGCCATCTGCCCCCGTTCTGACGGGTCGGTGTCGGTAATCTCCTCGCATGCCGTTGCGCCTGCTCAACCGTGAACTGAGCTGGCTGGCGTTCAACCGGCGTGTGCTGACGCTGGCCGAGGAAGTTGGCATTCCGCTGCTCGAGCGGCTGAAGTTCTGCGCCATCTGCTCGGCCAACCTCGATGAGTTCTTCCAGGTGCGCGTCGCCGCGCTGAAGGACCAAGTGGCGGCAGGCGTCACCCAGCAGGCACCAGACGGCCTGTCGCCGCAGGCGCAGCTGGCGGCGATCGCCACCACCGCCGACCGATTCGTGGTCGACCAGGAGACCATGCTCGACCACCTGCTCGACGAGCTGGCCGAGGAGGGCATCGAGGTGGTCGACTGGCCGGCGCTCACCATCCTCGACCACATGCACCTCATCGGGGTGTTCGAGCAGCGCATCTTCCCCGTGCTCACCCCGCTGGCGGTCGACCCGGCGCACCCGTTCCCGTACATCTCCAACCTGGCACTGAGCCTGGCCGCGATGGTCAGCGACCCCGACACCGGCGAGCGCCGCTTTGCCCGCGTGAAGGTGCCCAACGTGTTCCCGCGCCTGATCGCGCTGCCCGACGGCAAGCGCTTCCTGCCGGTCGAGCAGCTGATCGCCGCGCAGCTGCACACCCTGTTCGTGGGCATGGTGGTGGAGGAGCACGCCGTGTTCCGCGTCACCCGCAACGCCGACCTCACCCTGGAAGAGGAAGAGGCCGACGACCTGCTGGCGGCGGTGGAGATGGAGCTGCGCCGGCGCCGCTTCGGGCGTGCCGTGCGGCTGGAGGTGCAGGAGGGCATCAGCGAGGAGATGCTGGAGCTGCTGGTGCGCGAGCTCGATCTCGACCGCGCCGACGTCACCGTGCACCGCAACCCGCTGGATCTCACCTGCCTGTTCCAGCTGCACGCGCTGGAGCGCCCCGACCTGAAGGACGCGCCCTGGCCGCCCATCACGGCCGGCCGCATCCTGCGCGCCGAGGGCCAGGACCGCAGCATCTTCTCCGTCATCCGCGAGCGGGCTCTGATGGTGCACCATCCATACGAGAGCTTCGCCAGCAGCGTGGAGAATTTCATCGCGCAGGCGGCCGACGACCCGCGGGTGCAGAGCATCAAGATGACGCTGTACCGCGCCGGCGGCGACAGCCCCATCGCCCGCAGCCTGATGCGCGCCGCCGAGCGCGGGGTGCAGGTGGCCGTGCTGGTGGAGCTGAAGGCCCGTTTCGACGAGGCCACCAACGTCGGCTGGGCCAAGACGCTGGAGCGCAGCGGCGTGCACGTGGTGTACGGCCTGGTGGGCCTGAAGACCCACGCGAAGTGCGTGCTGGTGGTGCGCAACGACGGCGATGGGTTGCGCCGCTACTGCCACATCGGCACCGGCAACTACAACTCGAAGACCGCCCGCACCTACGAAGACGTCGGCTTCCTCACCTGCGACCCGGGCGTCGGCTCCGACGTCACGGCGCTGTTCAACCACCTCACGGGCTACAGCCGGGCAGTCGAGTTCCAGTCGCTGCTGGTGGCTCCGCGCGACATGCGCAACCAGTTGGTCGATCTCATCGAGCACGAGATGACGTTCGGCGAAGACGGGCGCATCGTTGCCAAGCTGAACTCGCTCGCCGACCCGGAGATGATCCAGATGCTGTACCGGGCCAGCCAGGCCGGGGTGCAGATCGACCTGATCATCCGTGGGGTGTGCTGCCTGCGGCCCGGCGTGCCCGGCCTCAGCGAGAACATCCGCGTGCGGTGCGTGCTGGGCCGCTACCTCGAGCACTCGCGCCTGCTGCGCTTCGAGCACGGCGAGGGTGAGTCGCCGCTGTTCCTGATCGGCAGTGCCGACTGGATGGGCCGCAACCTCGATCGCCGCATCGAGGTGCTGGTGCCGGTGGTGCACCCCAAGCACCAAGCCTGGCTCGACCAGGTGATCGACTTCGACCTGGCCGACGACATCGTGCGTCACGAGCTCGACCCCGGGGGTGTGTGGCACCGCCGGGGCCCGGCCGTGTTCCACCACGGCGACAGCCAAGAGCGGTTCTACCGCTGGGTGAACGAACGGCAAAGAGCCTGATCACGGCACCCATTCGCCGCGAGTTCGGAGGCTGTTCACCTCCTGTTCACCTGGGCAAGGGTTCCACGTCACCTCGCGTCTCTACCGTTCGGTGCGGTTGACACCCCCTACTCAGGAGACACCACGTGAACACATCCAAGAGGCGATTCGTACTCGCCGGCATCATCAGCTTCTCGCTCCTCGCAGCATCCTGCGGCGACGACGAGACGACCACGACGACGGCTGCCCCGACCACCGAGGCGTCCGGCGGCACCACCACCGAAGGCTCCGGCGAGCCGGGCACCACCGAGCCGGCCACCACTGCCCCCGCCTCCAACCTCAGCGGCGAGATCTCGATCGACGGCTCCAGCACGGTCGCCCCGCTGATGAAGCTGACCGCGGAAGACTTCCAGGACGCCAACGGTGGCGTCACCGTCGCAGTCGGTACCTCCGGCACAGGCGGCGGCTTCGAGAAGTTCTGCAACGGTGAGACCGACATCTCCAACGCCTCGCGTGCCATCAAGGACGAAGAGGTCGCTGCCTGCGAGGGCAACGGCATCGAGTTCATCGAGCTCATCATCGCCAACGACGCGCTGTCGGTCGTGGTGAACCCGGCCAACGACTGGGCAACGTGCCTGACCGTCGAGCAACTGAACCTGATGTGGGCCCCCGAGGCCGAGGGCACCATCAACAACTGGAACCAGATCGACCCGTCGTTCCCCGACCAGGCGCTGACCCTGTTCGGCGCCGGCACCGACAGCGGCACGTTCGACTACTTCACCAAGGAGATCAATGGTGAAGAGGGTGCCAGCCGCACCGACTACAACCCCACCGAGGATGACAACGTCACGGTGACGGGTGTGAACGGCGACGCGGGCGCCCTGGGCTACTTCGGCTACAGCTACCTGGAGGAGAACCTGGACAGCGTGAAGGCAGTGGAGATCGACGGTGGCGAGGGCTGCGTGGCCCCGTCGGCGGAGAACGTGCAGAACGGCACCTACACGCCGCTGGCCCGCCCGCTGTACATCTACATTTCCACCGACTCGGCCACCCGCGCCGAGGTCAAAGCATTCGTGCAGTTCTACGTCGACAACCAGGACGCCATCGCCACGGAGGCACTGTTCGTCGCCCTCGACGACGAGCAGAAGGCCACGCAGGCCGAGGAACTGGCCAGTTTGCTGGCCAGCTGACGTCTGCTAGTACAACAGACGTGATCGTTTCCCCCTCATCCGTCGGGGCACCCGTGAGCCTTCGGGCCACGGGTGCCCTACGGCGCCGCCAGCACACAGAGCGAGCGGCGCGCATCATCCTCAGCGCCGCCGCGCTGCTCTCGGTGGTGACGACGATCCTGATCGTCTTCTCGCTGCTGGAGCCGACCGTCGAGTTCTTCCAGGTGGTCTCGTTCCAGGAGTTCTTCACCACCAAGAAGTGGGCGCCGCTGTTCAAGCCGGCCCGCTTCGGCGTGTGGCCGATCGTCACCGGCACCCTCTGGGTGACGGCGATCGCAATCGTCATCGCGCTGCCCACCGGCCTGGGCGCCGCCTTCTATCTCAGCGAGTACGCGCGGCCGAGAGTGCGCAAGGTGATCAAGCCGATCCTCGAGCTGCTGGCCGGCGTGCCCACCATCGTGTTCGGGTTCTTCGCACTCACCTTCGTGAACCCGGAGCTGGTGAAGCGCTTCTGGCCCGTCGGCAACGTGGGCGCGTACAGCGCGCTCGGCGCCGGCATCATGACCGGCGTGATGATCCTGCCGATCGTCGCCTCGCTCAGCGAAGACGCAATGTCGGCGGTGCCCCAGGGCCTGCGCCAGGGTGCGCTTGCGCTGGGCAGCTCGAAGCGCGAGGTGTGCACCAAGGTGGTGTTCCCGGCGGCTCTGTCGGGCATCGTCGCCGCCACCGTGCTGGCCGTATCGCGTGCCATCGGCGAGACGATGATCGCTGTGCTGGCCTCGGGCCAGCGGCCCGAGCTCAGCAACAACCCCGGCCTCGGCATGCAGACGATGACCGGCTTCATCGGCAGCGCCGGTAGCGGCGACGTGGCCACCGGCACCATCGGGTACAAGACCATTTTCGCCGTCGGCACGTTCCTGTTCGTGATCACGTTCATCCTCAACCTGCTCAGCATCCGCATCGTGCGTCGCTTCCGGCAGGTGTACGAATGAACACCGACCTGCTCGACGCCGAACCCACCAGCGCGGCTGCCGACGTGTCGCTGGCCGCGAACGTCGCGCCGCTGCGGCGGGCCCGCGACGTGTTGTTCCGCCTGTTCCTGTACAGCACCATCGCGGTTGCGCTCGGCATTCTGATGACCGTGCTGATCCGCACGTGGCTGGACGGCAGCGACAAGCTCAGCCTCGACATGGTGCTGCACAAGCAGCCCTCCGAGCGCCCGGCCCGCGCCGGCATCGAGTCGGGTGTCTACGGCACGCTGTGGGTGACCGGCTTCTGCGCCCTCCTCACCCTGCCGCTGGGCATCGCCACGGCTGTGTACCTGGAGGAGTTCGCGCACAAGACGCGCTGGTACAACCGGCTGATCGAGGTGAACATCCAGAACCTGGCGGCCGTGCCGTCGATCGTGTACGGCATCCTCGGCCTGGCGTTCATCGCCCGTGGCCCGCTGGGGTGGGGGCCCACCGTGGCTACCGCCGGCCTCATCCTCGCCCTGGTGGTGCTGCCCACCGTCATCATCGCCTCGCGTGAGGCCATTCGGGCGGTGCCCTCGTCGCTGTCGGCCGGCTCGCTGGCACTGGGTGCCACACGCTGGCAGACGGTGCGCAAGCAGGTGCTGCCGGCAGCAGCGCCCGGCATCGCCACCGGCAGCATCCTGGCCATCAGCCGTGCCATCGGCGAGACGGCACCCCTGTTGCTGATCGGCGGCCTCACGTTCATCAGCAAGAACCCGTCCAGCCTCGACGACCGCTACACCACCGTGCCGCTGCTGATCTACAGCTATGCGGTCAGCTCGAAAGCCGAGCTACGCGAAGTGGCCGCCGCCGCGATCATCGTGCTGATGATCGTGCTGCTGCTGCTGAACGGCACGGCCATCCTCATCCGCAACCGGTACCAGCGGCGGTGGTGACGATCGTGAACGACCATACGAAAGGACATGAGATGCCATTGGCGAGCGAGCTCACCGAAGAGCACCTGGTTCCCCGCCTCACCTCTACGATGGCGGCGATGACCCCCGCTGGTGACCCCACGGCGCCCCCTGTGCTGGAGGTGCGCGACCTGGAGGTGCACTACGGCCAGTTCCGTGCCGTGCGCGACGTGAACATCGACATTCACCGGCACGAGATCACGGCCTTCATCGGGCCGTCGGGTTGCGGCAAGAGCACGGTGCTGCGCTGCTTCAACCGGATGAACGACCTGATCGAGGGCGCTCGCGTCACCGGCAGCATCCGCTACCACGGCATCGACATGTACGGTCGCGAGGCCGATGCTGCCGAGGTGCGCCGCAGGGTGGGCATGGTCTTCCAGAAGCCCAACCCGTTCCCCAAGAGCATCTGGGAGAACGTGGCCTACGGCCCGAAGGTGAACGGCCTGCGCCGCAGGAGCGAGCTCGACGAGATCGTCGAGAAGTCGCTGCGCGGTGCTGCGCTGTGGGACGAAGTGAAGGATCGGCTGAAGAGCAGCGGCCTCGGCCTCTCGGGTGGGCAGCAGCAGCGGCTGTGCATCGCCCGCGCGATCGCGGTCGACCCGGAGGTGCTGCTGATGGACGAGCCGTGCTCGTCGCTCGACCCCATCGCCACCGCCCGCATCGAAGACCTGATGCAGGAGATCAAGAGCCAGTACACGATCATCATCGTGACTCACAACATGCAGCAGGCCGCACGCGTCAGCGACCGCACGGCGTTCTTCACCACCGAAGTCAACACCGAGAGCGACCGTCGCACCGGTGTGCTGGTGGAGTTCGACCGCACGCCAACGATGTTCTCCAACCCTGCCGACGAACGCACCGAGGCCTATGTCACCGGGAGGTTCGGCTGATGAACGAGCTGCGCAAGACCTATCATCACGACCTCGAGCAGGCTCGTGAGGAGCTCGCCCGACTGGCCGCGCTGGTGGCCGAACTGATCCCGCGCGCGACTGCCGTGCTGCTGGACGGCGATCTGGAGGGGGCGGAGCTGATCATTCGCGGTGACGCGGAGATCGATGCCCGCTGTGTGGATCTGGAGGAAGCCTGTCTGCGCATCCTCGCGCTGCAGGCACCGGTGGCCTCCGAGCTGCGTCAGGTGGTGGCGCTGATGAAGATGATCTCCGAGGTCGAGCGCAGCGGCGACCTGGTGCGCAACATCTGCAAGGCGGCGCGGCGCATCTACGGCCACGACCTCGACCCGAAGCTGCGTGGCGTGATCACCCGCATGGGCGAGCAGGCGCAGCAGCTGTACTCCGCAGCCATCGCCGCTTTCGTGGAGAACGACGCCGCCAAGGCCGCCGCGCTCGACGACATGGACGCGTATCTCGATGCGCTGCAGAAGCAGTTCATCCAGGCCATCTTCGAGAGCCAGAGCGGCGGCCACATCGACCTGCAGGTGGCCGTGCAACTGGCCTACGTGGCGCGGTTCTACGAGCGCATCGGCGACCACGCGGTCAACATCGCCGAGCGGGTGCGCTTCATCATCACCGGCTGGGTGCCCGACCACAAGAAGCCCGATCGGCCGAGGTTCGACCTCGACTCGGCAACCCCCGAGCCTGTCGCCGGCGCACCCGACCCCGGAGCTTCGTGAGCTGGCTGGCCCGTGGCGAGACCGACCGACTTCGCAAGGCGGTCGAACATGAACGGGCCACGCGAGAGGCTGCAGAGGCGGAGGTTGCGCGAGTGCGTGCAGGCCTCGATGCCGTGCCGGCGGGCATCGTGCTGGCAGACGAGCACGGGCGGCCGGTGCTGCGCAACCGCGCGGCCTCGGTCGGCGGGCACAGCGATGTCCTCGTCGACGAGGCCGTCCAGCGCCTGCTCGCCATGGCCGTCGGCGGCCAGCCCGCCGAGCAACGGTTGCAGCTGCACGGCCCCCCACCGCGTGTGCTGCAGATCCGTGGCATCCCACTGGCCGGGGGTGGCGCGCTGGCCGTGATCGACGACCTCAGCGAGCGTGCCCGCCTCGATGCCGTCCGCACCGATTTCGTGGCCAACATCAGCCATGAGCTGAAGACGCCCGTGGGCGCGCTGGCCGTGCTGGCGGAAGCGTTGGCCGACAGCGACGACATGGAGGTGAACCGCCACCTCGCGTTGACGCTGGTGGAGGAAGCGCATCGGGCGTCCAACACGATCGACGACCTGCTGGAGCTGTCGCGCATCGAGCTCGGCGGCCCCGGTGAACGCGAAGAGGTCAGCGTGGCCGGGGTGATCGGTGAAGCCGTGGCCCGCCACCGGCTGACGGCCGACACCGCCGGCGTGTGCCTGGAGGTGACGCTGGTCGGGGCCAAGATGGTGGTCGGCGACCGGCTGCAGCTGGTCTCCGCAGTGGCGAACCTGGTGGACAACGCCGTCAAGTACACCAACCCCGGCGGGGGTGTGCGGGTCAGTGCGGTGGCCGCCGACGGGTGGCTGGAGATCTCCGTCGCCGACGACGGGGTCGGCATCCCGGCCCGCGACCTGGACCGCGTGTTCGAGCGCTTCTACCGCGTCGACCGAGCGCGTAGCCGCGACACCGGCGGCACCGGCCTCGGTCTGGCCATCGTGCGTCATGTCGCCACCAACCATGGTGGCGAGGTCTCGGTGCGCAGCCGCGAAGGGGAGGGTTCCACCTTCACGCTGCGCATCCCGTTGCAAGAGGAGCAGTAGATGCCGGCCACCACCCAGACCGTGCTGATCGTGGAAGACGAAGCCAGCTACGTGGAGGCGCTGACGATCGGGCTCACCCGCGAAGGCTTCCGGGTGGAGGTGGCGCGCGACGGCGTCGAGGCGCTGGCCCGGTTCGACATCGTGCAGCCCGACCTGGTGCTGCTCGACGTGATGCTCCCCAGGATCGGCGGCATCGACGTGTGCCGTCAGCTGCGCAAGCGCAGCCAGGTGCCGATCATCATGGTGACTGCCAAGGGAGCGGAGATCGACACGGTGGTGGGCCTGGAGGTGGGCGCCGACGACTACGTCACCAAGCCCTACCGCATGCGCGAGCTGGTGGCCCGGATGCGCGCCGTGATGCGCCGCCAGGGGTCGCCGGCAGCGGAGACGCCCGAGCTGTCCGAAGGGGCGATCGTCGTCGGTGATGTCAGCCTCGACCCCGACGAGCACCGTGTACTGATCGACGGCGCAGAAACCGCGCTGCCGCTGAAGGAGTTCGAGCTGCTGCACCTGCTGCTGGCCAACGCCGGCCGCGTGCTACCCCGCGACGTGCTGATCGACCGGGTGTGGGGCAGCGACTACGTGGGCGACACGAAGACCCTGGACGTGCACGTGAAGCGGCTGCGCGGCAAGCTGGAACCCGACCCGGCCAACCCGACCCGCCTGGTCACCATCCGTGGGCTGGGCTACAAGTACGAGCGCGCGAAGGCCTGACACCGATGCGGCGCGGACGCCCTTGCGGGCCGGCCGCGCCACCTACGATGCCTGCGTGAACGAAGAGCGAGTGCGCGCCGACGCGGTGTACCGCGATGGCGCGCGCCCGCGCCAGGAGCGCCTGGCCGGCATCGGTCGCCGCAGCCCCGGGGGCGGTCGCGGCAGCGGTGCGGGCGGTCGCGGCCGTGGGCCGGCGGGTGGCCCCGTGCAGGCACAATCGCCGTTCCGCCGCCTGGCACGCACCCATGCCTTCATGTCGATGGGCGATGCTGCGATGTACGGCGCGCTCGCCGGTTCGGTGCTCTTCAGCCTGCCCCCCGATGCCCAGCGCGACAAGGTGCTGCTGTACCTGCTGGTGTCCGTAGCCCCATTCGCAGTGGTGGCGCCGGCCATCGGCCCCACTGTCGACCGCATCCCGGGCGGCCGGCGGATGGTGATGCAGATCACCTCTGTCGCCCGCGCGTTGCTCTACATGATGATGGCCTTCCACGTCGACGACCTGCTGCTGTACCCGCTGATCTTCGGTGCGATGGTGATGTCGAAGACCTACGCGGTCTCGAAGTCGGCCCTCGTGCCCAGCGTGGTGCGCAGCGAGGAAGAGCTGGTGGAGGCCAACTCCAAGCTCAGCCTCATCTCCGGTGTCATGGGCGCGTTGGCCATCGGGCCACTCGCCGGTGTTGGCAAGCTCAGCCCGGGCGTGGCGCTGTTCGCAGGTTCCGGCCTGTTCATCGCGGCCACGCTGGCGGCGCGCCAGCTGCCCAAGGACGTCGTCGCGTCCGCCCCGGCCGAGCGTGAGGAGAAGGTGGAGCTGCGTTCGGCCGGCATCGTGCTGGCAACCGGAGCGATGGCCCTGATCCGCGCATCGGTCGGGTTCCTCACGTTCCACCTCTTCTTCTGGCTGCGCGAAGACTTCGGCCTCGTCCAGTTCGGTCTCGCGCTCGGTGCGGGCACCGTCGGGTCGATGTCGGGCAACCTGCTGGCGCCGGCCCTGCGACGGTCGATCCGCGAGGAGCTGATGCTCACGATCGCACTGGCGGTCATCGCCGGCGCGGGCGTGGCAGCGGCGATCACGGGTGGGTTGGTCACCGCCATCCTGTTGGCGTTCGTCGTCAACTTCAGCTCGGCCATCGGCCGGTTGGCGTTCGATTCGCTGGTGCAACGCGATGCGCCAGACGCGAACCAGGGCCGCGCGTTCGCCAAGTTCGAGACCCGCTTCCAGCTGGCGTGGGTGCTGGCCGGGCTGCCGCCGGTGTTCTTCACGCTGCCGGGCCAGGTGGGTTTCCTGGTCGTCGGGCTGATCGGAGCGTTCGCCGGGGCCAGCTTCTTCATCGGCTCGAAGGCCGTCCGTTCGGGCAAGCCGGTGCCGATGACGCTGACCGCCCGTGCCCGCCGCGGGCTGGCAGCCAACGTCGCCAAGCGGCGCGGCAACACCCCGGCGGGTGGCACGGCTCGGCCCTCTGGTGCTGCCGCCGGGCCGAGTGGTGGGTCGAGTGGTGGGCCCAGGGGTGGGCCGAGGGGCGGCACCCGGGGTAGCTCGCGGGGTGGCTCGCGGCGGCCGTCGCCTCCGCCGCACGTGCCGCCACCGCCACCGCACCCGCCGTCAGCAACCCGCCGCCCTCCGCCACCGCCCCCACCGGGTGGCCACCACGAACGCCGGCCGTAACCCGGCCCCGTCTCAGGCCGGTGCCTCAACCCCGGGCGACTCAGGCTCGGCGTCTCAGGCCCGGCGTCTCAGGCCCGCGTGCGGGCCACCAGCTCCAGCACGCGCTGCACGGGCAGGCCGGGCACCACGTGGCCCTGCGTGCCGGCGACCGTGTCGGCCACGAACAGGGCGTTGCACACGGCCTCCTCGGTGGCATCCACCACCGCGGAGAAGACCCCGTCGAGCGAGCCGTCGGCCAGCAGCTGGGCTCCGTGCACCCCGGTGGCATCGCGGGCCAGGCGATTGGCAGTGCTGACCGCACAGAAGATGTCGCCACTGCCGTTGTGGGCGACGGCGCCGACGCGCGCCAGGCCGAGGCCCACGCGACGAGCGACGCGGGCCAGCTGGCGGGCATCGAGCGGGGCATCGGTGAACACCACCCCCAGGCAGCTGCCGCCCTTGTCCTGGGTGGGCGCAGGAGCGAGCCCGGAAGCGGGCGCGCCGGGCGTCGCCGCCGGCCGTAGCAGCGGCCCCACGTGCGCGCCGCCGATGCGCAAGTCGGCCAGCGAGCCGAAGTTGCACAGCAGCAGCACGCCGACGGTGCCGACGCCGGGCACCACGCGCGAGGCGGTGCCGACGCCGGCTTTGAAGCCCATCGTGATCATTCCGGTGCCGGCGCCCACCACGCCCTCTGCCACCGGCCCCGATGTGGCGGCGGCCAGGGCCTGCCGAGCGTGAGCGGCTGTCACCCACCGGCTGCGGATGTCGTCGAGGTGCGAGTCGTCGCATTCGCCCACCACCGGGATGACCACCTCGGCGACACCGGCGGCGAACAGCTCGTCGACGACGCCGTCGCTGACGCGTCCGACCGCAGTGGTGCCGGTGAGCAGGATCGGCGTCTCCAGGATGCCCCACTCGGCCATCTCGATCGTGCCGGTCAGCTCGCCGGCACCGTTCAGCACGGCCGAGGCGGCGGGCATCGGCCGGGCGAAGAGGGTCGCCGGATCGTCGGGCACGATCGCCGTCACGCCGGTGCGGGCGATCGCGCCCGCGTCGCCACCGGTGCCCGCGTCGCTCCCGCCGTCCCCGCCGCCCTCGCCGCCGTGCCAGAGGGTGACGTGGCCCACCTTCACCCCCGGCACGTCGGTGATCGCGTTGTTCGGCCCGGTGGCCCACGTGCCGAACGTCAGGCCGAGGTCGCGGGCACGCGCGCGGGGCATCGGCGGGCGGGTCGGGAGCACCGTCATGCGAGGCAATCTAGAGTCCGTGGGATGACGCCGCTGCAGATGCCCGTGGTGTGGACCGAACGGCACCGCGGTCATGCGCCCGACGGCGGCTACTGGCTAGGCATCCGGCTGCCAGGAGATGAGGAGCCCGAACGCGGCGACACCCTGCGCGACCAGCTGCTGGCCGCCGGGGCCACCCTGGTGGACGCACCCGACCTCGGTGTGGCGCCGGTGCTGGCGGTGCACGAGGCAGCGTTCGTCGACTGCCTGCGCCGCGCCCATGCCCAGTGGGTGGCCGACGGCCACCTCACCGACCCCGGGCAGCCGCAGGTGGTGCCGTACATCTTCGCCATGCCCGGCTTCGCTGCCCGGGCCCGGCCAGACCGGCCACCTGCGACCATCCGGGCCGAGATCGGCCTGTACGCCACCGACACGCTGACCTTGATCGGCGAGGGCACGTTCGCCGCCGCCTGTGCCGCTGTGCACGCCTCGGCGCATGCCGCGGCGCTGGTGGCCGGCGGCCTTCCAGCCGCCTACGCCGCCGTGCGCCCGCCCGGCCACCACGCCGGCCCGGCGTTCTTCGGCGGCTCGTGCTACTTCAACAACGCGGCCGCGGCGGCTCAGCACCTTCGTGACAGCGGTGTGCCGCGGGTGGCGATCGTCGACATCGACGCCCACCAGGGCAACGGCACGCAGGAGATCTTCTGGGCACGCGGCGACGTGTTCTACGGCAGCGTGCACGTCGACCCGGCCGCCGGGTGGTACCCCCACTTCGCCGGCCACGCCGACGAGACGGGCGAGGCCGGCGGTGCGGGCGCCACGTTGAACCTGCCGCTTCCGCCCGGCACCGGCGACGGCCCGTGGCTGGCTGCGGTGCAGTCATTGATGCAGGCCGTGAGCGCCCATGGCGCGCAGGCGTTGGTGGTGTCGCTGGGCGTCGACGCAGCAGCCGGCGACCCGGAGAGCCCGCTGCAGGTCTCCTCGGATGGGTTCCGAGCTGCCGGCCGGCTGCTGGCCGGCCCGCGGCTGCCGACGGTGTTCGTGCAAGAGGGTGGTTACGACCTGCCGCACCTCGGCCCGCTGGTGCTGCAGGTGCTACGAGGATTCGAGGGATCACATGACTGACCAACGAACGGCGCCGGAGTGGTGGGTGGGCACCGACGAGCACGGCGGCATCGCCAATCCCGGCCGCCCCGACACCAAGCCGCCGGCGCACTGGCGGCTGGAAGCGGTGGCCGCCACCGAGCGCCCGCGCCAGCTGGAGCTGTCTCCCGACGGCATGACGCTGGCCTTCATGCTGGACCGCGACACCTCCGACGTGTGGACGCTGCCGGTCGCCGATGGCCACCCCACGCGGGTCACCACCGGCCGCCCCCTGGCCGCCTTCTGGGACGACGGCAACGCCGTGTGGTCGCCCGACGGCACGCGCCTGGCCTACTGCCAGGGCGGCAAGGTGATGGTGGTCGCCGCTGCCGGCGGCGTTCCCACGGAGACCTGTGCGGCATCGGGCCCGGTGTGGTTGGACGACCAGCGCCTGATCGTGGGCATCGACCATGGCATGGTCACCGCGCTGGCGGTGGTGGACATCGCCCGCCCGTGGCCGCGCCCACTGGCCGACGCCGGCGCCGACTACGTGACCGCAGTCGTGTCGCCCGATCGCTCGCAGGTGGCGTACACCGTGTTCCACCACGACGACCTGAACTGCACCAGCCTGCACGTGGCGGAGGTGGCCACCGGCGCGTCGCGGGTGGTGGCACACCATGCCGGCTTCCAGCTGCGCAGTCCGGTGTGGTCGCCCGACGGCGCCACCCTCGCGTACGCCGGCGAGTGGCCAGGGTGGTACGAGGTGTTCACCGTCGAGGCGGCGCCCGGCGGCACCCCGCCGCGCCAGCTCACCACGGCCGGTGCCGACTTCGCCGAGCTCGCGTTCAGCGCCGATGGTGCGTCGCTGGTGGCGACGCGCAGCCGCCATGGCCTGACCGACCTGGTGCGCATCGACACGGCCGATGGCAGCGTGGTCGTGCTGGCCGCCGGGGGCACGTGGTCGGCGCCGTGCCCCCTGCCCGACGGCTCGGTGGCCGCCGTGCACGAGTCGTTCACCACCCCCGCCCGTGTGTGCGTGGTGACACCCACGGGCGAGTTGCGCGAACTGTTCGCGCCCACCCCGGCAGCGGTGCGCGCGGCGCCGCACGTCGTGCCCCAGCACGTCGCCTACCGGTCGTTCGACGGTAAAGAGGTGTACGGCTGGCTGTACCGTCCGGAGGGCGCCTCCGCCGAGCGCCCGTGCCCGGTGGTGGTGCAGCCCCACGGCGGGCCGACGTCGCTGACCGGCGACGAGTGGGACGGAGTCGCCCAGTACTTCGTCGACAAGGGCTACGCGTGGTTCGCGCTGAACTTCCGCGGCAGCACCTCGTACGGGCTGCAGTTCGAGCGGGCCAACCACGGCGTGTGGGGCGTGGCCGACACCCACGACTGCCTCGCCGCCCACGACCACCTGGCGACGCTGGACTGGGTGGACCCCGCGCGGGTCGCGATCTTCGGGGCCAGCTATGGCAGCTACCTGGCCCTGCACTCGGTGGTCGACGACCCCGAGCCGCGCTTCGCATGTGCGGTGGCGAAGTACGGCGACTGCGACATCCTCACCTCGTGGGCGCAGGGCGACCTCGTCGGTCGCCTCGATCTCGAACGGATGATGGGTCACCCGCGCGGCTCCCGCGCGGAGTACACCGCCGGCTCGCCGATCCATCGAATCGAGCACCTGCAGGTGCCGATCCTGATCGCCCA
>JAUSLQ010000117.1 GCA_030645675.1 Actinomycetota bacterium | reverse complement strand
CATCGCCACCTTCTTCGCCGGCAGGAAGTTGTCGCGCATCGGCATGCTCATCGACAGATCCAGCATCAGCACGGTGGACGACCGGGTGAGGTGCTCGGTGCGCTCGATCTCGAAGTCGTCGGGTGACAGCTTGACGGGAGTGCCCGGGCCGTTGCGGCGCACGGCGTTGCGCACAGTGCGGTGCAGATCGAGGTTGAACGGGTCGCCGAACTCGTACTGCTTGGTGTCGTAGGTGCGCTCGTGGCCCTGGCCCAACGCGTCGATCTGGTGCTGCCCCATCTTGTCCTTGGCCAGTTTGTTGAACAGGTCGCGCAGCGCGTTGTTGCCGATCTTGCGCAGGCCCTTCGGCGTCAGCTCCAGGCGGCCCTCCTTCTGCTGGATGAGGCCTGCGTCCTCGAGCATCTTGGTCAGCTCGGCCAGCCGCTGCAGCGAGCGCGCCGCGTCGTCGCCCATCAGGTCGCGCACACGATCCATGTCGGCCTCGGCGAGCGCGGCCGGGTTGGTGGCGTTGCGCAACAGGTTCTCCAACTGGTCGAGCTCGCCCAGCTCTTGCATGGTCTGCATCGCCTGGCCCATGCCCATGCCTTCGTCGCCCTGGAACTCGTGGCTCTGCCCCCAGCCCTGCTGCGGGAACATGCCCTGCAGATTGCGGCCCAGCTGATCCATCTGCCAGCGCAGGTCCATGTCGTCGAGCAGCTGGTCGCTGAGCTGCTGCAGCTGCGCCCGCTGCTCGGGCGTCATCGAGTTCATCATCGCCTGCATCGCGGCCATGCGCTGCGCCATCTGCTCGAGCAGCTCGTCGAGGTTCTGCGGGTTCTCCGGGAAGAAGTCGCCGTACTGCTGCATGAACTGCTCGAACGCCTGCTGTTCGTCGGCCGGGTCGGCGCCGGCCTGGCGCTGCTCGATGAGGTTGTTCAGCGCCGCCATCATGTCCTTCATGCGCTGCATGTCTTCCGGCGACATGTTCTGCATCGCCGACGACATCTGGTCGACAGCCTGCTGCGTCAGCTGCTGCTTCAGCTTGTCCATCAGTTGCTCGAAGCGCTGCTGGGCCTCGGCGCTCTCGAAGTCGTAGGCGCTGAGCTCGCGCACCTTGCCGGCCAGGTCGTCGGGCAGCATGTCGAGGCGGAAGTTGCGCTCGGCGGCTGCATCGCGTGCGGTGTTGGCGCGGCGTTCGTCGCCACTGCGTTCGGCGGCGGCCGTGGCCTGCTCGATTGCGTGGCGCTCTTCGTCGACGATGTCGTCGAGGGCATCGGCGATCTCCTGGTACACACCGCCCAGGTCGTAGCGATCGAGGCGCTCCTGGCGCTGTTCGCGCAGCTTCTCCATCAGCTCGCGCAGGCCTTGCACACGATCGCCGTTGCGGTCGCGCATGCCCTGCTGCATCATCTTGCGCAGGGCCGCGTTCACATCGCCGTGGTACAGCAGGTCGTCGGTGAGCTCGTCGAACAGCCCGTCGGCGTCGAGGTCGAACCCCTTCTGCGTGCCGTCCCAGCGGGAGTAGGTGAATCGACCGGTCATGTGCGAACGCTACCCCCTGAGCGAAACCGTGAGGGTTCTGGGTGGGCAGATTCCCCTTGACCAGCCCGTCGGCCGGCCGATACATCAGTTGGCGATCGTCCGTGGCGGGTCACGGACGCAGCCCGACAGATCGATGGACGACGATGAACACACAGCGACAGCGCCGCGATTCACCTGTGCAACGGTTTGTGACTGCAATCACGAAGTCGGCGCCTGCTGTTAGGGTGGGCTGATGCGAGTACCGCGTACGTTCGCGTTCGTCGACCTCTCAGGTTTCACGAACTACACCGCAGCGTTCGGCGACGACGCAGCCGGGCGCATCCTCAGCGCGTTCCGCTCGCTCACCCGCGAGATCGCCAGCGAGCGCGGCGTGCGCATCGCCAAGTGGCTGGGCGACGGCTGCATGATCGTGTCGGTCGAGCAGATGAACTGCATCGCCTTCGCACTGGAGCTCGAGCATCGTTCGGCCGAGGTGTGCGCGCCGCTCTCGCTGCGGGTGGGCATCGCCACCGGCCACGCACTGCTCTTCGAGGGCGACGACTACATCGGCTCCGCCGTCAACATGGCCGCTCGCCTGTGCGACGCTGCGGCACCGTTCGAAGTGTTGCTGCCCACCATGCAGATCGAGCGCCTACCCGAAGGCGTGATCGCCCACGCCCACGGCGACCTCGAACTGCGCGGCTTTCCCGGCCCGATCAGCGTGGTCGAGCTCAGCGGGCAGGTGGTCACCAGCGCCAGCACCGACACCGGTGAGCTGTGGACCCGCAGCCCGTTCCTGGCCTGACCCCCACTCCCCTCCCGCCACCATCCGTGGCCCGCGGCGCCGTGCTGGTGTCGCACGGCGAACGCCTTGCCGACGACCTCGCCTTCGCAGCCGAAGTCGGCCTCCAGCAGGTGCGGCTCGACGTGTCGTGGGCAGCCGCAAAGCCCCGCGCCGCCGGCTACGACGGCAGCGTGCTGGAGCAGGCGCACGGCGCCGCCACGCTGGCCCGCAGCTTGGGCCTGCAGCCGTGGTTCCGCCTGCTGCAGGCCGACGTACCCCACTGGTTCGACGACGAGGGCGGCTTCGCCGACGCGCGCAACGCCGGGTTGTGGTGGCCCCGCTGGGTGGAGCTCGCGGCCGGGCACCTCGGTGAGGTTTCCGCCGGCTGGGTGCCGTTCGAGGCGCCGTACGCAATGGCTCTGCGCATGGAACCCACCGACGCGCGCAAGCACGGCGAACTGATGCACCAGTTGGTGGTGGCCTGGCGCGATGCCTGGCGCATCCTGCGCGGCGGCCCGCCTGTGGCCACTGCACTCGACGTCGCCGTCGAGCGCCCCTTGGGGCCGTCGCAGCACGAGCTCGACGAAGCCCGCCGCCGCGACCAGCTGCGCTGGGGTGTGTGGTTGGGCGGCCTCGCCGATGGCATGGTGCGCATCCCGGGCCGCGCGGACCGCGAGGTGGCCGAACTGGCAGGCGCCTGCGACATCGTCGGCCTGGCCGTGCGCAGTGGCGTGGAGACCGCGCTGCACCGCGCTGCCGAGCAAGGCCCGGAGCGGCCGCTGGCCGTCACGTTCCGCCCGGAGGGCGCCACCGACACGGCCCGCGCCGATTCCGTGGCGGCGATGTGGCGCGACGTGCGTGGCGCCGGCAGCATGGTGGCTGCCGTCACCATCACACCGTTCATCGACGACCCCGCGCTGCCCGATCGCCCCGGCATCGCCACCGCGGCCCGCGTGCTGAAGGACGCCGGCCACGCCTTCCTCGCCCCCGGCTGACCGCGGGCGGCTGACCGCGGGCCGCTGGCCGCTGCACCGCGACACCCGGTTCACGTCGGCCCACCGCCGCGGCCGACGCAGTCGAACCATGACATGAACGAGGGACCGCGGCAGGCCCGGGCCCCGGGTGCGAGCGACCCCGGTTCACGTCGGGCCACCACAAGGCCCGACGCAGTCGAACCATGACATGAACGAGGGACACGGGAGGCGGGTCGGGGTAGGCGGAGAGCGGGTGCTGTGCCTACGCTCGACCCCATGGATGACTCCCCCGCACCTGTCACCAACGAGCAGTTCTGGGACGATCGCTACCGGTCGGCCCCGGCGATCTGGAGCGGCAGGCCCAACCCGCAGCTGGTCGCCAACGCGGCCGATCTCGCTCCGGGCCGGGCGCTCGACATCGGTGCCGGCGAGGGCGCCGACGCCATCTGGCTGGCCGAGCGCGGCTGGCAGGTGACGGCTGTCGACATCTCCGGCGTCGCGTTGGACCGTGCCCGCGCCGCAGCCGAGCAGCGTGGCGCCGAGATCGCCGAGCGCATCACGTGGGTGCGCGCCGACCTGGCCGAGTGGGTGCCACCGGTTGCCGCCTTCGAGCTGGTGTCGGTGCAGTTCATGCACCTCACCAGCGACGTGCGTGTCCCGCTGTACGACCGCTGCATCGCGGCGGTCGCGCCGGGGGGCACGGCCCTGATCGTCGGCCACCACGTCTCCGACCTGCAGACCACCATCCGTCGCCCGCAGCTGCCCGATCTCTACTTCGAGCCGGCCGACGTCGCCGCCACCCTGCCCGGCGACTGGAGGGTGCTGGAGGCCGGCACCAGCCCGCGCATGACGCACGACGCGACAGGCGCCGAGGTGCAGATCCACGACGCGGTGCTGGTGGCCCGCCGAGCCGGCTGAGCAGACGGCGACCGAGCCCAGCCGGCCAGCCGGCGACCGAGCCAAGCAGAGCAGAGCCGAGCAGAGCCCGGCAGCGTCGGGCTCAGCCGCGGCCGCGGTAGGTGGCGCCCGGGGCGCCGGAGGCCGAGTCCTTGTTCAGCCGCTTGGAGAGGTGCAGGCCCTCCAGCACGAACTCCACGGCTGCCGCGATCGCGGCCGGCGACTCGTCGCCACCGGTGAGCGCCAGCACGGGCGCACGCAACGACGGCACCTGCTGCACCATCTGGGCGAGATCGGCGGAGGGCACGTCGTCGCCGGTATGCGCGACCACGCCTTCCTCGAATGCGGCGATGACGTCGCGCACCTGATCGAGAGCGACCAGCTCCTTGAACACGGTGAGCACGGCCGCCTTCACCAAGTTCTCCAGGATGACGCCTTCACGGCCCTCTTCCAGGGATTCGATCTCCACCTTGCCACTGGTGCTGGCAGCGAGCGACCCGAGGTCGCACACCCGCGGCACCACCGCCTTCTCGCCGGCACGCAGGCCGCGGCGCAGCGCATTCGCGCCCAGCACCTCCAGGTTGCTGACCGACAGGCGCACGCTGACGCCGCTGCGCTGGTTCACCTGGTTGCTGCTGCGGGCCAGCTGGCTGAACGTGGCGACCACCTGCTCCATGTAGTGCGGCATGCTGACCGACACGTCGCCCACTGACGGCGGGCGCGCCTCCTGGCGCATGATGGCCACCTCGGTCTCGGCATCGAGCGGGTAGTGGGTGCGGATCTGGCTGCCGAACCTGTCTTTCAAGGGTGTGATGATGCGCCCGCGGTTGGTGTAGTCCTCCGGGTTGGCGCTGGCCACCAGCAGCACGTCGAGCGGCAGGCGGATCTTGTAGCCACGGATCTGCACGTCGCGCTCTTCCAGCACGTTGAGCAGGCCCACCTGGATGCGCT
>JAUSLQ010000249.1 GCA_030645675.1 Actinomycetota bacterium | reverse complement strand
GCCTCGGTCTCCCCATCGAACGCGCCGTCACCGTCTTGCACCGCACCGGCAACACGTCGTCGGCGTCCATTCCCCTCGCGCTGGCCGACGCACTCGACAACGGCCGCGTCGCGAAGGGCGACCTGCTGCTGCTGGTGGGGTTCGGCGCCGGCATGACCGCGGCCAGCGCCGTGTTGCGCTGGGGAGGCGACGGCGACGCAAAGGTGCTGCCATGAGCCGCGTCGTCCTCATCACCGGCGGCTCGCGCGGCATCGGGCTCGCCTGCGCGCAGCGGTTCGCCACCCTCGGCGACCAAGTGGCCGTCACCTACAACTCGTCACCTCCGCCCGACGGCTTCTTCGGCGTGCAGTGCGACGTCACTTCCGCGGCGTCCGTCGATGCCGCGTTCAGTGCCGTCGAGGCCCACTTCGGGCCGGTGGAGGTGCTGGTCTCCAACGCCGGCATCACCAACGACGGGTTGCTGCTGCGCATGAGCGAGACCGACTTCACGTCGGTCATCGACGCCAACCTCACTGCCGCCTACCGGGTCACCAAGCGGGCGGCGCAGGGCATGTTGCGCGCTCGCAAGGGCCGCATCGTGCTGATGTCGTCGGTCGTCGGGCTGCTCGGCTCGGCCGGCCAGGCCAACTATGCGGCCTCGAAGGCCGGCCTGGTGGGCTTCGCCCGTTCGGTGGCCCGCGAGTTGGGCTCGCGCAGCATCACGTGCAACGTGGTCGCTCCCGGCCCTGTGGCCACCGACATGACCGCCGCGCTGGGCGACAAACGCATGGCCGAGCTGACCGCCGCGGTCCCGCTGGGCCGCACGGCCAGCCCCGACGAGATCGCCGGTGTGGTGGCCTTCCTGGCCTCGGCCGATGCGGCGTACATCACCGGTGCCGTCATCCCTGTGGATGGCGGCCTGGGCATGGGTCACTGAGCGCCCGCGCCCTTCGCCGAACACCGCCTGCTCGGTACAATCAACTCGCTCTCGCCCCTTCGAAACACCAACCCTTCGAAACACACCTGTTCGAAACACATCAAGGAGAAATGTCGTGGATCAAGAACTGTTCGCCCGCTTCCGCAAGTGCGCCGTCGAGGTGCTGTCGGTGTCGGAAGACCAGGTCACCTACGAGGCCAAGTTCGGCGACGACCTCGACGCCGACAGCCTCGACCTGGTCGAGCTGGTGATGGCGCTGGAAGAAGAGTTCGGCGTCGAGGTGCCCGAGGAAGACCTCGAAGGCGTCGAGACCGTCGGCCAGGCATACGACCTGGTCGTGGGCAAGCTCTGATGACAGCGCCCACGATGGGCTCCCAGGGCCGGCGGGTGGCCATCACGGGCTATGGCGTCGTCGCTCCCTGCGGCGTGGGCAAAGAGGCGTTCTGGGCGGGCCTGAACGGGCCCGCCATCACCTCCGGCCGCACCATCGAGCTCGACGACTGGGACCCCAGCCCCTACTTCGCCAACCCGAAAGAGGCCCGCCGGGCCGACAAGGTCGAGCAGTTCGCCGTCGCCGCAGCTGCCGAGTGCTTCGAGCACGCCGGCCGGCCCAGCGCCGATCCCAGCCGCTTCGGCGTCATCTTCGCCACCGGTGTGGGCGGCCTGCGGTCCACCCAGGAGCAGATCGAGGTCATGCTCGACAAGGGCGAGCGGCGGGTGTCGCCGTTCCTCGTGCCGATGATGATGGCCAACGCCTCGGGCGCAGCCATCTCCATGCGCTACGGGCTGCAAGGCCCCAACGAGACCATCTGCACCGCCTGCGCCGCGGCCACGCATGCCATCGGCTATGCCGCGCGCATGATCTCGTGGGGCATGATCGACGCGTGCGTCACCGGTGGCAGCGAAAGCGCAGGCTGCAGCATCGCGGTCTCCTCGTTCGGGAACATGACCGCGCTCACCAGCACCGGCTGCAGCCGCCCCTTCTCCCCCGAGCGCGACGGCTTCGTGCTGGGCGAAGGTGCAGGCGTGCTGATGCTGGAAGAGTGGCAGTCGGCTGTCGACCGCGGTGCCAACATCGTCGGCGAGGTGCTGGGCGCGGCCAGCAACGCCGACGCGCACCACATCACCGCTCCCGCCCCCGGCGGCACCGGTGCCATCAAGTGCATGGAGCTGGCGCTGCGCGATGCGGGCCTGTCCCCCGCCGACATCCTCCAGATCAACGCCCACGGCACGTCCACCCCGCTGAACGACGCAGCCGAAGCCGCCGCGGTCACGGCGGTGTTCGGCGCCGGTGCAGTGCCGGTCACGTCCACCAAGGGTGTCACCGGCCATGCCCTCGGCGCAGCCGGCGCACTGGAGGCCGTCGCCGTGCTGCTGTCGATGGAGAAGCGGCTCATCCCACCGACCGCCGGCACCACCCAGCTCGACGACGGCTTCGAGATCGACGTCGTGCTCGGCGCCGCCCGCCCCTGGACCCCCGGCCCGGCGATGTCGAACAGCCTCGGCTTCGGCGGCCACAACGGCAGCATCATCCTCGGCACGGGCCGCTGACCCAGCACACCTGCGCGGTGGCCGCTCTGCGACTCGCGGGGCGGCCACTGTCGCGTCCGGCGACCGCTCGACGTGCGTCGGGGCCGGTGCAGCCGGTGCCCAGGTCAGCCGTCGACCAGCACGAACATCAGTTCGCACTCGCAGGCGGCCTTGCCGGCCAGCATCGCCCGGCCGACCCCCTTGCCGGCGCGGGCCGACATGCGCCCCAGCTCGACCTGCAGCTCCAGCGTGTCGCCCGGGCCGACCTGGCGGCGGAAGCGCGCGGAATCCAGCCCGCCGAACAGCGGTAGCTTCCCGGCGAAACGCGGGTCGGTGAGCACGGCGATGGCACCCATCTGGGCGATGGCCTCGCACATCAGCACACCGGGCAGGGTGGGCCGGCCGGGGAAGTGCCCGGAGAAGAACCACTCGTCGCCGTCGAGGTGCCACAGACCCCTGCCACTGACCCCCGGCTCGAGCGCGATCACCTCGTCGACGAACAGGAACGGTGGGCGGTGCGGCAGCACTGCTGCCGGCGCCGGCAACGGGCTCACCCGGCCACCGCTTCCAGCAGCTTCTTGGGTGTGTCGGCGGGGCTGATCTTGTACCACGCCTGCTCGATGATGCCGTCGGGACCGATGAGGAAGGCCGACCGCACGATGCCCATGTAGGTCTTGCCGTAGTTCTTCTTCTCCGCCCACACGCCGTACGCCTCGGCGACTGTGTGCTCGGTGTCGGCCAGCAGATCGAAGCCGAGCTGGTACTTCTGGTCGAACTTCAGCTGCGCCGCCGGCTTGTCGGGGCTGATGCCGAGGATGACAGTGCCCTCCACCTGCGACGCCACGTCGCGCAGACCGCACGCCTGCTGGGTGCAACCGGGCGTGTTGGCCTTCGGGTAGAAGAACACCAGCACCCGCGAACCGCGCAGCCCTGTGAGATCGATCGTCTGGCCGCCTTGATTCGTCAAGGAAAACGGTGGTGCGACTGAACCTGGCGTGAGCATGCCCGCATCCTACCGAACGTGCTCCACCGCAGGTCGCAGCAGAGAAGTCCCGAAAAATCTTCGTCAAGACTCTTGCAAGACAACCCCGATGTCGTGGTATTGTGACGGTCAGTGGTGGGTCTTGAGAATTTCAGCAAGAACATCACCCAGTCGATTGACATTTCTTCCTGACGAAAGGCGGATCTCGATGTTCTCCTACAAGCTGCGTTGATCCTTGCCACGGCGAGTGCCGTGGCCGTAGAACCCGCCACGAGGCCGGGCATGGGCGTGATAGTGCGTCGGTATCGACCGCATGTTGTCGTCGACCCAGTGCTCGTACCCGTAGTGGGCATCGACCACCTCGCTCAATCGAGCGAGCAGAACGACCCGAACCTCCTCCGTGGGGTTCGGGTCGTGTCGTTTCCACACCACCATCGGGGTGGCACACAGCTCGCACTCTGCCACCCAGCACAGGTCGTCCTCGTAGAACCACTCCGTCAGGCGCGCTGCCTCGCAGAGCTCGCATGCAGGATCGAACAGGTCGGCCATGGCCGCGCTCCTCTCGGGTTGGCGGATGGTGCGTTCAGCGATCGATGACTGCGCGCACGTCCGCGACGAACTCGCCGACCGCGTCGGCGCCACCTTCCAGCAGGCGGCGCACCACGGAGGCGCCCATCACCACACCGTCGGCCACTTCGCAGGCCTCGCGGGCCTGAGCAGCGTTCGACACACCGACGCCGATCAGCACGGGCACGTCGGTGATTGCCTTCAGCCGCCTCGCCAGTGCCGCCGCGGTGTGGGCCAGCACGTCGCGCTCGCCGGTGACGCCGAGCAGACCCACCGAGTACACGAATCCGCGCGCCCGGGCGGCCACGCGTGGCAGGCGCTCGTCGGGGGCGGTGGGCGCGGCCAACATCACGGTCTCGATGCCGGCGGCATCTGCCGCAGTGCACCACGGCCCCGACTCTTCCAGCGGCAGGTCGGGCACGATCGCGGCGACGATGCCGGCACTCGCCAGTTGTGCGGCGAAGCGCTCGTGGCCGGCGTGGTGCACCGTGTTGTAGTACGTCATCACGGCCAGCGGCACCGAGACGTCGAGGGCGCGGGCGTCGTGCAGGATCGAGACCGGTGTTGCCCCGGCCTCGAGGGCCGCCTGCGAGGCCTGTTGGATGATCGGGCCGTCCATCACCGGGTCGCTGAACGGGATGCCGATCTCGATGGCGTCGGCGCCGGCGGCAACGGCGGCGCGCAGCGCGTCTTGCCAGCCGGGCAGCCCGCCGGTGATGTAGGGCACCAGCAACTTGCGACCGGCCGCCCGCTTGGCACGGAACTCGGCCTCCATCGACCCGATTGCTCGCTCGCTCATTTCCCCAGCACGTCCATCATCTGGGCGACGTCCTTGTCGCCGCGCCCCGACAGGTTCATCAGCACGGTCTGGCCGCGGAGTTCGGGGGCGGCCCGCACGATCCAGGCCAATGCGTGGGCGCTCTCGAGGGCGGTGATGATGCCCTCCGTTCGTGCGAGCAACTGGAAGGCCGAGACCACCTCGGCGTCGGTGACGTTGGGGTACTCGGCGCGGCCGATGGATGCGAGGTACGAGTGCTCGGGCCCCACGCCCGGGTAGTCGAGCCCGGCGGAGATGCTGTGCGCCTCCTGCACCTGGCCGTACTCGTCCTGCATCAGGTAGCTGCGCATGCCGTGCACCACGCCCGGCTGCGCCCGGCTGACCGCCGCACCGCCGGCCGGCTCGACGCCCACCAGCCGGGTGCGGTCGTCGACGAACCCGCTGAACAGACCGATCGCGTTGCTGCCGCCGCCCACGCAGGCCACGGCCACGTCGGGCACGTCGCCCAACAAGGCGATGCTCTGCGCCCGGGCCTCTTCGCCCAGCACCCGGTGGAACTCGCGCACCATCCAGGGGTACGGGTGCGGGCCCATCACGGAGCCGAGGCAGTAGTGCGTGGTCTCCACCGTGGCCACCCAGTCGCGCATGGCCTCGTTGACTGCGTCTTTCAGCGTGCGACTGCCGCTGTGCACGGCCTCCACCTCGCTGCCCAGCAGCTTCATGCGGAACACGTTCAGCTCTTGGCGCTCGACGTCGACCGCACCCATGTACACCTTGCACTGCATGCCCATCAGGGCCGCAGCGGTGGCACTTGCCACGCCGTGCTGACCGGCACCCGTCTCGGCAACAAGTCGGGTCTTGCCCATCCGCTTGGCCAGCAGCGCCTGCCCCAGCACGTTGTTGATCTTGTGCGAGCCGGTGTGGTTGAGGTCTTCCCGCTTCAGCAGCAGGCGCAGCCCCAGCTCGTCGCTGAGGTTGGTGCACTCGGTGATGATGGACGGGCGACCTGCGTAGGAGGTGAGCAAGTGATGCAGCTCGGCGCGGAACGCCGGGTCGGCCCAGGCGTCGATGAACGCGGCTTCCAGCTCCTGGCAGGCAGGCACCAGGGTTTCAGGGACAAATCGTCCACCGAACTCGCCGAAGCGTCCGGTGGCCGATGGATCGGCCATCAGCGACATTGCATCACACTCCACTCTTCAGGACACTCACGCGAGATCACTCACGCCGGTCACTCGTCGTCGGCCCAGTCGTACGGCATCACGTCGGGGCCCTGGTGCTGCACGGGGGCTGCCGCCCGTGCCCGCTCGATGAAGGCCTTCACCTTCAGGGCGTCCTTCTTGCCGGGCGAGCGCTCGACACCCGACGACACGTCGACACCCCAGGGCCGGGCGACCCGCACTGCTTCGCCGACGTTGTCGGGGCTGAGGCCGCCGGCCAGGATCAGCCGCGGCCCTTCGGCCACCTCGTCGATCATGCTCCAGTCGAACACCTTGCCCGAGCCGGGCGATGGAGCATCGACCAGGATCAGGTCGGTGCCGAACTCGTTGGCGCGGCGAGCGTCGGGCGAACCCGCCACCACGGCCTTGATCACCCAGCGCAGGCTGGCGCACACGTCTTCCACCATGCCCGGCGTCTCGTGCCCGTGCAGCTGCGCTGCCTTCAGGCCGGCGCGGTTGACGGTGTCGATGACGCGCGACGGGTGCTCGTCGCGGAAGACTCCGACGGTGAGGATCTCCGGTGGCAGCCGGCGGGTGATGTCGTACACCTGCTGCGCGGCCACCTGCCGCGGCGACGGTGCGAACACGAACCCGACCGCGTCGGCGCCCATGGCGACGGCGAGGAGCGCATCGTCCTCGTTGGTGATCCCGCGGATCTTGACGAACATCGTTGGCAACGGTACCCGCGGGACGGTGCACCGTGCGGCATCGGTTTCGCAGATTCCCGAGCGGGCTAGGCGCGAGTGAGCTGCTCCACTGCCGCCGCCGGGTCGCCGCTGGTGACCAGCGTCTCGCCCACCAGCACGGCGTGGTAGCCCGCTGCTCGCAAGGATGCGGCGTCGGCCACCCCCCGTACGCCGCTCTCGGCGACGCGCACCACGCCTGGCGGCATGACACCGGCCATCCGCAGGGCACGCTCGTGATCGACCTGGAACGTCAGCAGGTCGCGCTGGTTCACGCCGACCAGAGTGGCCCCGGCGGCGAGGGCGACGTCCAGCTCGGGCTCGTCGTG
>JAUSLQ010000243.1 GCA_030645675.1 Actinomycetota bacterium | reverse complement strand
CGGGCGCGTGCTGCACGACATCGACCTGCGCATCGCGGCCGGCCGATCGGTGGGCGTCGTCGGCCGCACGGGCAGCGGCAAGACCACGCTCTCGCGACTGCTGCTACGGCTGGTGGAAGCCACGCACGGCACAGTGCGCCTGGGCGGGGTGCCCATCGCCGACATCCCGATGGCCGAGCTGCGCAGGCGTGTGGCGATGATCCCCCAAGAGGTGGAGCTGTTCCACGGCACCATCCGCGACAACGTCACCTTGTTCGACCCCACGCCCACCGACCAGCAGGTGGAGCACGCCCTCACCCGCGCCGGCCTGCACACACTGACCGAGGGCGGCGTGCACCGCACCCTGGGTGCCGGCGGTGCGGGCCTGTCGGCCGGCGAGGCGCAGCTGCTGGCGTTGGCCCGGGTGTGGCTGCGCGACCCCGATCTGGTGGTGCTCGACGAAGCCACCGCCCGCGTCGATCCCGCCACCGAGGCGCTGCTGGAAGCGGCGATCGCCGAGCTGATGCACGGCCGCACGACGGTGGTGATCGCCCACCGGCTGAGCACCTTGCGCCACGTCGACGAGATCGTGGTGCTGGACCACGGCCGCGTGGTGGAGCACGGCTCGCGAGCAGAGCTGACCGCCGACGACGAGAGCCGCTACCACCGCCTGCTGCGCCTGGCCCACGAGGGCAGCGAGACCGTCGACGCGGTCGATGGCGCGACCAAGGAGACGGCGCCGTGAGCGCGCAGCCCGGGGTGTGGCGCCTGGGGTGGCGCGTGGTGCAGCACCGGCCCCGCCTGTTCTGGGTGGGCTGGCTGCTGTTCATCATGTTCTTCACCTTCCCGGTGCTGAACGGGTGGCTGCTGGGCCGCGGCTTCCACGCGCTCGAACAAGGCCACCGCGATCAGGTGTACTGGTACGCGGCGGCGGTGCTGGTCACCGACACCTTGCGGATGACGTCGATCCACTGGGGCGCGCTCATCTGGACGCAGGTGTTCGTGCACATGCAGACCCTGCTGCGCGGCAACCTGCTGACCGCCCAACTGGCCAGCGGCGGGCCCGAGGCCGGGCAGCCGGTCGGGTCGGCCGGCGAGGCCATCACCCACTTCCGCGACGACGTGGAAGACGTGTCGATGTTCATCGACGGGCTCGTCGACGTCAGCGCCGGCGTGGTGTTCACGGTGTTCGCCGCGTTCGTGCTCGGCAGCATCGACTCGTCCGCCGCGGCCATCCTCCTGGTGCCGCTGGCCGGGGTGGCGCTGGCCACACGCGCGCTCGATTCGCGCATCAAGCGCTATCGCGCCACCGACCGCGAGGCGGCAGGTGCGGTCAGCGGCTTCCTCGGTGACGTGATGGCATCCGCCACCACCATCAAGGTGAACGGCGCCGCACCCAACACGCTGGCCCGCCTGCACGGTCTGGTCGACAAGCGCCGGCACACCGCCGTGCGCGACCGCGTGTTGGAGGAAGGCGTGCAGGCATTCGCCCAAGGTGCGGCCGATGTGGGGTTGGGATTCGTGCTCCTGGTCACCGCCGGCGGGCTGGCAGCGGGCACGTTCGACGTGGGCAAGCTGGCCGTGTTCGCGGCGTACCTCGGCTGGCTCAGCTTCCTCCCGCGCATGGTGGGCCGCGTGCTGGCCCGGCGCAAGCAGGCGGGCGTGGCCTTCGAACGGATGAGCCGGCTGGTGGCCGGCAACGATGCGACGAACACGGTGCTGCCGCGGGAACTGCCGGTCGGCCGCCGCGAGCATCGCCCCCGCATCCCGGCGCAGCGGCCGCACAGGGTGCCACTGAGCGAGCTGGAGGTGCGCCACCTGACGGCTGCCCACGCCACCGGCGGTGGAGTGCACGACGTGTCGTTCCGCCTGCACCGGGGCAGCTTCACCGTGCTCACCGGCCCCATCGGCTCGGGCAAGAGCACGCTGCTGCGCGCCCTGCTGGGCCTGGCCGATTGTGCCGAGCTGACCGGCGAGGTGCTCTGGAACGGCGAACCGGTGCACGACAGGGCAGCGTTCCTGGTGCCACCCAACGCTGCCTACCTACCCCAGGTGCCGCAGCTGATCAGCGACTCGCTGGCCGACAACGTCTCGCTGGGCGAGGTGCCCGATGGCGACCTGGCGCGGGCGCTGCAACTTGCCGCGGTCGCCGCGGACATCGCCGAGATGCCCGACGGTACCGCCACGCTGATCGGCCCGCGGGGGCTGCGCCTGTCGGGAGGCCAGCGGCAGCGGGTCGCCACCGCGCGGTCGCTCGTGCACCGCCCAGAACTGTTGGTGCTCGACGACCTGTCCAGCGCGCTCGACGTGGAGACCGAGCTGCAGCTGTGGGGCAACCTGGCCGATGCCGGCATCACCGTGCTGGCCGTGTCGCACCGCGCGGTCGCGTTCGATCGCGCCGATCAGGTGCTGCGGTTGGAGCACGGCAGGCTGCAACGGCATCGGTGACTCCCGTGGCCCCCGGTCGGGGGGTGGGCTGGGGCGAGCTACCTTGGCCGGGTGCGTGATCGACAGCGAGCCGGGCGGCGCGGCCCGCACCCTGGCGCGTTTCGAACGCTGACGAACCCGTTCGCGTACAGCGAGCCGCTGCGGCCCGAACAGGTCGAGCGCCTTCACACCGCCTCGCTGCACCTGCTGGCCCATCAGGGCATGCGGGTGCTGTCGGCCGCGGCGCGCGACACCTACCGGCGCGCCGGCTGCTCCATCGACGGCGAGGTGGTGCGGTTCGACCCCGAACTCGTCCAGTCGCTGATCGCCAGCGCCCCGGCCGAGTTCGTGCTACGTGCCCGCAACCCTGCGCGCGACCTGCGCCTCGGAGGCCGGCACGTCGTGTTCAGCTCGGTGGGCGGCCCGGCGTTCATGTCCGACCGCCACGGCGGGCGGCGCAGCGGCACCCGCGCCGAGCTGTGCGACTTCCTGCGCCTGGTGCACTCGTTGCCGATCGTGCACCAGGAGGGCGGTGGCGCGTTCGAAGCGCTCGACCTGCCGGCCGAGACCCGCCACCTCGACCTGTGCCTCGACACCATCCGGCTCACCGACCGCAACTGGCAGGCCACCGCGCTGGGCCGCCGCAGGGCGGCTGACTGCATCGACATGGCTGCGATCGCGTTGGGCACCGACCGGGCCGGCCTGGCCGAACGGCCGGCATTGCTGGCGATCGTGAACACCAACAGCCCACTGACGCTCGACGTGCCGATGGCGGAAGGGTTGATGGAGCTCGCGGGTGCCGGGCAGGCCGTGTGCGTCACCCCGTTCACGTTGGCTGGAGCAATGGCGCCCGCCACGTTGGCCGGCGCGCTGACGTTGCAGAACGCCGAGGTGCTGGCGGGCGTCTGCCTCACCCAGATCGTGCGGCCCGGCGCGCCGGTGATGTACGGCTCGTTCACCAGCAACGTCGACATGCGCAGCGGGTCGCCGGCGTTCGGCACCCCCGAGTACATGAAGGCCGCACAGGCCGGTGGCCAGCTGGCCCGCCGCTACCGCCTGCCCTACCGCTCGTCCAACGCCACCTCCGCGAACACGGTCGATGCACAGGCCGCGTACGAGAGCGTGCTGTCGCTGTGGGGAGCCGTGATGGGCGGGGCCAACTTGGTGTACCACGCCGCCGGTTGGCTGGAGGGTGGGCTGACTGCCTGCTTCGAGAAGGCCGTCGTCGATGCCGAGGTGTTGCAGACCCTCGCCGAGTGGATGCAACCGATCGTCACCGACGACGACGCGCTGGGTCTCGACGCGATCGCCGCCGTCGGCCACGGCGGCCACTTCTTCGGCTCGCCGCACACCCTTGCCCGCTACGAGCACGCGTTCTACGAGCCACTGGTCAGCGATCGTCGCAACTTCGAGACCTGGGTCGAGGCGGGCCGGCCCGACACGGCCGAGCGGGCGGCAGGGGTGTGGAGCGAGCTGCTGGCCCGCTACGAACAGCCACCGCTCGACCCAGCGGTGGAAGCCGCGCTGATCGACCACGTCGAGCGCCGCAAGCGCGCCATCGCCGAGGAGGATGGATGACGACCGTTGCAGTGGTGGGCCTGGGCGGCCTCGGCTCGGCGGCGGCGTACTCGCTGGCGCGCCGCGGCGCCGACGTGATCGGCTTCGAGCAGTTCGAGCTGGGGCACGTGCGCGGCGCGTCGCACGACCACTCGCGCATCATCCGCCGTTCGTACCACACCCCTCACTACGTGCGCCTGACCGCTGACGCGTACCGGGCGTGGCGCGACGTCGAGAACCACAGCGGCCAGCAGGTGATCACCACCACTGGCGGCATCGACCTGTTCCCACGGGACGCCGCCATCGACCACGGCACGTACACCTCCAGCCTCGACAGCGAGCGAGTCGCGTACGAATGGCTCGACGGCGCAGAGGTGCGCCGTCGGTGGCCGGCGTTCGCCGGGGGCCACCTCGTGGCCGACGACGTCATGGCCATCCACTCGCCCGACACCGGCATCGTGCCGCCGAACCGCAGCACCACCCTGCTGCAACAGCTGGCTCGCGAGCACGGCGCTCAGCTGCGCGAACGCACGCCCGTGCGCGGCATCCGCCCCGTCGGCGGTGAGGTCGACGTGATCACCGACGAGGGCGCCACACGGGTGGGCGCGGTGGTCCTCACCGTCGACGCGTGGGCCAACCGGTTGCTGCAGCCGCTCGGCCTGCAGGTGCCGCTGGCCGTCACTCGCGAGCAGGTCAGCTACTTCCCACGCCCCGACCTTGAACGGTTCGGAGTCGGCCGCTTCCCGGTCTGGATCTGGATGGACGACCCCAGCTTCTACGGCTTCCCCGTGTTCGGGCCGGTGGCCGGGTTGAAGGGTTCGGAAGACTGCGGTGGCCCACCGGTGCACCCCGACACGCGCTCGTTCGAACCCGACCCGAAGATGGAGGCCCGGCTGCAGGCGTTCATGGAGGGCCTCGTCGGGCCGGGCTTCGGCGCGCCGGCCACCACCACCTGTCTCTACACGCTGACCGCCGATCGCGACTTCCTGCTCGACCGGCTGCCCGAGCACCCGCAGGTGTGCATCGCGCTCGGCGCGGCCCACGGGTTCAAGTTCGCGGCGTGGTTCGGCGAGCAGCTGGCCGCGCTCGCGCTCGGCCAGTCGACCGGCCCCGAGCTGGCCCCGTTCGCCTTCAGCCGCCCCAGCCTGCACGAACCGATCGATCGCAGCGCCTGGTTGGTCTGAACGACGGGTCGCTGGGGCCGCTGCGGCTACCATTCGGGGCGAACGTGAAATGGGTCCCGTGAGGCCCATACGTGGAAGGAACAGCATGAGCACCGAGGCGCGAGTCGTCCTCAACGCCGACGATGTTCGCCGTGCGCTCACCCGCATCGCGCACGAGATCGTCGAGCGCAACCACGGGTTGCACGGCCTGGTACTGGTGGGTCTGCAGCGTGGCGGGGTCTGGATGGCCCAGGCACTTGCCGAGATCCTGGGCGGCATCGATGGCGGCAGCACCGTGCCGGTCGGCTCGCTCGACGTCAGCTTCCACCGCGACGACGTCGGCCTGCGCCCGATCGTGCCCGGCCACGTCACCGACATCCCGATGTCGCTGGACGGCACCACGGTCGTGCTCACTGACGACGTGCTGTTCACCGGCCGCACCGTGCGCGCCGCGCTGGAGGCACTGAACGAGTACGGCCGCCCGCGTGCGGTGCAGCTGGCCGTGATGGTGGACCGCGGGCACCGCGAGCTTCCCATCCGCCCCGACTTCGTCGGCAAGAACCTGCCCACCAGCCGCGACGAGCAGGTGGCCGCCACGCCCGAGGGGGTGACGATCCGATGAAGCACCTGCTGTCCATCGAAGACCTCACCGCCGATCAGATCCACGGGCTGCTGGAGCTGACCGATCACATGGCCGAGATCAGCAGCCGCCCGATCCCCAAGGTGCCGGCCCTGCGCGGCAAGAACGTGGTCAGCCTGTTCTTCGAGGACTCCACGCGCACGCGCACCAGCTTCGACACCGCCGCCAAGCGCCTCAGCGCCGACACGATGAACTTCTCCGTGTCCAGCAGTAGCGTCAACAAGGGCGAGAGCCTGCGCGACACGATCGAGACGATCAGCGCGATGGGCGTCGACGCCTTCGTGGTGCGCCACAAGAGCAGCGGCGCCCCGTTGCAGATCACCCAATGGACCAACGCCAGCATCGTCAACGCCGGCGACGGCTGGCACCAGCACCCCACACAGGCCCTGCTCGATTGCTACACCATTCGCACCGCGCTGAACCGCCGCGACGGCTTCGACGGCCTACGCATCGCGATCGTCGGCGACATCAAGCACAGCCGCGTCGCGCGCAGCGACGTGCAGGCCTTCGCTGCGCTGGGTGCCGACGTCACGCTGGTCGCACCGCCCACGCTGCTGCCGCCGGCGCTGGTGAACGGCAACTCGCCCGACTGGCCAGTCACGGTGTCGCACGACCTCGACTCGCTGCTGCCCGACCTGGACGTGCTGTACCTGCTGCGCGTGCAGCGCGAACGCATGGACGAAGCGCTGCTGCCCTCGTTGCACGAGTACTCCGCGCTCTACGGCCTCACGGCCGAACGTGCCGCCCGGCTGGCGCCCCACGCGCTGGTGATGCACCCCGGCCCGATGAACCGCGGCGTCGAGATGGTGGTCGACCCCGGCGAGCTACCCGGCTCGGTGATCCTCAACCAGGTCACCAACGGCGTCGCCGTGCGGATGGCGGTGCTGTTCTCGCTGCTCGGTTCCGGCAACGACCTCAAGGAAACCGCATGACACGCAACCGAACACCCCACGATCACCTGCTCCACGACACCACGAACGGACACGCACGATGAGCCGCCTCGTCATCACCGGCGGCACGCTGCTGGACCAGTACGGCGAGCGCGCCGCCGACGTCGCCATCGCCGCCGGCCGCATCGTCGAGGTCGGCGCCGGCCTGCAACCGGCAGCCGATGACACCGTGCTCGCCGCCGACGGCTGCGTCGTCTCCCCCGGCTTCGTCGACCTGCACGTGCACCTGCGCGAGCCAGGCAAGGAGGAAGCCGAGACCATCGAGACCGGCAGCCGCGCCGCCGCGCTGGGCGGGTTCACGGCAGTCGTCGCGATGCCGAACACCGACCCGGCGCAGGACAGCGTCGCGGTCGTGCAGTTCGTGCGGGCCCAGGGCGTGCGCGCCGGCCTGTGCGAGGTGCTGCCATCGGGCTGCATCACGGTCGGCCGCGCCGGCGAGATGCTGGCACCGTACGGCGAGCTGGCAGCGGCCGGGGTGCACCTGTTCACCGACGACGGCAACGGCGTGCAAGACCCGCAGCTGATGCGCCGGGCGCTGGAGTACGCGAAGCCGCTGGGCATCGTGCTGGCGCAGCACTGCGAGGTGGCCTCGCTGACGAAGGGCGCGGTGATGCACGAGGGCTCGTGCTGCAGCCGGCTGGGCCTGCCCGGCTGGCCGGCGCTGGCCGAGGAGCTGATGCTGTTCCGCGACATCGAGCTGGTGCGCCTCACCGGCGTGCCGATGCACTTCCTGCACCTGTCCACCGCGCGCAGCGTGCAGCTGGTGCGGCAGGCCAAGGCGGAGGGCCTGGCCGTCACCGCCGAGGCGACGCCGCACCACTTCACCCTCACCGACGAACAGCTCAGCGGCTACGACCCGGTGTTCAAGGTGAACCCGCCGCTGCGCACTCGTGCCGACATCGACGGCATCAAGGCCGGTCTGGCCGACGGCACCCTCGACGCGATCGCCACCGACCACGCGCCCCACGCGCCGCACACCAAGGAGGCCCCGCTGGACCAGGCGCCTCCCGGCATGCTGGGCCTGGAGACTGCGCTGGCACTGGCGATCACCGAGCTCGACATGCCACTGGCCGAGATCGTCGCCGCCCTCAGCTGGAAGCCCGCGGCCATCGCCGGCGTCGGCGACCGCCACGGCCGGCCGATCGCCGTCGGCGAGCCCGCCAACCTGGCCGTGTTCGACCCTGGCGCAGAGTGGACCGTGGTGCCCGCCCGCCTGGCCAGCAAGAGCCGCAACACCCCGTACGCCGGCCGCACCCTGCAGGGCAAGGTGCGCCACACGGTGTTCAACGGCAACGTCGTCGTCCGCGACGGCGCCGCCACCCGATGACCAACGCCCTCACCCACCCGCCCCTCGGCGACCGCATCCCCGCGCTGGAGGGCGTGCGCGCGCTGGCGGTGCTGTTGGTGCTCGGTTTCCACGGAGGCCTCGGAGTCCTGGGCGGCGGCCATCTCGGCGTCGATGTCTTCTTCGTGCTCTCCGGGTTCGTCATCACACGCGGTCTGCTGCAGGAGACCCGCACAACGGGGCGCATCTCACTGGCCCGCTTCTGGGCACGGAGGTCCGCGCGTCTGGTGCCGGCGGCCGTCCTGTCGGTCGTGGCCGGCGGTGTGCTGTTTGCGTTTCTCTCGTCACCCAAGGAGCGCGTCGAGGTCGCCACAGACGGGCAAGCGTCGCTCGTCTACCTGGCGAACTGGCGCTTCATCAGCCAGGCCACCTCGTACTTCAAGCCCACCGTGCAGGCATCGCCGTTCCTGCACATGTGGTCGTTGTCGGTGGAAGAGCAGTTCTACGTCGTGTGGCCGCTGACGATCGCGGGCCTCAGCTGGGTGTTGCTGCGCTGGCGCCGCACGCCCACTCCGTCCGTGTGGTTGCTGGGAAGCCTCGCGCTCGCAGCGACGGCCTGGACGGCCAGGGTGATCGCGGTCGGTTCCGAAGCCCACGCCTACTACGGCACGGATGCTCGGGCCTACCAGTTGCTGTGGGGCGCTGCCCTGGCGGCAGCGATGAGCGGCGGTTGGACGCTGGCTGCACGAGCGGCGCGGTGGGTGGCTCCTGTGGCAGCCGTAGCCGTGGTGTGGCTCGCTGTGCAGCCGTTCGGTTCCGGGCCCACCCGCGGGATGTACGTCACCGCCCCGGCGTTGTTGCTGTGCGCTGCGCTCTCGTCGCCGGGTGGCGGATTCGCCGCCCGAGTGCTGGCGTCGCCGCCGATGGTCTGGCTCGGTGGCCTCTCCTACGCGGTGTACCTCTGGCACTGGCATCTGGTGGTCGCGCTCGACCGGGTGGTCGTCGCCTCGGCACCGGTGCGCACTGCGGTCATCTCCGTCGGCAGCATCGGGCTGGCGATGCTCAGCGCCACGGTCGTCGAGGGGCCGGTGCGGCGGTGGGTGCACGGTCATTCGCGAGACCGCACGGTGGCCCTCGGTGTCGTGGCGGGCGGGCTGACCATGGCCATGGCGGCGACGCTGGCGTTGGCGCCGCTGATGACCTCCGGAAGCTTCGCCATGCTGCGGGCCGCGGATCGCCCTGGCTTCTCGCGCACCGCCGCTCTGTCCGCTTCCGAGACCCCGATCCCTGAACGGCTCAACTCCGGTCGGCTGGCTCCCTACACCGACGGCGAGGCCTGCATCAACGTCGTCGTCACCGACCAGCAGACCTGCCGTGCGGTCGATGGGGCAGGGCTGACCGTGTTGGTGGTCGGCGACAGTCACATCGGCGACCTGTTGCCCGGCTTCTCGGCGACGGCCGCTGCCCAGGGCGCCACCCTGCACCTGATCACGGTGGCTGGTTGCCCGTGGCAGCAAGGGCTGGCAACCGTGCACGACTCGGAGAAGTGCGTCTCGATGCAGGACGCGCTCTACGGCGCCTGGCTGGACGACCTCGCCCCGGACGTCGTGGTGCTCGGCGGGCACCCGCTGCTGGAGCGCGAGTTCCGGGTGCATCGGCGAGGTGGAGCCGAGCAGTTGGAGGTCGGCGAGGTGACCTCCGCGACGACGACGTCGCTCGAGCTGGTCTCAGCGCCCGGCAGGGCCGTCGTCGTTCTCGGACCGCGGCCGAGCGCTCCGTTCGACTCCACGAGCTGCATCGGTGCTGCGCGCTTTCAAGAGGAGTGCATGTTCGCCGCCGCCATCGATGCCACTGCCCAGGAGGACGCACTCCTGGAGGCGCTCGGCGCGGACTCCGACGTCACGTACGTCTCCATGGCCACTCTTCTGTGCCCACGCCTGCCCATCTGCGACCCCATCGTCGACGGCCTCCTCGTGCGCTCCGACAAGGACCATGTGTACCCGGTGTTCGCACAGCACCTCGCGCCTGCGCTGTGGGCGGTCTTCGAGGCGGCCGCTACAGGCGGGTGAGGATGTCGGGGCCGTTGGCGCCGACCAGCACGGTGTGCTCCACGTGGGCGGCCAGCGAGCCGTCGGCGGTGACGATCGTCCAGCCGTCGTCGAGCTGGATCACCTCGTCGTCGCCCCCCGCCAGGAGCATCGGCTCGATCGCCAGCACCATGCCGGGTAGCAGCTCGTGGCCGCGCCCGGGCCTGCCGCGGTTCTCCACGTCGGGGTCTTCGTGCATCGCCTGGCCGATGCCGTGACCGCAGTACTGCTGCGGGTTGCCGTAGCCGGCTGCGCTGACCACGGCGGCCACCGCTGCCCCCACGTCGCCCAGGCGGCGGTGCGGCCGCATCTCGCGGATGGCTGCGGCGAGCGCGGCGTCGGCGGCGTCGATCAGGCGCTGCGCCTCGGGGGTGATGGTGCCGATGCCCATCGTGAACGCGGCATCGCCGTGCCAGCCGTGCACGATCGCGCCGCAGTCGACGGACAACAGGTCGCCGTCGCGCAACGGCACGTGGTTCGGGATGCCGTGGATCACCTGCTCGTTCACCGAGGTGCAGATCACCGCCGGATAGCCGTGGTAGCCGAGGAAGTTCGAATCGGCGTTGCGACGGGCGAGCACGTCGCGGGCGACCAGATCCAGGTGGGCCGTGCTGACCCCCGGCGCGGCGGCAGCGCGGATGGCAGCGTGCATCTCGGCCACCACCCTGCCGGCAGCGCGCATGTGGCGCAGCTGGTCGGGCGTGCGGCGCGGGATGCCGCCGCGGCCGAAGCGGCCGTTACGGGCAGCGGACACGGCTCAACCTGCGCGGCGGCCGGACTCGACCGCCAGGGTGAGCCGCTTGAACACCTCGTTGGGCGGCGCCACGCCATCGATGACGGCGAGGCGGCCCTGCAGCCGGTAGTACTCGATCAGGGGTTCGGTCTGCTCTTCGTACAGATCCAACCGGTGGGTGATGGCCTCGGGGGTGTCGTCGTCGCGCTGCATCACGTCGCCGCCGCAGACCTCGCAGATCCAGGGCAGCGTTTCCGCACCCGTGGCCACGTAGTTGGTTCCGCAGTCGCGACAGACCCGACGGGCCGACAGGCGGCTCAGCACCATGTCGCGGGGCACATCGAGGTCGATGACGACGTCGATCGGGCGGTCGGCGCTGATGTCGTCGAGGGCCATCGCCTGCGGCACCGTGCGCGGGAAGCCGTCGAGGATGTAGCCGCGGCCGACCGCATCGGGCTGACTGAGGCGCTCGCGCACCAGGCCGACCATGATCTCGTCGCCGACCAGGCCGCCTTCATCCATCACCCGCTTGGCCATCACGCCCAGCTCGGTGCCCTCACGCACGGCAGCGCGCAACATGTCGCCAGTGCTGATGTGCGGCACGACGAAGTGGCGCGACAGTCTCACGCATTGCGTTCCCTTGCCAGCGCCTTGGCGCCCGAGCAAGATCAGCCGGGCGCCCGGGATCACTTCAGGAAGCCCTCGTAGTTTCGCAGCATCAGTTGGCTGTCGATCTGGCGCATCAGTTCCAACGACACACCGACAGCGATGAGCTCGGTGGTTCCGGCGAACGGGAAGTTGCGCACTCCGAACGCCCACAGCAGCAGGTACGGCATGATCGCGATGACCGCCACGAACACCGCGCCGGGCAGGGTGATGCGGTTGACCGCCTTGCCCAGGTAGCGCTCGGTCTGCGGGCCGGGGCGCACGCCGGGGATGAAGCCACCTTGGCGGCGGATCTGGTCGGCCTGGCGAATGGGATCGAAGGCGATCGAGTTGTAGAAGTAGGCGAACGCCACGATCATCAGCGAGAACAGGACGATGTACACCACACCCTGATCGTTGACCAGGTTGCCGTCGACCCACTGCTGCACGGTGAAGCGCCAGCCGCCATCGGCGCCGCCCAGCAGGTTGGTGAGCAGCACGGGCAGCAGCAGCACGGAGCTGGCGAAGATGATCGGCACCACGCCGCTCTGGTTCACCTTCAGCGGGATGTAGGTGCTCTGGCCGCCGTACATGCGACGGCCGACCACCCGCTTGGCGAACTGCACCGGGATGCGGCGCTGGGCCAGCTCGACCCGCACGACAGCGATGACGATGCCGATGCACAGCAGCAGCAGCAGGGCGAACACGAACCAGTTCTTCTCCGCCCAGACGGCGGCGAAGCCGGACGGCAAGCTGCTGACCACGGAGGCGAAGATGACCATGCTCATGCCGTTGCCGATGCCGCGCTGGCTGATCAGCTCGCCCAGCCACATCAGCACCGCGGTGCCGCCGACGAGGGTGAGGATGACCAGGTAGCCACGTGGCCACATGCCGTCGGGCAGCAGCTTCAGGTTCGTGGGCAGGTTCTGGGCGGCGCCGAAGAAGGCGTTGCCGTTGCCGTTGCCGAAGATGAACGTCAGCGCCGTCGCCTGCAGCGTGGAGATGGCGATGGCCAGGTAGCGGGTGTACTGGGTGATCTTGCGCTGACCCACCGCACCCTCTTGCTGCAGCTTCTCCAGCTTCGGGATGACCACGCCCAACACCTGCATGATGATGCTGGCGGTGATGTAGGGCATGATGCCCAGCGCGAAGATGCTGAAGCTGGCAAACGCGCCGCCGCTGAACAGGTTGAGGAAGCCGAGAGCACCCTGCGTCTCTGCCGAGGCCTTGAACTGGCGGATCGCGTCTTGGTCGATGCCAGGCACGCGGATGGCCACACCGATGCGGTACAGCAGGACCATACCCATGAGGAACAGGATCTTGTTCCGCAGATCGGGCACCTTGAAGACATTCTTCAAGTTCGAGAACACGGGCGAGCTCCCAGGGAGGTTTCGTTTCGGCGTCGGGTGACGGCCGAGATCAGCGGTTGGTGAACTGGTTGCCCTTGACCGGCGGGCGACCCTGCTTGAAGGGCAGCGGCAACAGCGTGACGCTACCGCCTGCAGCGGTGATGGCCGCCTCAGCGGACTTGGAGACTGCGTGAGCCGTCAGCTGCACCGAGGAGGTGATCTCGCCACGGCCGAGCACCTTGACCAGGGTGTCCTTGCGAACCAGGCCGGAGGCGACCAGCACCTCGGGGGTGACCACGGCCTCGCCCAGGTTGGACAGCTGGTCGAGGTTGACCGGGCTGTACTCCACCCGGAACGGGTTGTTGAAGCCCTTCAACTTCGGCACGCGCTGCTTCAGGCCGGTCTGGCCGCCTTCGAAGCCGCGAGCAACCTTGCCGCGACCACGCGACTGCTGGCCCTTGGTACCAGCGCCGGCGGTCTTGCCGCCCTTGCCGCCGATGCCGCGACCGACGCGCTTCTTCGGATGGGTGCTACCCGGTGCGGGTGCGAGTTCGTCGACGCGCATCTCAGTTCACACCCTTCTCTGTCGTAACGGTCTTGGTGGCCGGGGCGTTCTCGGTGACCTCGATGAGGTGCGGCACGCGGGCGAGCATGCCACGGATCTCCGGGCGATCGGGCAGAACGTTGGTGTCGCCGATCTTGCGCAGGCCCAGGGCCCGCAGGGTGCCACGGTTCTTCGGCTTGTTACCGATCGCCGAACGCACCTGGCGAACGGTGATGGTGGGGCAGTCGTACTCGGTCTGGGACTTCATCAGTGGGTCTCCCCTGCTGCGATCTGCTTCTTGCGCTCGTTGTACGTGCGCAGCACGCCCTTGGGCACGAAGTCTTCGGCGGCGAGGCCGCGGCGGGCCGCCACCTCGTCGGGGCGCTGCAGCGACTGCAGGCCGTTGATGGTGGCGCGGGCCACGTTGATGGCGTTCGACGATCCGAGCGACTTGCACAGCACGTCGTGGATGCCGGCCTCTTCGAGGATGACGCGAGCTGCGCCACCGGCGATGACGCCGGTACCGGGGGCGGCGGGCTTCATCAGCACACGACCGGCGGAGTTGATGCCGATGATCGGGTGGGTGATGGTGCTGCCGGCCAGCGGCACGTCGAACAGGTTCTTCTTGGCCTCTTCGGTGCCCTTCTGGATCGCCAGCGGCACTTCCTTGGCCTTGCCGTAACCGAGGCCGACGCGGCCGTTGCCGTCGCCGACGACCACGAGGGCGGTGAAGCTGAAGCGACGACCACCCTTCACGACCTTGGCGACGCGGTTGATGGCGATGACACGCGACTCACGCAGACCGCTGGGGTCGGGCGTGCGCTCGGCGTATTGGTTGCCGTAATTCGAGGGGGCGGCCATCAGAACTCCAAACCTGCTTCACGGGCCGCAGCAGCAACTGCGGCGATGCGGCCGTGGTAGGCGAACCCGCCACGATCGAACACGACCTGGGTGATGCCGGCGGCCTTGGCCCGCTCGGCCAGCAAGGTGCCGAGCCGAGTGGCGGCCTCGACGGTGGCACCACTGCCTTCACCCTTGATACCCGGCTCGGTGGTGGCGGCGGCGGCCAGCGTGCGGCCGGCGTCGTCGTCGATCACCTGCAGGGAGAGGTGCTTGTTGGAACGGAACACGGCCAGGCGCGGACGCGCGGCGGTGCCGTGGATCTTCTTGCGGACCCGCCGGTGGCGGATGATGCGGCCGTTGCGGCGCTTCTGTGCGACTTTGCTCATGAGTTCGACTCTTCCTGGCTCGTTCCCGGGATCACTTCTTGCCGGTCTTGCCGGCCTTGCGCAGGACCTTCTCGCCGAGGTAGCGCACACCCTTGCCCTTGTAGGGCTCGGGCTTGCGGACGGCGCGGATGTTGGCGGCCACCTGGCCGACGACTTCCTTGTCGATGCCACGCACGATGACTCGGGTCTGGGTGGGCACTTCGAAGGTGATGCCCTCCGGAGCGTCCATCAGCACGGGGTGGCTGAACCCGAGGGCCAGGCGCAGCTGGGTGGGGGTGAGGGCCTCGGCGCGGTAGCCGACGCCGATGATCTCCAGCTCTTTGGTGAACCCGTCGGTGACTCCGACCACCATGTTGCTGACGAGTGTGCGGCTGAGGCCGTGCAGCGAGCGGTTCTGCCGCTCGTCGTTGGGGCGCTCGACCAACAGCGAACCCTCCTCGTTGCGCACCGAGATGGTGCCGGGGAGAGTGCGCGACAGGATGCCCTTGGGGCCCTTGACGGTGACGGAAGCGCCGTCGATGGTGACGTCGACACCGCCGGGGACGGCGATGGGAGCCTTACCGATGCGAGACATGGCGAATCTTCTTTCTCACCACACGTAGCAAAGGACTTCGCCGCCCACTTGGCGCTTGCGCGCTTCGCGGTCGGTCATCAGCCCTTGACTGGTGGACAGGACGGCCACACCGAGGCCACCGAGGACGCGCGGAACGCTGTCGCTCTTGCGGTAGATCCGCAGGCCGGGGGTGGAGATGCGACGCAAGCCGGAGATGGTGCGCTTGCGGTCGGGCGAGTACTTCATCGAGATCGTGAGCACATCGCCGGGGCCGGTCGTGGACGGAGCCAGACTGAAACCGGTGATGTAGCCCTCTTTCTCGAGGATGGTGGCCAGGGCCACCTTCTGCTTGGATGCGGGCATGCGCACCTCATCGTGCATCGCCGTGTTGGCGTTGCGGATGCGGGTGAGCATGTCGGCGATGGGATCAGTGAGCATCTCTTCTCCTCACCAGCTCGCCTTGGTGACGCCGGGGATTTCGCCCGCATGGGCCATCTCACGGAGGCACACGCGGCACAGACCGAACTTACGGAACACCGAACGCGAGCGACCACAACGGCGGCAACGCGTATAACCCCGCACCTTGAACTTGGGCGTGGCATTTGCTTTGTTGATCAACGACTTCTTCGCCATCTCAGTGCCCCTACTTCTTCTTCTTCGCAGCCGGCTTGGCTGCGCCCTTGCCGCCGCGCACAGGGCCACGACGCTTCTTCTGCTGAGGAACCGCACCGGCCTCGTCGCCCCGCTTGAACGGGAATCCGAAGGCATCGAGCAGCGCCTTGCCCTGCTCGTTGGTGACGGCGGTGGTCACGATCGTGATGTCCATGCCGCGGTTGGCATCGATCTTGTCGTAATCGATCTCCGGGAACACGGTCTGGTCGGAGAGACCGAACGTGTAGTTGCCGCGGCCGTCCCAGCTGTGCGCCGGCAGGCCGCGGAAGTCGCGGATGCGGGGGATGGCCACAGCGATCAGGCGATCGAGGAACTCCCACATCCGGTCGCCGCGCAGTGTCACTTTGCAGCCGATGGACTGGGTCTCGCGCAGCTTGAAGCCGGCGATGCTGTCCTTGGCCTTGGTGATGATGGGCTTCTGACCACTGATCTTGGTGAGGTCGGCGACGGCGCCTTCCAGCAGCGAGGGCTGCTGTGTGGCACGGCCGACACCCATGTTGATCACGATCTTCTCCAGCTTCGGCACCTGCATCGGGTTCGTCAGACCGAGCTGCTCCTTGAGGGCAGCGCGGACGTCGTCCTGATACTTCTGCTTCAGCCGGGGAGCAGTGGCGGTTGCGGTTGCATCGCTCATGAGATCACCTCACCGGTGCGCTTGGCGACGCGCACCTTGGTGCCGTCGGGCTGGGTCTGGTAGCCCACGCGAGTGGGCTTGCCCTTGCGGACCAGCATCACGTTGCTGGCGTCCACCGGCATGTCGCGGGCGATGATGCCGCCCTGCTGGTTGGTCTTGCGGGCCTTGCTGTGCTTCTTGGCAGTGTTGACGCCATTGACGATGACCTTGTTGGCGGCGGGCATGACCTGCACGACTTCGCCTTCCTGGCCCTTGTCCTTGCCGGCAATCACCACGACGGTGTCGCCCTTCTTGAGCTTCATGGTCACAGCACCTCCGGGGCCAGCGACACGATGCGCATGA
>JAUSLQ010000242.1 GCA_030645675.1 Actinomycetota bacterium | reverse complement strand
ATCCGAGGGTCGATGGAGGCCAGCCACCGGCCGGTGCGGCGCAGCAGTTCGGGCTCGTCGTTCACCCCGGCCAGCAGCAGCAGCCGCACTTCGTACAGCAGTCCGAGGTCGTGCAGCTGGCGGATGGAGGCCAGCACCTGCTCGTTGGGCTGCCCGGTCATCGAGCGGTGGATGTCGTCGTCCAGGCACTTCAGGTCGACCATCACCCCGTCGGTGACGGGCGCCAGCTCGGCCCAGGTGGGCGCGTCGCAGGCGCCGTTGGAGTCGACGAAGCAGGTCAGCCGGGCCGTGGCGGGGTCGGCCTTCACAGCGGCGAACAGGGCGTGCAGGAAGCCGCCCTGTTGCGTGGCCTCGCCGCCGGAGGCGGTGATGCCGCGGATGAACGGCGCCGCAGCGCGGATGGCCACCAGCAGCTCACCCACGCTGCGGCGGGTGGGTAGGTGGTCGGGGTCGAATGCATGGCCGGGGATGGTCTGCGGGTTGTGGCAGGCGACGCAGTCGAAGTTGCAGCCTTGCAGGAACACCACGAACCGGTTGCCCGGCCCGTCGACGCAGCTGAACGGGATGGTGCTGGCAACGAGGCCGGTGGGGTGGTCGCGCATGGTGCGGTGGCTCGACGGCTCAGGCTCGACGGCGCTCAGCGCGGTGTGCGCTCGTGGCAGCCGATGCGCTTCACGGCGCGCTGGGTGAGGTGGTACGCCTCCTCGCTGCCGGCCGCGAGGTAGTCGCTGCCGTGGCGGGCGGAGCTGCCCGCAGCCAGGTTGGCCAGGTCGCTCTTGCGCACGAGGTAGCCGGTGATGCGGACGAACTCGTTGTTGTCGAGGTTGAACGTGAAGTCGCGCATGCCCGTTGCGAACGCACCGCGGATGATGTCGACCATCGCCTGCGGGTTGCGCTCGACCGTGTCGTCGACGTGGAAGATGTCGCTGATGCCCGCCGCGAAGAGGCGGTGGTGCGGGGCGCAGGTGGTGATGTGCTGCAGCATGTCGGGCTCGTCGCCGACGGGGATGCGGGTGCCGGCGGTGACGTCGTCGTCGAGGTCGATGCCGCCCTGGCTGTGCAGGTAGCAGCGGCCCTGCCCACCTTCGCAGTACGGCATCGGCCGGGCGGCGACGAGCTCGGCGACGCGCTCGACAACTCGCCGGCTGAGTGCGTCGGCGCCGGCGTCGTGGCCGTAGCGGGCGTGCGCCATGCCCTCGTGCTCCATCAAGAGGTTCACGCACTCGGCGAGGCCGAAGATGCCGAACATCGCCGAGAAGCGGTTGATGTCGATGAACCCTTCCGTGGCCAGCCAGTGCGACTGGAAGAACCGCTGCTGCTCGACCAGGCTGCGGATGCGGGCCTCGGCCAGCTCGGCGGTCAGCTCCACGTAGTGCGGCAGCGTGGTGGCGAGGAACGCGTCGGTGTCGCCCGTGTGCCGGCGCGCGACCTCCTTCAGGTTCAGGCGCACCAGCGTGTGCGCGCCGCCGCCGATCTTCAGCGAGTTGTAGCAGCTGACCGCGGCGTACTGCTCGCCGTGGTCGGCCACCATCATCGGGTGGTTCACGAAGTGCGGCTTGCCGGTGACGAACACCGTGCGCACCCCGTCTTCGATGAGGTCGTCGGGTGTGATCGCCGGGTCGACCTTCAGCGTGATGTTGGGCACGGCCTGGCGCAGCGAGCGCTCGACGCGGAAGATGGAACGGGTGATGCGGCTGTCGTGCGGCCCGAGGTCGAGGTGCACGAACGCGTCGGGCAGCATGCGGTCGAGGCCGATCCAGAAGCGGCGCAACTTCCGGTCGAGCTGCTCGTCGGTGAGGGCGGCATCGCTGCCGCCGGGTGCCACGAACCGCTCCAGCACCTTGTCCAGATCGCCGAGGTAGACGGGGTAGGTGGTGACACTGGGGACGTGCGCGTACATGATCTGCAGGAACGCGAGCGCGTCGTCGAGATCCTGCGGCGGCGGCAGCTCGAGATGCTGCAGGCCCTGCCGCAGCGCCTTGTCGTAGTCGGGCAGGATGTAGCGGGCCGTGTACGGCGCGTTGCCTTCGTACAGGTCGCAGACCACCCGCTTCGACAGTGCTTCCGAGCAGGCCTCCGAAAGGATGGGCGGCGGCAGCGATTCGGTGGCCAGCGCTGCCAGGCGGCGCACCTTCTGGTCGTAGCCCAACGTGTCGTCCTGCACGAGCGCCGCGGCCCGCGTCTCCATCTCGTTCATGTCCACACCGTCACGCTACGGACGGTGGCCGGGCGTGGGCAGGGCCGAAGGTCGGTTCCGGCCGGGGGAGCCGGTGCCCGGCGGTTTCCGCTCGTACAGGCGGCACCGGCGGGACTACCTTTCGCGCATGGCTGACATCCCGCACCGCATCGATCTCAACGAGTCGGAGATGCCGACCGTTTGGTACAACCTGATCCCCGACCTGCCGGTCCCGCCGCCGCCACCGCTGCACCCGGGCACCCATGAGCCCGTCGGCCCCGACGACCTCGCACCCCTGTTCCCGATGGCGCTGATCGAGCAGGAGGTCACCACCCAGCGGTACGTCGACATCCCCGGCGAGGTGCTCGATGTGTACCGCTTGTGGCGGCCGAGCCCGCTGTTCCGCGCCCACCGGCTGGAGAAGGAGCTGGGCACGCCGGCACGCATTTACTACAAGTACGAAGGCGTCAGCCCGGCCGGTTCGCACAAGCCGAACACCGCCGTACCGCAGGCCTACTACAACCACGCCGAGGGCATCACCAAGCTCACCACCGAGACCGGTGCCGGCCAGTGGGGCACAGCGCTGGCGTTCGCCACGGCGCAGTACGGCATGGAGTGCGAGATCTGGCAGGTGGCCGCGTCGTACCGGTTGAAGCCGCACCGGCGCACCATGATGCAGCTGTGGGGTGCCACCGTGCACTCCAGCCCGTCGGAGGTCACCGAGTACGGCCGCCAGCTGCTGGCCGAGAACCCCGATCACACCGGCTCGCTGGGCATCGCCATCTCCGAGGCCGTGATGATGGCCGCCGCCGACCCGAACGTGCGCTACGCGCTGGGCTCGGTGCTGAACCACGTGCTGCTGCACCAGACGATCATCGGCGAGGAGGCGTTGCTGCAGCTGGCCAAGATCGGCGAGACACCCGACGTGCTGGTCGGGTGCACAGGTGGTGGCTCGAACTTCGGTGGCCTGTCCTTCCCGTTCCTGCGCGAGAAGCTGGCCGGGCGGATGAACCCCACCATCCGCTGCGTCGAGCCGGCAGGCTGCCCCAGCCTCACCAAGGGCGAGTACCGCTACGACTTCGGCGACGCGGTGGGCATGACCCCGCTGATGAAGATGCACACGCTCGGCCACGGGTTCATCCCCGATCCCAACCACGCCGGCGGCCTGCGCTACCACGGCATGAGCCCGCTGGTGTCGCACATCTACGAGCTGGGCCTGGTGGAAGCGGAGGCCATCCCGCAGCTGGAGTGCTTCGCCGGTGCCATGACGTTCGCCCGCACCGAGGGCATCGTGCCCGCGCCCGAACCCACGCACGCGATCGCTGCGGCGATCCGCGAGGCGTTGCGCTGCAAGGAGACCGGCGAGGAGAAGGTGATCCTCACCGCGCTGTGCGGCCACGGCCACCTCGACCTGGCCTCCTACGAGCAGTACCTCAACGGGACGATGGTCGATCTCGACCTGTCGCAGTCGGCGATCGACGCGGCGATGGCCGAGGTGCCGGTGCTCTGACGCGGTGCTCCGACTGCTACTCCGGCGGGTGCACGCCGGCGGAGTGCAGGCGGGCCGTCGCTGCGGCCAGGCACTCCAGGGGGTCGTGGCGGCGGCGCAGGGAGGGGCAGTGGATCGCGCTCGCTCCACGGGCTGCGATCGCGTCGTCGGTGGGCTTGGCGAAGATCGGGTGCGGCGTCATCTCCAGGATCACGCCGTAGCCGTCGGCCAGCAGGCGGTCCAACACCTGGCGTCCCAGCACCGGGGCCGCCAGGTTCCGCGCCCAGTACTCCGCGTCGAGGCTGCTGCCTGCCAGCGCGGTGCCGGTGACCGCTGAGTAGAACGGCGTCGCCGAGTCGCGCGGTGCGATGCCGCCCAGCCGCTGCTGCAGCGCAGCGCCCACCTCGGCCAGCAGCGGTGAGTGTGCCGGGTAGTCGATGCGTACGCGGGCCGCGAACACGCCTCGCTCCTCGCCGCGGCGCAGCAGTTCCACGAGCGCGGCCTCGTGGCCGGAGAACGTGGTGGTGCCCGGCCCGTTGAAGCCGGCCACGAACGCCGGCGCGGGCAGACCGCTCAGCAGTTGCGGCGCCTCGGCCTCGTCGACGTTGACCACCACCGTGCCGCCGGCCGGCCGCTGCGCTTCCAGCATCTCGGAACGCGTGATCACGATGTGCAGCGCGTCGGCCAGGTCGAGGATGCCGGCCACGTGCGCGGCAGCGATCTCGCCCAGCGAGGTGCCGGCGACCGCGTGCGGCCGGACGCCGCGTTCGGCCCAGGTGGCGGCCAGGCCCACTTCCACGGCGAACAGCGCCACCTGCAGCACGAGGATCTCCTCCAGCCGCGACGCCTCGTCGGTGGCCTGCAACTCGCCGGCCACCGACCAGCCCAGCAGCGGCTGCACGATGTCGTCGATCGCCGCGACCGTGCTGCGGAAGGCGGGCGAGGCGGCCAGCAGCGGCGCGGCCATGCCCGGCCACTGCGATCCCTGCCCGGGAAAGAGAGCGACGAGTCTCGATGTCATGAGATGCGAGCTTCGCGCGCCGCACGACCCCCACACGCACCCGACCCCCGTCCTCCTCGTTCATGTCATGGCTCGGCTGCGGGGCGTTTCGTGGCGCGATGACTTGACGCAGACCAGGCCCTCACACGCGCTCGTCCGGCTCCCGCTCCCTCGTTCATGTCATGGCTCGACCGTGTGGGGTGTGCGCCGATGATGACGTGACGATGACCTGAGGCCCTTTCGCCCGACGCGTCCGTGGGGCACGATGAACGGGGTGATGTGAGATGGACGTTCAGATCGTCGAACTGGAACCGGTGCGAGCGGCCGCGGTGCGCGGCGAAGTGGGTTACGACGGGCTGCCCACCTTCTTCGGGCACGCGTTCACGGAGGTGTTCGCCGCTGCCGAGAGGGCTGGCGTGGCGGTCGTCGGGCCGCCGTTCGGGTTCTACCCGGCGATGCCCAGCGAGACGGCGGTCGTGGTCGAGGCCGGTTTCCCGCTGGCGCAAGCACTGCAGGCGGAGGGCGAGGTGCACCCGTTCGAACTCCCCGGTGGAACGGCTGCCGTGACGATGCACGTCGGCCCGTACGACACGCTGGCCGAGACCTACACGCGGCTGATGGGGTGGATGTCGGCGCACGGCTACATCCCCGGCGAGGGGATGTGGGAGAGCTACCTCAGCGACCCCGGCGCCGAGCCCGACCCCTCCGGCTGGCAGACGCAGATCGTCTGGCCGGTGCACCGCCCTGCTGGGTGAAGCACCTGGTGGCCGGTGGCATGACCACTCCGTGACACCCCCGGCGTAGCCTGCACCGCATGGCCGACCACCCCGTGCTGCAGGGCTTCTCGCCCGCTGTGCGCGAGTGGTTCGGCGCGTCGTTCCCCAGCCCCACACCGGCGCAGGTGCAGGGCTGGCCGGCCATCCGCAGCGGGCAGCACACACTGGTATGTGCGCCCACCGGCAGCGGCAAGACGCTGACGGCGTTCCTGTCCAGCCTCGACACGCTGGTCACCCCGCCGGCCGAAGGGGCCGAGCCGGTCGACGAGTCGATCGACCCAAGGGCGCGCACGCGGGTGCTCTACATCTCGCCGCTGCGCGCCCTGGCGTTCGACGTGGAGAAGAACCTGCGGTCACCGCTGATGGGCATCCGGCTGGCGGCCGAGCGGCTGGGCGTGCCGTTCCGCGAGCCGACGGTGGCGATGCGCACCGGCGACACCTCGGCGCGAGACCGGCAAGCGCTGTCGCGGCGCCCGGTCGACCTGCTGATCACCACGCCGGAGAGCCTGTACCTCATGCTCACCAGCGAGGTGCGCAACACCCTGGTGAACGTGCACACCGTGATCATCGACGAGATCCACGCGATGGCCACCACCAAACGTGGCGCCCACCTGATGCTCAGCCTGGAGCGGCTGGAGACCGTGGCCAAGCGCCCGCCGCAGCGCATCGGGCTCAGCGCCACCCAACGGCCTCTGGAGGAGATCGCCCACTTCCTCGGCGGCCACTCGCCCTCGCCCACGCTGGAGGGTTCGGCCGGCCCGCGTCGGCCGGTCACCATCGTCGATGCCGGCATCCGCAAGCCGCTGGAAGTGGAAGTCGTCGTGCCGGTCGAGGACATGGGCGCCATGGGCCAGGTCACCAGCGAGCTGCGCAGCGGCCCGGCCCAGATGGCGTTGCAGGGCCAGCGGAGCAGCATCTGGCCCAGCATCTACCCGCGCATCCTGCAGCAGGTGCTGGCACATCGCAGCACGATCATCTTCTGCAACGGCCGCCGCCTCACCGAGCGGTTGGCGGCCCGGCTGAACGAGCTGGCGGCCGACGAAGGAGTCGAAGCCGGTGTCTCCGGCGACCTGGTGAAGGCCCACCACGGCTCACTTGCACGCGAGCAGCGGGTGGTCATCGAAGACCAGCTGAAGCGCGGCGAGCTGCGGGCCATCGTGGCCACCAGCAGCCTCGAGCTGGGCATCGACATGGGCGCGGTCGACCTGGTCATCCAGGTCGAGTCGCCGGGCGCGGTGTCGCGCGGCCTGCAGCGCATCGGGCGAGCCGGCCACAGTGTCGGCGAGCCGTCGAAGGGCACGATGTACCCGAAGCACCGCGGCGATCTGCTGGAGGCCGCGGTGGTGGTGCAGCGCATGCGCGTCGGCCTCATCGAGACCAGCCGCTTCCTCCGCAACCCGCTCGACGTGCTCGCGCAGCAGATCGTCGCCCACGTCGCGATGCACCCCGAGTGCACGGTGGCGCAGCTGGGCACGATGGTGCGCGGCGCGGCCTGCTTCGCGGAGCTCAGCGACGACCTGCTGGCCAACGTGCTCGATCTGCTTTCCGGTCGCTACCCCAGCGAGGAGTTCAACGAGCTGCGCCCTCGGCTGGTGTGGGATCGCGTGGCCGGCACCCTGCGCGCCCGCGACGGCAGCAAACGGCTGGCGATCATGAGCGGCGGCACCATCCCCGACCGCGGGCTGTTCGGCGTGTTCCTGCCCGACGGCACACGCGTCGGCGAGCTCGACGAGGAGATGGTGTACGAGAGCCGGGCCGGCGAGACGTTCCTGCTCGGCGCCAGCACGTGGCGCATCGAAGACATCACGTTCGAGCGGGTGGTCGTCACGCCCGCGCCCGGCGAGCCGGGGAAGATGCCCTTCTGGCACGGCGACCGGCCGGGCCGCCCGCTGGAGCTCGGCCGCGCGCTGGGTGCATTCCAGCGCGAGGCGCGTGCACTGCCCGCCGAGACGGCGCTGGCCACGCTGATGGCCGACTACTCGCTCGATGCGCTGGCCGCGCACAACGTGTTGCTCTACCTGGAGGAACAAGCGCAGGCGACGGGTGCCGTGCCCGACGACCGCACGATCGTGGTCGAACGGTTCCGCGACGAGATCGGCGACTGGCGGGTGTGCATCCTCAGCCCGTTCGGTGTGCCGGTGCATGCGCCGTGGGCGATGGCGATCGAGCGACGATTGATGGAGCGCTACGACATCCCGGTGGAGACGATGTACACCGACGACGGCATCGTGCTCCGCCTGCCCGAAACGTCGTCGGGAGGAGTAGGCGACGAGCTGCCCCTGGCCGACCTGATCATCGACCCCGACGAGATCGATGAGCTGGTGATGGCGTCGCTGCCGCAGACGTCGCTGTTCTCGGCGCGGTTCCGCGAGTGCTCGGCCCGCGCGCTGCTGCTTCCTCGCCGCCGGCCCGACAAGCGCACGCCCCTGTGGCAGCAGCGCCAGCGCGCGGCCGATCTGCTGGCCGTGGCCTCGAAGTACCCGACGTTCCCGATGCTGCTGGAAACGTCGCGTGAATGCCTGCAGGACGTCTTCGACCTGCCTGCCCTGCGCGAGGTGCTCGGCCAACTGCGGAGCCGGGCGATCCGCGTGGTCAGCGTCGATACTGCGAAGGCCTCGCCGTTCGCGCAGAGCCTGCTGTTCAACTGGATCGCCGCGTTCATGTACGAGGGAGACAGCCCACTGGCCGAACGCCGTGCGGCTGCGCTCGCGCTCGATCGCGATCTGCTGCGCGATCTGCTGGGTGCCGAAGAGCTCCGCGA
>JAUSLQ010000227.1 GCA_030645675.1 Actinomycetota bacterium | reverse complement strand
GATGCCGCCGGTGTCGTTGTAGGTGGTGAGGGTGGTGCCCCAGATGATCCAGACGCCGGTGTCGCCGGGTTCGGCGAGGAGCCAGGCGTTGGTGAACTGTTGCCAGCTGCGGCCGGTGTCGTCGGTGCCTTGGGTGGTGAGTGGTGTGCCGACGTCGAAGCCGTCGTTGGCGAGTTGTTGCACCTTGTCGTCGATCGCGCTCATGGAAGAAGTCCTTTCACTTCACGGGGTGGGGAGGTCGAGCAGGTCGAGGTCGACCCACCCGATGACGTGGCGCAGTTCGCCGGCGAAGGAGAGCTGGGCGGTGGTGCCGTGCACGGTCAACGCCCGGTCGACGAAGCGTGCGCACTGCTCGTTCGCGGCGTTGCGCTGCCCGGCGTCGGCCGAGTGCCAGATCTCGCGGCCGCTGTCGTCGGTGGTGGCGGAGAGGAACACGAACACGTGCTCGCCGGCGCCGCTCTTCGCGTTCTCGGGCGACACGTCGGTCTTGACGTACACGCAGTCGCCGGCCTGCGGGCGCAGGCCGTCGGCCATCTTGCGCGTGCCCAGCACCGTGACGAACGGCGCGACCCCCCGGTGGAAGAGCCGGGTCATGTTCTGCCCGTCGACGTAGTTCAGCCCGTCGGCCGCCTCTTCGCGGTTGACGAAGCCCCGCTCGCGCACACCCAGCCGCCACAGCAGCCAGTGGCACAGGAACCCGCATGTCGTGCCGCCGCCGGTGTAGTCCTTGGCGATCTCGCCGAACGCGGCGTCGCCCGTGTCGCTGGGCACGAACGACTGCACCAACGCCACCGCGCGGCTGCGCCGGTCGCCGCCGGTCGGCGCGCTGCCACCCAGGGGCGTGACGGTGACCTCGCCGGTGGTGGTGGTCTGCAATTGCCCGTGCTCGAACGTGGCGGCCTGCGTGCCCACCGCGTCGCCCTGGTCGACGACGTCGGCAGTGGGCCAGCCCAGCGAGCCTGCGGGCCCGCCCTGGTTCCAGTACTCCAGGTTCAACCGCCCGTGCAGCAGCCAGTTGGCCGGCACCGGCGGTTGGTAGATCGAGGCCGTGGTTGCGAAGTGCACCGCCCAACCGCCGGCCACCGCCGATGCGTCGGCTGCCGGCAGGCCGAACACCGCCGTGCCCCCGCGCACCACCCAGGCCGCACCGAGCGTGTCGGTCAGCAGCCACAGCTCGCTGGTCGTCTGCACGTACATCGAGTGGTCCTCGAAGGCCCACCACCAGGCGTCGCCGGCTTCGTTGCCTGCGGCCCAGGTGGGGAAACCGCGTTGCTCGGGGCCACCGTCGGCGTGCAGCCGCGCCAGGGCCGGGCCCCACACCAGCCAGACGCCGACGTTCGGGTCGTCGAGCAGCCAGCCGTTCTCGTACCGGCGATGGTTGCGGCCGTCTGGCAGGGCGAGCTCGTCGGTGTGCGCCGCGCCCAGGTCCCATCCGGCGGCCGCCCACTCGGCGGCCTTGTCGTCGATCGCGCTCATGGTTGCCCCGGGGCACCGGGCAGCACCGGGGCGATGAACAGCTCGCGGCCGACGGTGGTCTCCCACTCGCCCCACCCGCTGGTGCCGGTGGGGATCATGTTGCGCCGCCGCACCTTCAGCTCGGGCGAGTCGGGCGACATGCCGGCGACCAGATCGGTGAACCCGAAGGCGATGTCGACGGTCTTCTCCGGCTCGTCGCGGGTGACGAACACCGACACCGGGGTGCCGCTGCCGCGAGCGATCTGCACCTCCAGGCCGAACACGTCGGTGAGGCCGGGGGGCAACTGGTCGGGGTGTTGCATCAGGTAGCTGCGCAGCTTGACGGTGGAGGTGATGCTGCCGCTGGCGGCCACCTCGTGCACGCGGTCCAGCACCTCCGCCGGCTTCACCTTCACCGAAGTGCCGGCGAAGGCCAGCTCGATCGAGTCGACGGTCTCCAGGTCGAGGTCGTCGTCGGCCGTCAGCGAGATGGTCGCGCTGGCAGCGGCGTCGCCGCGGCCGGGCAGGCTCAGCGCCGCCGGCGAGCAGACGGCTCCGGAGGTGTCGACCGGTGTCGGGGGTTCGCCCAGCGTGGCCAGCAGGGTGCCCATCACGGTGGCGACGTCGACGGGGTAGGCGCTGAGGTTGCTGACCGTCACCTGCAGCGAGGTGGCATCGGGAGCGGGCGGGGGCCCGACAGCGATGGCGAGCAGCGGGTCGGCCAGCCGGTCCAGCCGCAGCGCCACGGCCACCGGGAAGTCGCGTGTGTCGGTGGGGCCGTCGCCCGTGCGCAGCTGCATCCGCACCTCGCCGCGCAGACCCGAGCCGGTGGTGCCCGCGAGCAGCTGGCACAGCAGGGTGTAGAACTCCAGCGTGCAGTCGAAGTCGAGGCTGAACCCGCTGGGGGCGACGGCGATGGTCATGGCCAGTTCGCCGGCGGCGCCCCCCGGCGCCAGCAGCGAGCCGCCCAGCTGGCTGAGCGCGCCCGAGCTGATGAACGAGGCGCTCTCCGCCCCGCCGATCACGAGCTGCGGGTGCAGCGCGAACTCGCGCTGGGCGATGGTGCCGCGGATCTTCGCAGCCCGCACAGGGTCGAGCCACGGTGCCACCTTCAGCGTGGCACGCACCTTGTACGACGCCTTGCCGTCTGGCTGGTTGCTCTTCACCAGCAGCACGCTCATGGCCGGCAGGCCCGTGTCGGGGTCCAGCGCCAAGCGGTACTCGTCGGGCGTCACGTAGAACTGGTTGGGCACCACGGCCTCGCGCCACATCCCGGTGGACTCGCTCACCCACACGGCGTCGGCGTCGCCGCTGATGCCGGCCACCGCCTTGGCGTAGATGCGGCGGTAGGCCTTGATCTCCTTCGGGAAGTACGCGGACAGGGGCGCACCGCCGGGCGTCAGCGCAAGTTGCTGCGAGGCAGGGACCGCCTCCGCGGGCACGGGCGTGGGCACCCCGCCCTCCACCGCGAAGATGTCGATCGGCCGGAAGCGGTGGGCGATGCGCGCGAGCTTGGGGTTCATCTCGCTGATGCGATGGATCCGCGGCTGCACGGCCATCGACTCCAGCGTCATCGACTCGATGGGTTTCGCGATGATGAAGTCGTGGATCCGTGGCTGGAGCTGCACCGAGCTGAGGTCGATGACGGTCTCGTCACCCCCACCACCGGAGGGAGGTGCCGGCGTGCGGTAGTGCACGGTGCCGGCGACCGCCAGGGTGGCGGTGCTGACGCCGCTGAGTGCAGCCACGATCGCATCGCGGTCCACCGCCGCCGAGGCCATCACGCGGCGCAGCACCGTCTCGTCGGGCGGCACGGCGTCGACCAGTTCGGTGAACGTCAGCGACGTGCTGGAACTGAGGGCGAGGGAGAGCCCGTCGACCGGCAGCGGCTTGGCCTCTGGCGCCACTCCTTCGGGGCGCACGAGGTCGATGGCAACCTTCAGCACCCAACCGTTGCGGCCGTCCGTGGCGACGTCGTCGATGAACACGTGGGGTGTCTCGGAGGTGGCCGACATCTTCGGCAGCACGGCCACTGGCACGAACCAGCTGCTGCCATCGGACGAAGCCAGCACCTGCCCGCTCGCCGACGGCGTGCCGGTCAGCTCCGGGGCGCCGTCGACGGTTTGGGCGACCATCATCATCGTGACCTGTTCGAGGTCGATGCGGCGCTCCAAGCGGATGGTGGGCTGCAGCGGCTGCAGCTCGATCGCCGTTGCCGACAGGTCGTTGATCGGTTCGCCGGGCACGGCCCTACACCTCCACCACGAGCAGGGCGTCGGTGCTCTCGGCGGGCCCGACGGTCTTCTTCTCGCCGCCCGCGGCCAGCGGGAAGGCATTGATCTCGTACGTGTACGAGCGGTCGCTGCCCTTGTCGAGCGGCACCTTCCACAGCTGGGTCGCGCCCGTGTTCTCGGCCGTGAACTGGAAGTTCTTCTCCTTGCCGTCCTTGCGCAGGCGGACGATGACGAGCTTCCACTTCGTCGCGTCGATCAGGCTGGGCACCACCTCGACCTGCAGCACCTTGTCGGCGACCTCGCCGACCAGCATGGTTCCTTCGGTGCCGGGAGCCCAGGCCCCTTGCGAGGCCGACCCGTCGGCGTAGGTGATGTCGACCTTGAACTCGAAGGCCCGCTGCGCCGGGTCCTGCAACGGGACCGACCAGTTCCACACCTCGCCGGCGGTGAGGAAGATGTGCTGGTCCTCCACGTGGTAGCTGTGGGCGGCGTCGCTGTAGCGAACGCTGAGTGCGATCGAGGCGATCGGCGGGAACACGCCCTGGGGGATGAAGGCCACTTCGATGCGGTCGTCGAACGGGGCGTTCACCACCAGCCGGGCGGCGTCGGTGCGCTGCACCGGTTGCTCCAGCTTCTGCCCGTCGTGCAGGTGGTACGTGTACTGGTACTCGTAGCTGCGGTCACCGGTGTCGATGTGCGCGAACCACGAACCGACGGTGGCGTCGGGGGTGAAGAACATGTCGTAGGTCGCGTTCGGGTCGTCGGAGTGCGGGTGGTGCAGGTGCAGGTGCACCTTGTCGACGAAGGCCCAGTCGACGGCGCCGATAGCGACCTGCACCTCCACGCAGTTGAGCCGGTCGTAGCCGACGGTCAGGCTGCGATCGGTCGTGGTGGTCGCAGGCAGGGTCAGCGCCTGGGCAGCGGCCTTGTAGTGCACGGTGCTCTGGTAGGTCCACTCCTCCTTCGGCCGGCCCTGCGCGTCCTTGGCCAGGGTGGTTCGGAAGTAGAAGACCTCGCTGCCGGTCGTGAAGTTGAACGTCTCCCGCTTCGACTTCGCCTGCTGGGTGCCGTCGTCGGTCTGCGAGTAGTGGCAGGTCACATCGATGCCGGCGATCGGGTCGTTGGCGAAATCGGCGGTGACCCGGATGGGAGCGTCGAGGATGTTGAACCGCGGGGTGTTCAGGTCGGCCTCGGCGGTGCGGGCGTCGAGTTGTTCGGGCGTCACCATCTCGAACAGCAGCGCGCTGGGATACGCCTTGAACGTGGAGGTGCGCTTGGAGTCGATCGTCACGTCCAGCGTGCCGGTCATCTCCTGCTTGAAGTCCTTCAACCACAGCGGGTTGCCCGCACGCGGCGGGTCGCCGGCCTTCTTGTTCGGGTCGTGGGCGAACGGGTCGGTGCCCAGTTGCTCCATCTTCAGGCCGGGCTCGAAGCCGGGCTGGAGGAACTCGTTGGTGATGATCTGCTGCACCAGATCGAGTGCGATGTTCTCCAGCCGCTTGACGGCGTCGCCGGCGGCGGCATCGCCGGGCAGGCCGGCCTTGATGTCGTTGACGTTGGTCTCGATGCGAAGGCTGGTGATCGACGTGCTCAGCTCCTGCAGGCTGGAGATCTGCGGGTAGGTCCACGTGCTCGAGCCGTAGCGTTCGGTGACCGTGCACCGCTCGCGGATCTCCTCGTAGATGTCCTTGCGGTCGCCGTGCACCTTCACCTCCAGGTTCGGGAAACGGGCCGCGTACGTGAGGTCGTAGTACACGCACCCCGGCGACAGCGCGAGGCGGGTGGACTCGCGCAGCAGCCGGACACCCATCTGGCCGAGCAGCACCGTCCAGGTGGCGATGTTCTCGCCCACCAGCGACGGCGACTCGGAGCCCTCGACGGCCTTGACGAAGAACTCGCCACCGGCCGGGAACATCGACAGCTTCACCTTGCCGTCCACCCACATCGGGTAGCGCAGCTCGATCTTCTGCGGGCGAGCGATCTGGGCGAAGCGCAGCCCGCGCTCGGCGACGGCGAACCGGGTGATCAGCCGGGTGCCGCCGGAGAAGAGGTCGTTCTGGATGTGGTCGCGGATGCGGTCCTGGTCCTCCTTCGGCACCGCCAGGTCCACCGACATGCTGATCATGCCGCCTTCGGTCTCACCGGCCGGCAGCTTCGTCGCTGTGTCGGCCATCAGGCTGAGGTCGCGTGCGAAGGCGAGCACGTTGACCAGTGGCCCGCCGTCCTGCGCCATGGCGAACCGCGGCTTGGTGGGCAGCATGTAGAAGACGTCGTCGCGTTCGTCGTCGTGGTACACGGTGACGTGGTCGACGCCGGGTACCTGGAAGGAGTTGAACAGGTTGAGCATGATGGCTCCTCAGGTGTTGGGTGGTTGGAGTACCAGGTGGTGGTCGGTGGTGGTCAGGGGCCCGACGGTGCGGCTGCTGCCGTCGGTGAGGAAGAACGTCGCCTCGTAGCCGTAGGCCCGGTCGGCGGCGTCGGCGAGCGGGATGCGGATCGCTGCCGGGGGCGCCTGGGCGGTGATCGCCCGCGCCTCGGTGAGCTGCGCCTCGCCGGTGGCCGGATGGCGGACGGTCAGGGTCACCAGCTTCGTGCGCGACCAGTCGACGAGATCTGTGGCGGGTTCGATCACCAGTTCGGCGGCGGGCAGCAGGCCCGCCAGCAGGCGGCCCGGCCCGCGGCCGTCGCGCCACTCGCCGGCCTCGTGATGCCCGTCGGCGAAGGTGATCGTCTGCCGCCAGCGGAAGGAGTCGGCCTCGCCTGGCAGCAGATCGAAGCGCAACACCTGCCGGTCGTCGCCTTCGCGCAGGGTGGCGGTGCGGGTGGCGCCGGCCGCTTCCACCTCCACGATCACCGCCCGCTGCGACGTGAAGCCGCCGGGCGCGTCGATGTGCAACACCAGCGGCCGCTCGAACGGGTCGAGGATGACGACGCTCGTGTCGTTCGCGGCGGTGAACGTGCGCTCGGTGGTTCGCCCGTCGGCCAGCCGGTAGACGACCGTCACCGGCACCGGCTGGGTCACCAGCCGGAGCACCTCGCGGCAGTAGTCGTCGGTGAGGTGGCCGGGCCCGAACGACAGCGCGTCGGTGCGGGCCTCGATGCCGCTCGCCGGATCGCAGTAGGCGATGGTGGCCGTCACCGACGACACGCCCCGCCAATCGACCGGCGACGCGTCGAGGTGCAGGCGCACGCGACCTGCGTCGCTGACACCGACGACGTGCACCGTGTCGGCCGACGTGTGCTCCGGTAGCTCCAGCGCCGTGGCGCTCGCCCGGAACACCACGCGGTGCCGGCAGCGGTACGCGCCGTCACCTTTCGCCACGTATCTGAAGAACCAGCCGTCGGTGGGCTTGTCGAGCACGAACGTGCTGCGGGTGTCGTCGGTCGACATGGTGACCTCCACCGCGGCGATGCCGTCGCGCTCGAAGTCGACGTTGGGCAACACCCACACCTCGCGCGTGTCGAACAGCGGCTTCTCCAGTTCTGCCGACAGCCGGCAGCGCTCGACGTGCTGCGCCTCGATGCCGGGGAGGTGGCCCTGTGGACGCAGCGTCCACGCCGCTCCGGTGTGCTGCGTCTGCGTGATGTCCAGCGAGAACGCGGCCGCGGCCTCGTCGTCGGGTAGGTCGCCGGCCGCGCGCAACCGGCGGGCGGCCGTGTCGATCTGCTGCCAGGCCCACTCGCGCACGTCGTCGCGCAGCGCCGCGAACCGGTCGCCGGCCGGCCAGTCGTCCAGCTGCACGCCGGCGGCGGAGGCCTGCTGCAGCTGCTCGCGCCGCACCTTCTGGACGGCGCCGTCGTCCGAGTCGGCGCCGGGCGCGGCCTCGCTGTCGGCCGTCAGCGTGCGGCGTGCCGCAACTGCGTCGAACCAGGCGTGCACCGTGCAGGGCGGCAGGCGGGCCATCACTTGCAGCTCGTACCCGACGGCCAGCACGCTGGGGTCGGAGGCGAACTCGTCCCACAGCAGCCGCGCTCCAGTCTCGGTGAGCGCGGCGGTGAACGTGGCCGTCATGGCGCCGGCGAGCGACGGCGCCGTCGAGCCCTCCACGAGCTCCACCAGCGCTCCGCCGACCGGGGCGATCAGCAGCTGTGCCGTACCGTTCAGGTAGGTCGGGGTACGCAACGACAGTGGGCCGGGATAGCGCGTGGCCAGCGCTGTCAGCACCTGGCTGCGCTGCGCGTCGGTGAGCGTCAGCTCCACGCCGGCTTCGATGAAGCCCCCCGCTTGCAGCGCCCCCTGATGGTCGAGGCTGCGGTAGCGAACGAAGCGGAGTGCGGGTGCACCGTCCACGGTCCGCAGGCGGGGCACCTGCGGCACGGCGTAGAACGCCGACGAGTCGACGTCGTCCGCAAACACGACCACGTCGCCGAAGCCGGCGTCGTCGGCGAGTGCGGGCAGCAACAGCATGGCCAACAGAGCGCGGTCGGTCGCGGCAGATACGCGGACTTCTCGTATCTGTCAGTTCGTTGGTGCGTCTCTGCGCCAACGAACGAGGAGGTTCACGATGCTGCGTATCGACCGGGTGCAAACGATCGCTGGGGTGCCGGTGTATGCCGACGACAGCGACCCGTTCACGTTCTACGCGATGCCCGATTCACCGAGGTTCCGGCTCGACGACAACAACGTGCCGGTGTTCCGGTTCCTCAAGTACAAGGAGCCCGTCCCCCGCGCCGATGGCAAGAACGGCGGCGGGTTCGTGTTCTTCGACTGCGAGTTCGTGCTCGACGAGGCACGGCGCGCTCAGATCATCACCGTGCTGGAGGCACAGGTGAACGCCGCGCTGAAGGCGGGCGTGCAGGGCCGGCCGACGATGAACTCACAGCTGTTCGACCAGATCCGGGAGAAGATCGCGGCGTTGCCGCCCGACGTGCAGTGGAAGCTGAACGACGACGGCGACCTCGTACCCGCCGACGGGCCCACACCGGGCGCCGGGGGCGGCGAGGGCGCTGCCGTCCCCAACGCCACCGGCCGCATCCAACTCGGTGCGGTGTCGTGGGCCAAGGGCACCGCCTCGCTGAACCTGGAAGACATCGGCGGCACGTTCGTGGAGAAGGTCTACAACCCCGGTGCGCCGTCGTTGTTCGGCCGCAACATCACGCCGTTCACCGTCGAGTTCAGCCAGCGCGGCGCCACCCTGTTCGAGCAGGCGTTGCAGGGCCAGGGTGGCGTGGTGCAGGTGTCGTACGACCTGCAGGGCTGGGTGAAGCTGCCGCCGGTGACCGGCCGGATGTGGTTCGACTCGTCCACGTTCTACGAGTTCCACCAGCACATCTCCAGCGACGACGACTTCTGGAGCCGCAACGACTACTACCAGAACAACATCCGCGAGCAGTTCATCGAGGCCAAGGCCTTCGGGGTGGAGATCAGCGCCGGCGCCGGGGTGGACAAGGACACCGTGGACCGCATCCGCGACAGCCTCTACGGCACCCTCGAGAAGATGATCGAGGAGAAGATGCGCAATGCAGTGAAGCAGGAGGAGCCGAAGGGCGACCGGGCTGCGTACGAAGTGGACTACCTCGTGCAGAAGAGCCGGGTGGAGAGCTTCAGCCTGACGATCAGCGAGAACACTGCTGCGCTGTGGAACTTCCGGCCTCAGGGCACCCTGCCGAACATCACGTCGCTCGGCGTGAACTGGGCCGATCACTCCGCGATCGTGAACCTCGACGACCCGTTCTTCAAGACCAAGCGCGTGAACGTGCGCACCAACGCCGACTACACCACGCTGCCGATCCACTCCATCGACGTGCAGCTGGAGTACGGCAACGCGCCGAAGGAGGTGCAGCAGTTCCACTTCGTCTCGGCGACGGAGGCGCAGGCGTTCGACGTGTTCGCGCAGCAGGGCATCGACGACTTCACGTACTCGTACGTCGTCAACTACAAGAACTCGGCGAAGCCGTTCGTGGCCGACCCGGTGAAGCGCAAGGGCACCGAGCTGACGATCAACGTCGACGACAGCGGTGTGCTGGCGACGGAGGTGAAGCTGGGCGACCTCGACCTGCAGAAGGTGCCGTCGGCGACGGTGACGCTGCGCTACACACCGCTGGGCGGCCAGACCATCGAGCGCCAGTTCGTGGTCGACGACACCCACCGCGAGCATCGGTTGGTGGAGGTGATCCACGAGCGGCGCGGAGTGCCGGAGTACAAGATCGACTACCGCACGGCCGACGGCCGCCTGCTGCACCGCGACTGGCGGCCCGTGGAGGGCGACCTGGTGCAGGTGACCTCGCCGTTCAACGACGTGGTGACGATCTCGCTGCGCGCCGCGGGCGACCTGGTGAACGACATCGCCGAGATCACCGTCGACGTCCAGTACGACGACACCGAGCACGGGTACCAGACGATGGTGTCGAAGGTGCTCACCGCGGAGGCCACCTTCGCGACCGTGCCGATCCCGGTGTTCGACCCGAAGGCCGGCACGATGACCTACTCGCAGACCATCCGTCGCAAGGACGGCACGGTGCAGCAGCTCGGTCCCGACCCGGTGACCAAGCTGACGCTGCTGGTCGGCGAACCGGTGGCCAACCTGCTGCAGGTGGAGGTGCTGCCCGACCTGCTCGACTTCACTGTGTTGAAGCTGGTGAAGGTGGAGCTGCGCTACGACGCTCCCGGGCACGAGCAGCACGACGACGTCATCCTCCGCACCGGTGCCACCTCCACCCCCTGGGTGGCGAAGGTGCCCGAAGGCGGGCCGCGCACCTACTCGTGGTCGGCCGAGTTCTTCCTCGCCGATGGCAGCAAGCGCACCGCCTCCGCCACCGGAGTGGACGACGAGACGCTGGTCCTCGAACTGCCGGCGGCCTGAGCGATGCTGTACCTGAACCCGCCCATCGTGCAGGTCAACGGGCTGACCCTGTACCCCGACCACGAGCGCACCGACACGTGGTACTACATGCCCAACGCCCCTCGGGTGGCGGTCGATGCGGCCGGCCGCCCGGTGTGGAACCTGCTGCGTTTCCGTGCCGAGGGAGAGGAAGGCGGTGGGCTGCTGAGCTTCGACGTCGACCTGCGGGTCGACGAATCGGTGCTGACCGACGCGGCCCGCAAGCTGAAGTCGGCGCTGCACCTCGATGAGGACCCGGTGCTGGGTCCGCTGCCCGTCGAGGACGGGACGGTGCGGCTGGTGGTGCTGGGTGTGGACAGCAGCGGCCCGATGCCGGCTCCGGGTGAGCCGTTGCGGTTCGTGGAGAAGATCGTGCACGCGGCCAAACCGGCCCTGTTCGGCGACGAACGCGCGGCGTTCTCCGTGCGGCTCGATGCCGAGGGCTCGACCGCGATCCTCGACGCGATGAACGGGGTGGTGCAGCCGATCGGCGTGATCTACTCGCTGGACTACTACGCGCTGCGCCCCGCCTACCAGGTGAAGCTGGACGTCGACTGGGACCGCATGCAGAGCAGGCTGGACAACAGCTTCTCCGCCGGCTTCCTCTTCTTCTCCACCGACATCCGGGAGGTGGTGGACAAGCTGATCGACGAGCGCGCCATCGTGATCGAGGTCGACACGTTCGTGCCGGAAGGCGTGAAGGAGCACGAGGGGGTGATCGCCGGCCGCGACCGGGCCGTGGCGGCCGTCTACTCGATGATCACCGATGCGTTCTTCAAGCCCAGCGTTGATCCGGCGGCACTGACCACCGGCGTTGACGACGCGTTGAAGTTCCTCGACGACCTCAGCCGCGTCGGCCACGCATCGTTCAGCTACAACCACCTCGACTACACGCGCATCGACCGCAAGCGGCTGGACGTGAACATCCGCGAACGCACCACCGTCAAGCGCACGATCTTCCCGCAGGGCCACATCAGCGGCTTCGTCGGCGAGCTCACCGAGGCTGGCCTGACCCTCACCGACCTGGTGCGCGAGATCAACCTCGACGACCCCTGGTTCGACGAACGCAAGGTGGAGGTGATTCCCACCGTCGACTTCGCATCGGGCCACGTCGCGTCGATGGACGTCACGCTCGAGTACGGCGGCGATCATCGCTCGCTGCACTTCACGTCCAACGACCCGCAGACGGTGGCATGGTCGAGCGTGGTCGTGGACGGCCGGATGGTCGAGCCGGTGGCGGTGGAGTACACGGTCAACCTCGTGCAGGTGGATCGCCTGGATCGGCCGCTGGCGCTGCACGGCACCACCGAGCCGGTGCTGGGCGACGCGGTCACGCTGCGCGCCACCGACCTGTTCCACCTGATCCCTGTGAACGTGATGGACGACGGTGTGCCGTGGGACCGCTGGCAGCGGGTGACGGTCGATGTCGCGATGGACGACCACGACAACGACGTGCACCAGACCATCACACTGGAGCTGACCGCGGCCAACACGTCGTGGGCGTGGAGGCCGTATGTGGTGGGCGACGCGGTGCCGCCCGTTCGGTACCGGCTGACGTTCCACGGCGCCACCGGTGCGCCGCTGGTGCTGCCGGAGGCGGTGGCGGCCGGCGGCGAGGTGAAGGTGCGCGACCCGCGCCCGAACCGGCGCACCCTGTCGGTGGTGCCCAGCCTGCCGTGGGCCACCGTGGACCGCGCGTTCGTCGATCTGCGCTACCGCGACGCGGCCAACCAGGTCGACGAGCAGCAGAGCTTGGAGTTCAGCGAGGCCGACCCAGCGACGAAGACGTTCATGGTCGACCTGCTGGACCCGGCAGCGAGGGTGGTGCAGTACGACGTGACCATCCTGTTCAAGGACGGCACCCAGCGGCTGATCGAGGAGTGCGCCACCGTCTCGCCGCGCCTGATGGTGCGCCCCGACATGGCCCGCCGGGCTGTCGTCACGGTGCGCACCGACCCACAGCGTTTCGCCGCCGCCGAAGTCGCACGCATCGACGTTGCCGTCACCCTGCCGGGCGGTGCGGCCGACGCCGTCACGCTGACCCGCGACGAACCGCGTGCAGTGGTCGAGTTCGACGCACCCGCCGGCCCGCTGGCGCTGGACTACAAGGCCACGTATCGCCACGGCAACGGGCTGAGCACCTCGCACTCGGATCACGTCGCGGCCGGCGACGTGGTGATCCCCCTCGATTAGGCACAGGAGCGCATCATGCTGCAACTCGGCTCGACCTCGTTCGTCACGGACGGCGTGCAGGTCTTCCACGACCACGCCGACGGGAACGTGTTCTGGTTTCTGCCCGGCCCCGTCTCGATGGGCACCCGCCCCGACGGGTCGCCGGCCTTCACCCTGATGGTGTTCAAGCCGGCCCCCGGTGCCGACACCGGGGGAGGCGGCTTCCTCACGTTCGAGTCGATGCTCACCCTCGACACGTCGCGGCGCAACCGCATCCTGTCGCAGTGTCGCTCTCGCGCCGGCGACCCTGCCCGCGACGTCGAGCTCAGCCCGGTGCCGTTCGACGGCGGCACCGTGGAGTGCATCGCGCTGAACGTGCAAGGCCCCGGCGGCACCGAGGCGCAGCCTGCACCCCCCGGCTCGTTCAACGCCGTCGAGCGGATCCTGGGTGCGAACGTGCCGGCACTGTTCGGCGACAACCGGGCGGCGTTCAGCCTGATGCTGGACCAGGAGGGGGCGACGATCGTCCGCCAGGCGCTGGCCAAGGGCGGTGCGCCGGTGGGCGTGATCTACAAGCTGCAGTTCACCGCCTTGCGCCCGTCGTTGCACGTCAAGATCACTGCCGACCTGAAGCGGGTGTACCAGGAGTTCGGCGCCTCGCTGAACGCACAGGTGTACTTCGTGCGCGGCGGCATCGAGGCGGTGCTGCAAGACCTGCAGCAGCAGGGCGTGCTGAAGATCGAGATCACCGCCTTCACCACCGACTCCGCCGAGCAGGAGAAGTGGGCGATGCAGTTCTTCGTCGATCACCTCCTGAAGGAGTGGTTCGAACCCACGCTGGGCGTCGCCGACATCCCCAAGGCGCCCACCCCCGACCCGCTGAACCCGGCGGGCGGCACGAAACCGGCCACCGGTGGTACGACGGTGCCCGGCGTACCGGGCACCACCACGCCGAAGGTTCCCGGTGCTGCCGTTCCAGGTACCCCGGGTGCCGCCACGCCTGGTGCCGCCACCCCAGGTGCGGCGACGCCTGGCACCGCCACGCCAGGTACCGCGACGCCAGGTGCGGCGAAGCCGGCCGTACCGGGCCAGCCGGCGGGTGGTCCGCCCAAGCCGGTGGTGCCTGGGCAGCCGGCGGCTCCTGGGCAGCCGGCGGGTGGTCCGCCGAAGCCGGTGGTGCCTGGGCAGCCGGCGGCTCCTGGGCAGCCGGCGACTCCGGGCCAACCTGGGCAGCCGGCCAAGCCCGCCGGGCCGGCGTCTCCGGCGGCAGCGGGTGGGGCAGGCACCGTCAAAGTGCCGGTGCAGCCCGGCCAGACACCGTCGCTGATCGACACCGCAGCGGTCTCGTTCAAGCTGAAGTTCGTGCGCCAGGAGGAGCTGCGCCAGCTCGAGTTCGTGTACGACCGCACCGACGCGGTGCAGCGCACCTACGCGCCGCAGGGCTTCTTCGGCGACCTCGGCGACGCATTGCTCGACCCGTCGCACCTGATCGAGATCGATCTCGACGACCCGTTCTTCCGCACGCTGTCGCTGGAGGGCGAATCGATGGTCACCGACTTCGCGGCCATCGGGCTGCAGAGCATGAACCTGCACCTGGAGTACGGCCGCGACACCGACCCCGGCGGCCCGAAGAGCACCGACTTCGTGTTCACGGCCACGTCGGCCACCACGATGGCCTGGTCGCCACCGCTGAACGCGCACCTCGACGCCGAGTACAGGTATCGGCTGGAGTACCACTTCGACCCGAGCTCGGGCTGGCACGGCGCCGACGTGCAATACACCATCGAGGGCACCAGCACCGATCGGCGCATCGAGCTGACCCCCTATCACCACCTCGGCTTCCTCGACGTGACCGTGCAGCCGGGCGATCTCGACGCTCAGATCGTGCGGGCGACCGACGTCGCGGTGACCTACGACGACGGCAACGGCTGGACCCGAGCCGACACTCTGCGGATGGAGCCCGGCAGCGGCTCGCAGCGATGGCTGGTGCGCACGGCGCAGAAGGCCGGCGCCTCCTACCGCTGCGAGTTCCGTCACACCCTGGTGGACGGCAGCGTGCGGATCGATGTTCCCGAGCCGCAGCCGCGCTCGGCGAACACGGTCGTCGTCAACGATCCCTTCCCCGACCACTTGGAGATCGACCTCGTGCCCGCGTGGCAGGGCGCCGTGCGGTCGGTGCTGGTCGACCTGGAGTACGACGACGCTGCCGGGTACCGGTGGTCGCGTCGGGTGGAGGTCGACGGGGCGACGACGGCCACCCAGCACGTGCGCATCGGGCTGGTCGACCCCACCATCCGCTCGTTCACCTGGCGGGCGACGTTCGTCGGGGTGGACGGGGTCACGACTGATCGGGCGGCAACGGTGGCCACCGACACCATCGTGCGCCTGAGCCCGATCTGAGTGGCAGCGAGAGCCGAGCAGCGCGAGCGGCAGCCATGATCGCCACTGCCGAGCAGGTGGAGCCGCAGCAGATGCACCCGGCACTCGCTGCCGCCCTGCCGCTGCTGCACCCCGGCGCGCAGAGGTGGCTGCCGCGACTGCTGCACCCGATGCTGGCCACGTCGTGGCCCAGTGTCGCCTGGCGATGGTCGCGGCTGACGCCGACCTGGTTCCCGGTGGAGCTCAGCGTGGCTGCCGGCAGTGCGACGTCCAGGTATGCGTGCGAGGTCGGCCCACCGGAGATGCCTGCGAGCCACCGGCTTGCGCACACGATGCGGTTGCTGCACGACTGGGGCCGCATCGGAGACGATGCGCCGGCGCCGCTGGCAGCCGCCGCATGGCGCCGTCGCCGCTCGGTGCACGACTCGCCGATGCAGTGGGGCGCGTGGATCGGTGGCCGTCACGACGACAGCGGCGACCGCTTCAAGGTCTACGTCGAGGTGCCGCCGGGGGAGCGGTGCGAGGTGGTCGCCGAGGTCGGCGCCTGGCTGGCGGACCGTGCCGGGCAGGGACTGCCCGGCACCCCCACGATGATGGGCATCGACCTGAGTGGTGGGCGGTGCGAGTGGTACCTGGAGCCCGGGCGGATCGACCGCGACGACGTGCGCCGCTTTGCGGGGCCGGCCACGCTGGCCCTGCTCGACGAGTTGGCCGGGCGGGCCTGGTACCCCACCGACACTGCGTTCAGCCTGGCCGGTCGTCGTGGTGAGCAACCGGTGGCGACGGTGATCGTCGGTGCGAACCGCCTGCTCGGCGATGACAGCAAGGTGGCCGAGCGGCTGCGGCTGGTGGCTGATCGCCATGGGCTGCACTGGGGCGCGTACGACGCGCTCCGAGTCGCGTCGGCGGGTCGGCGGGCGCACTGCCTGCTCGCCGTCAGCGCGCAGCCAGAGCCGGCGATGTGCATCGGTCTGTGCCCCGCGTGAGCGGCGTCGCCGGCCGCCACCAGCAGCCAACTCGGATCAGTTTCGCGGCACCTTGCTCCAGGCGAGGTCTTTGTCCACTCGCGGTTCGCCGGGCAGGCCCAGCACCTGCTCGCCCAGCACGTTGCGCAGGATCTCGCTGGTGCCGCCCTCGATGCTGTTGGCGCGGGCGCGCAGGAAGCTGTGCCGGATGCCCTGGTCGAGCCCGTCCGCCGACAGCTGCTCCAGGCGACGGAACGTGAAGTCGTAGCCGGCCATCGCGTCGGCGCCCAGCAGGCCCAGGGCGAACTCGGTGCAGTCCTTGTTGAAGTTCGACATCGCCAGCTTGGAGATCGAGCCTTCCGGCCCCGGGTTGCCGGTCTTGGCGGCTTCGCCGGCGCGCATGTTGGTGAGGCGCATCGCCTCGCTGGTGCAGTACAGCTGCATCAGCCGGTCGCGCTTGGCGTCGCTGCGCTGCTCGGCGGGTACCTCGCGCCACAGCCGGATGGCCTCCCAGATGGGGCCGCGCTTGGCACTGCTGGCGCCGCCGGTGCCGATGGCCGTACGCTCGTTCATCAGCGTGGTCAGCGACACCCGCCAGCCCTCGCCGACGGCGCCGATGCGGCAGTCGTCGGGCACGCGAGCATCGGTGAGGTACACCTCGTTGAACTCGGCCTCGCCGGTGATCTGGCGCAGCGGCCGCACTTCCACTCCGGCCAGCCGCATGTCGAGGGCGAAGTAGGTCATGCCCTTGTGCTTGGGCTGTTCCGGGTCGGTGCGGGTCACCAGCATGCCCCAGTCGCCGAGGTGCGCAAGCGTGTTCCACACCTTCTGGCCGTTGACGATCCACTCGTCGCCGTCGCGCACTGCCCGCGCCGCCAGGCCGGCGAAGTCGCTCCCCGCGCCCGGCTCGCTGAACAGCTGGCACCACTTCTCCGCGCCGGTGAACATCGGCCGCAGGAAACGGCGGCGCTGCTCGTCGGTGCCGTGGGTGACGATGGTGGGCCCCGCCAGCGCGAGGAAGAACGTGGCCTGGTCCTGCGGTGCGGCGCCGGCTGCGCGCAGCCGCGACTCCACCTCGCGGTTCAGGTCGGGTCGGGCTCCGAGGCCGCCGAAGCCTTCCGGGAAGTGCACCCAAGCCAGGCCAGCGTCGTAACGGTGGCCGCGGAACTCGGTGTTCGGCGTGGTCGCGGGCGGGTGCTCGGTCAGCAACGTGTCGATCGCGGCGTTGACGCGCGCAGCGTCGAGGTCGGTGATGCTCATCGCGCCAGTCTCGCCCCGCGAGGCCGTTCGGTTCAACGTGGGCAGCGGGACTAGCGTTGCCGGTGCCATCACCCAGTCGGGCGCGCGAGCGGGCTCGGCCGCCGGGCGAGGTGCTCGGCCCTCACGACCAGTACGGACATCGATGCTTGACCCAGTAGAAGCCACCGCCGACGAGCGCGCTGCGATGCGCGGGTTCCTGCAACGCTGCGAGGTCCGCCTGTCCACCATGCACCGGGTGGCCACCGCCCTGCTGTCCGGCGCCGGCATTCTCGTGCTGCTGCCGGCCGTCGAGCGCGACGCGGTGCTGGAGGTGCTGCGCTCGCTGCTGGTGGGCCCGGTGTCGTGGTCGCGCGGTCTGCTGGCGGCTGCCGTGGCGGTGTCGATCGTGCTCGCGCTGGTGGTGCTGTGGCTCGTCATCATCGAGCTGACCCGCTTCTACTTCCACGCCAACCACGTGGTGCACGCCGACGGCGAGGTGTTCACACCTCGCTTCACGCTCACCGGCCTGCGCATGCCCAGCGACGAGTTCGACGCCGAGACCGATGCGTTCTACGAGTCGGTGCATCGGGCGCTGCCCACTGTGCGGCTGCTGGTGCCGGGAAACGAGCGCGCCAGAGCGCGCATCGATCGCCAGCTGGACGCCTACCCCGGCCTGACCGAGGACGACGAAGACGCCGACCGCGTGCGCGCGGCGGGCCTGTTCGAACTGGCGGCAGCGCGCCGCCGCACACTGGTCGAGGAAGTCGCCAAGGTGGAGTACGGGATCGTGCGCCACATGCTGCGGCTGCAGGTGATCGTGCTGCGCTACGTGAAAGCGCTGCTGGTGATCGTGGTGACTGCCCTTGCCGCATTCGCCGCGGCCGCAGCGGTGAACGGCCAGGCCACCATCTCGGCGGCAGACGAACGGTGGATCGCCGGTGCCATGCTGCTGTGGGCGCCGGCCGTCTTGATCGTGGTGTCGTCACCTGTGCGTTGGCTGGAGTCGTTGCTGCGCACCGAGGGTGCGCAGCACACCGCCGTCGGCCGCGACGCGGAGCTGACCCAGCTGGAAGACGTCACCGCTCGCATGGCCGGCGGTGCCTGGGTGCTCAGCGTGGTGGCGATGATCCTGCTGATGGTGCACCACCCACTGTCGTCGCAAGGTCGCGTGGCCGTGGTGGCGACACTCGCCGTGTCGGCGACGACGCTGGTGCTCACGCTGGTGCGCCGTCACCACGACCGCCGCCAGTCGGCGTTGTGACAGCGACGGTGCGCGAAGGCGAAGGCGAAGGCGAAGGCGAAGGCGAAGGCGAGCCGTGCGAGCCGGGCGAGCCGGGCGCGGCGGGCGGCGAGCGCGCCTGGTGGCGGGTGGTGGCTCTGCCCAGTGAACACGGCGGCTGGGGCCTGACGCTGGAACCCGTGCTGCTGGGGCTGCTGATCGCCCCGTCGTGGGCCGGCTTCGCACTGGGGGTTGCGGCCTTCCTCGCCTTCCTGGTGCGCACGCCGCTGAAGCTGGCAGCCGTCGACCTGCGCCGCCGCCGCTGGCTGCTGCGCTCGCGGCAGGCCCTGGCAGTCGCCGTGGCCGAACTGGTGCTGATGGCCGTGCTGGTCGCCCTCGCCGTGGGGGATGCCGGCTGGCGATGGGCCCTGCCCGCCGCAGTGGCCGCCCCACTGGTGGCCGTCGAGCTGTGGTACGACGTGCGCAGCCGTGGGCGCCGGTTGGTCCCCGAGCTGTGCGGCGCGGTGGGCATCGCATCGGTCGTGGCCGTGATCGTGCTCGCGGCCCGTTCCGGCCACGACGCCGGCCGGTTGGCGGCGGCCGCGTGGCTGGTGCTGGCCGCTCGGTCGCTGGGGGCCATCCCGTTCGTGCGCGTCCAGATCGTCCGCCTGCGGCGGGGCAGCGGCCCGGTGCGCGGCAGCGATGCCGCGCAGGCGATCGCCGTCGCCGTCGGCGCGGTTGCAGCCGTGGTCAGCCATCAGCTGCTGCTGGGCGCGGTGGGGCTGGTCGTCGTCGCCGCGCTGCACCTGTGGTGGGTGCGCCGGCCGCCCCGCCCGGCGAAGGTGTTGGGCATCGGCCAGACCATCCTGGGTGTCGCGCTGGTGCTGCTGGCGGCCCTGGGCGTGTGGGTGTTCTGACATCTTCGGGCTTCGGCCTCGAAGGTACGCTCCGCCCATGAGCCAGCTGCGCGCCGCCGACGTCACGCTGGCCGTGCTGGACACCGATCCCTACCCCGTGTTCGCCGCGCTGCAGGCGCACGAGCCGGTCGCCTTCGTGCCCAGTCTCGGCATGTTCCTCGTCACCCGCTGGGACGACGTGGTGCACGTGTGCGAGCACCCCGAGCTGTTCCGCAGCAACACCGAGCCGTCGTGGCTGCGCGACTGCCTCGGCGAGAACATGCTGACGCTCGACGGTGCAGCCCACGATCGCTTGGCAGACGGCATGCGCCCGCCGTTCGTGTCGTCCACCGCGCTGCCCGTCGTGCGCGAGGGATTGTCGGCGCTGTACGACCGGCTCATCGACGAGTTCGTCGCGGCGGCACCCACCGGCGACGTGGAGCTGATCACCGCCTATGCCGACCCCCTCGCCAACCTCACGCTCGCGGCCGCGCTGGGCTGGTCGGTGGACTGGCACGACCTGTCGGCGTGGAACCGCGGCGTGTGCACCGGCATCGCCAACTTCGAGAACGATCCGGCGCGAGCAGCGGTCGCACTTGCGGCCAACGCAGGATTGGCAACCGCGATCGATGCCGCCCT
>JAUSLQ010000222.1 GCA_030645675.1 Actinomycetota bacterium | reverse complement strand
GTTCGGGTTCGGGTTCGGGTTCGGGTGTGTCCGCGGGTGGGGCAGTCGATGATGGTGCCGTTCGCGAGCCGCAGCCGCAGATCGTGGACGTCACCGAGCACTTGGACGCCGGGTCGGTGCTTCTCGTGGTGATGGTGCGAGCACCACAACACCAGGTTGTTCAGATCGGTCAACCCACCGTCTTCCCAGGCGAGCAGGTGATCGGCCTGGCACCAGGCAGCAGGGATGTGGCAACCCGCCCATCGGCAGCCCCCGTCGCGCACGAGGAGCGCCTTGAACTGGCTGTCGGTCGCGTAGCGGACCTCGCGACCCAACTCGAGGATCGTGTTGCCGTCGTGGATGAGTCGTTGCAGGGTGGCCTGCTCCGCCAACCTGCGCACGATGTGGGCGGGGATCCGATCCCCATGCGCAGTCACACCGGGTTCGTTCGCAGCCCCGACGAACGAGTCGGCGTCGATGGTGATCACGATCGTCGGCTTCTCCCGCCCACCACCCACCGTGCCGGCGGCATACGCCTTGCACAGTCGGATCAAGCCGTCCGCCAACCGCTGCTCGGTGGTGCGACCGTCGCCCTCGGACGGCTTGCCGCCGATGAACGAGACCACCTGATGGAACTCGCGTGACTCCAACTCCGGCAGCACGACCGTGGTGGTGACCAGCCCGTCGATGGCTGGCCCCGAACGCACCGATCGCTTCGAACGGCGCCGTTGCTCCGCCTGCTCAGGCGTTTCCTTGGTGTGGACCTCACGGAACTTCTCCGCCGCCTCACGCGCATCACGCGGCCCGGCACCCTTCACCGCCTCGACCAGCTCACCGACATCGCCGTCAGGCACGGGGTTGGTGACCGCGTCGTGCACCACCTCCGCGGTCGCGGCCGACACCTCGCCGGCATCGACGGCGTCGGCCAGCTCGGGTGACGCACCCAGCGCCTCACCGAGCCGCACCCGGCTGGCAGCATCGCCATAGGCGGTACCGGTGAGCGACGACAACCAGTCGGCCAGGTTCCGCTTCCCGCCACCGCGCCACACCCCGACCGAATCACCGGCGGCGACCAAGCGGGCATGGATGCCCTTGACCCGATCGATGTGGCGTTGCAGCCCGATGACACCGTCGCGCAGATCGTCGACCGTGAGCGCGTGGGGGTCGTGCATCGCGACGGCATCTGCTGCCAGGTCGAGAAGATCGAGCGCCTCACGCATGTCAACCACACTACCAAACACACGTTCGTCATGCAACAGCTCTTCCGGTAGACTTTCAGCGATGACCCACTCCTTCTTGGTTCACCTCTTTCAGACGCGGCTCTGAACTGAGCGGCGCGCGGCGCTCGCGTCGTAGAGTCGTCGCCATGACCGTTGTCGATGCTGCTGGCCCCCTCGAGACTCCCGCCCAGGCCGGGCGCTGGACCGCCCAGTGGAAGGAACTGTACGCCGAGGTCATCACCACCGGGTTGTGCACCGGGTGCGCCGGGTGCGTGGTCACCTGCCCGCACGACGTCATCGGCTACCAGCACGAAGAGGGCAAGTACAAGCCCTTCCACCTGGAAGAAGAGCTCGGCCTCGACAACTGCATCCACGGCGAGAAGGGCTGCACCACCTGCACCCGAGCCTGCCCCCGCTTCCGAGCGTGGGAGCCCAGCGCCGACATGCACCTCTTCGGCCGCGTGCGCGAGCCCGACGAGCTCAGCGGCATCTGGCGCCAACTGCTGCTCACCCGTGCCGCCGACGACACCCAGCACCAGAAGGGTCAGGACGGCGGCTTCGTCACCGCCATGCTCACCTGGCTGATGGACAACGACTACATCGAGGCCGCCATGGTCAGCGGCGTCGAGCCCGACGACGCCTGGAAGGCCAAGCCCGTGCTGGCCCGCAACAAGGACGAGGTGCTGGCCACGGCCGGCAGCCGCTACACCTACTGCGCCAACCCGCTGGCGCTGCGCCAGGCGAAGGAGGAAGGCCTCAACCGCCTCGCCTTGGTGGGCATGGGCTGTCAGACGTCGTCGCCGCCGACGATGTGGGATCGCAAGGCCGGCAAGGTCAGCAAGCCATTCCTGTTCAACATCGGCCTGCTCTGCAGCAAGACGTTCGACGACGCGATCTTCTCAGAGCTGTTCGAGGCGAAGTACGGCCTGAAGAAGGCCGACATGGTGAAGATGAACATCAAGGGCGCCTTCCAGATCTGGATGAAGGATGGCTCGTTCCACGAGATCGACCTGAAGGAGTGCCACCAGTGGACGCGAGAGGGCTGCAAGAACTGCCCCGACTTCGCGGCCGAGCACGCCGACATCTCCACCGGCGGCATCGGCAAGGACAACGACTGGACGCTGACGATCGTGCGCACCGAGCTGGGTGAGGAAGTGATCACCCGCATGATCAACGACGGCACCATCGTCGCCCGCCCCGCGCAGGAGGACGAAGTCGCGATGAAGCTGCTGCGCACGCTCAGCATCGTCAGCCGCCGCCGCTGGCCGGAGTGGGCCGACAAGGCGCCGACGGTGGGGGTGCCCCCGCCGAAGAAGAAGGTCCCCGCAACCGCGCCGGCCGACGGCGCGACCCCCACACCCGACCCCGCAGCCCCCGCAGCCCCCGCAGCCCCCGCCAACCCCGCCGGCCCCGCCGGCCCCGCC
>JAUSLQ010000219.1 GCA_030645675.1 Actinomycetota bacterium | reverse complement strand
GGGGCGGGGCAGGGGCGGGGGCGGGGGCGGGGGCGGGGGCGGCTACAGGGTCGGGAATGCGGTTGACCGGGGGCGATGCGGCGGGCGTAGGCTGGCGGCCGTGACGTACCAGGCCCTGACTCGTCGAATGTGCACCGGCTCGTAACCAGCCGACGTACCGCCATTCCCCGAAAGGACCAGCCATGAGCCGCTACTTCCTCACCACCCCCATCTACTACGTGACCGCCAAACCCCACCTCGGCCACGCGTACACCACCATCATCGGCGACGCGATCGCCCGCTGGCACCGCCTGCTGGGCGACGACGTCCACTTCCTCACCGGCACCGACGAGCACGGCCAGAAGGTGCAGGACTACGCCGACGCCGCCGGCAAGACGCCGCAGGAGTTCGTCGACGAGATCGCACCGCTCTACGAGCAGGCATGGCAGCGCCTGGGCATCTCCCACGACGACTTCATCCGCACCACCGAGCAACGCCACAAGGCCGGCGTCGCAGAACTGCTGAAGCGCTGCTACGACGCGGGCGACATCGAGCTCGACGTCTACAAGGGCAAGTACTGCGTGGCGTGCGAGGAGTACTACACCGACGACGAGCTCGACCCTGGCGACCTGTGCAAGATCCACAAGCGCCCAGTCGAGTACTACGAGGAAGAGAACTACTTCTTCCGCCTCAGTCGCTTCCAGGACCGCCTGCTCGCCTGGTACGCCGCTCACCCGGGTGCCATCCAGCCCGAGTTCCGGGGCAACGAGGCGCTGGGCCTGATCAAGGGCGGGCTGCGCGACTTCAGTGTCAGCCGTACCAGCCTGAAGTGGGGCATCCCTCTGCCGTGGGACAGCAAGCACGTCGCCTACGTGTGGTTCGACGCGCTGTCCAACTACATCACGGCCATCGGCTTCGGCGGCCCCGACGCCGGCGACGCCGAGCGCTTCGAGAGCTGGTGGCCGGGCACGCACCTGATCGGGAAAGACATCATCCGCCACCACTGCGTGTACTGGCCGGCGATGCTGATGAGCGCGGGCATCGAGCCACCGGCCGGCTGGGCCGTGGGCGGCTGGCTGCTGGTGGGCGGCGAGAAGATGAGCAAGACCAGCGGCAACGTGGTGAACCCGCTGGAGCTCATCGACGACATCGGCGTCGACGGCTTCCGCTACTACGTGCTGGCCGAGACGGCCTACGGGCAGGACGGCGACTTCACCTACGAGGGCCTGATCAGCCGCTACAACAGCGATCTGGCCAACAACCTGGGCAACCTGCTGTCGCGCGTCGCCACCGTGGTGGGCAAGAAGTGCGAGGGCGTCGGCCCCGCGTCACGGGCAGACTCGCCGCTGGCCGCCGCCGCAGCCGCTGCGCTCGACGGGGCCACCGAAGGATGGGCTGCGATGCAGCCGTCGCGAGCGCTCGACGCCACGTGGCAGCTGATCCGCGCCACGAACGCCTACCTCGAAGCCAACGAGCCGTGGAAGACCGAACCCGGCCCGGCGGTGGATGCCGTGATGGGCGACGCCCTGGAGGCGCTCCGCATCGTGTGCCTCCTGGCCAGCCCAGCAGTGCCCGCCACCTGCCAGACGATCTGGGAACGGCTGGGCCTGCCCGGCCAGGTCGCCGACCAGCGGCTGCCCGAAGGTGCCCGCTGGGGCGGCTACCCCGGCGGCCTGACGGTCACCAAGGGCGACCCCCTGTTCCCGCGGCGCTGAGCATGACCAGCGACGGAGCTACCGGTGCGGCGTCCATGGCCGGCTACACCGACACGCACTGCCACCTGTACGACTCGAAGGCCGGCACGGTCGCCGAACTGATCGACGGTGCGCACGCGGCCGGCGTCATGACGATGATCACCGTCGGCTGCGATGCGGCCAGCACTGCCCAGGCCATCGCGGTGGCTTCCGCGCACGTGGGCATCTACGCCACGGCCGGCCTGCACCCTCACGAGGCGAAGCACGGCGTCGCGACCATCCTCCCCTACCTCGACGACCCGCATGTGATCGCGGTCGGCGAGTGCGGTCTCGACTACTACTACGACCACTCGCCACGCGACACCCAGCGGGCCGCGTTCGCTGCCCAGATCCAACTGGCCCACGAACGGCAGCTGCCGCTGATCGTGCACACCCGCGATGCGTGGGCCGACACGTTCGACGTGTTCGCAGCCGAGGGCGTGCCCGAGCGCACCATCTTTCACTGCTTCACCGGCGGGCCGGACGAAGCCCGGCGCTGCCTCGACCTCGGCGCGTTCCTGAGCTTCAGCGGCATCGTCTCGTTCCGCACGGCAACCGATCTGCACGAGGCCGCGCGGCTGTGCCCTGCCGAACGCATGCTGGCCGAGACCGACAGCCCGTACCTGGCGCCTGTGCCGCACCGGGGCAGGACGAACCAACCGGCGTACGTGACGCACGTGGTGCAGGCCCTCGCCGAGCTGCGAGCCACCACCACGGAGAGCGTTCGCGACACCACGACGTCGGCAGCGTGCCTTGCGTTCCCGACGCTGGCTCCGTAGCCTTTTGTCCAGCGGTCGGGCGGTCATGTCCGTTGCGGTCGCACCTACCAACCATGATCGCCTCCGACCGCCGTCGCGTTGCCGCTGCCTCCCTCTTCACGGTCGTGGCGCTCCCCGCTCTGTGGGTGCTCAGCCGCGAGTCGGCTGCCACCAGCACGGCGCCCGCCGCAGCCTGCGATGGCTGTGAGGTGCCCAGCGCCGGCACGGCACCGCCCACCACGGCCTACGTGCCGCAGCAACCTCAGTTCGTCGGTGGCGACGAAGTGCCGGTGGGCCCGGCCGTGGTCGATGTGGCGATGCCCACCGGGCCCGGGCTGAACGAAGCACTGATGAAGGCCAGCTTCAGCCGTTACGCGGGCACCACCGGCCGGCCGTGCACCACCCTGCTCGCGCCCGACGGCGCCATGCTGACCGTGGTGAACGTGGACAACGGCCAGTCCACCACCTGCACCAACACCTACGGCATGGCCGTACCCGCCGGCGCCAACCTGGTGCTGCACACCGACGTGTTCGCCGAGATCGGCGACCTCGCCGACTCGCCGCTGCCGGTGCGCGTGAACTGGTAGGCCATGCACAACCGAGCGGCCATCGGCGAGTTGCTGTCGCGCAACGGGCTCAGCCCCCGGCGCGACCTGGGGCAGAACTTCGTCGCCGATGCGAACACCGTGCGCCGCATCGCCCGCCTGGCGGAGGTGGGCCCCGGCGACCGCATCGTCGAGGTGGGGGCCGGCCTCGGCTCGCTGACGTTGGCGCTGGCCGAGACCGGTGCCGAAGTGCTGGCCGTGGAGGTGGACCGCGGCGTGGTGCCACTGCTGCGCGAGATCACCGAGGCACTGCCCAACGTGCGTGTGGTGGAAGCCGATGCGATGGCCACCGACTGGGCGGCTCTGCTCGGTGACCAACCGGGCTGGGTGCTGGTGGCGAACCTGCCGTACAACGTGGCCACCCCGCTGATCTGCGACCTGCTCGACGGCGTGCCGCAGATCGAGCGCATGCTCGTGATGGTGCAGCGCGAGGCGGCCGAGCGGTTCTGTGCCTCGCCGCGCACGCCGCAGTACGGCGCCGTCACCGTCAAGATCTCGTACTGGGCCACGGCTCGCATCGCCGGCTATGTGCCGGCCAGCGTGTTCGTGCCCCGCCCGAACGTGGAGTCCGCGCTCGCCGACATCCGTCGCCGGCCCGCCCCGGCGGTTGCGGCGCCACCAGCCGACCTGTTCCACCTGGTGCGCACCGCCTTCGGGCAGCGGCGCAAGATGCTGCGCCGCTCGCTCGCCGATGTCGTGCCGCCCGACGCGTTCGAGCGCGCCGGCATCGACAGCCAGCGCCGCCCGGAGGAGCTGGACGTGCAGGAGTGGGGGCGGCTGGCTCAAGAGTGGCGGGCGGTCCAGTGAACGAACACGGCGCCGCCGGCGCCGCTTCCGGCCGGGGCGCCGATGAACAGCGGGGCACCGACGACCGGGGCGACGCACTGACGGTTGCGGCGCCGGCGAAGCTGACGCTGCAGTTGAGGGTCACCGGCGTACGGGCCGACGGCTACCACCTGATCGACGCCGAGATGGTGTCGCTGGCCTGGGCCGACACCCTCACCATCTGGCCGGACGGGCATGGGCTGACTGCCGACGGCCCGTTCGCGGCCGGCATGCCGCTGGACGACACCAACCTGGTGGCCAAGGCGTTGCGCCTGGCCGGGCGCACTGCCGCAGTGCACATGCACAAGGAGATCCCCCACGGCGGCGGCCTGGGCGGGGGCAGCAGCGACGCGGCGGCCGTGTTGCGCTGGGCCGGCTACACCGATGTCAGCGGCGCCTCACAGCTGGGCGCGGATGTCAGCTTCTGCCTGGTGGGCGGCCGGGCGCGGGTACGTGGCATCGGCGAGATCGTGGAGCCGCTGCCGTTCCAGCCGATGGACATCACACTGGTGATCCCGCCGTTGGCGGTCAGCACCCCGGCCGCGTATCGGGCGTGGGACGACCTGGGCGGCCCGCGGGCCGACGGCCCCAACGACCTGGAGCCGGCGGCACTGGTGGTGGAACCCGCGCTGGCGCGCTGGCGCGATCGCATCCGCGAAGCGGCCGGCACCGCACCCACCCTGGCGGGCAGTGGCGCGACGTGGTTCTTGGTGGGTCACCACTCGGTCGCCGCGGCATTCCCCGAGGCGGTAGTGGTGCACACGCGCACCGACCGCCAACAGCGAGCTGCCGGCGGTCGGTGACGAGAACTGAGTTGTGGTTGCAGGACGAAGCTGGGGTCAGCCCTTGCCGCGCTGGCGCGCGTGCCGCGTACGGCGGAGCATCTTCTTGTGCTTCTTCTTGCGCATGCGCTTACGGCGCTTCTTGATCAATGAACCCATAGCTCGTGAGACGCTATCGGGCGCAAGCCCCGTCACCAAACGCCGACCGCAGTTCTCGCGCCTGCCGCTAACCTCGTGGCGGTTCCTTCCGGGGTCGTTCAATGGTAGGACGGCAGGTTTTGGTCCTGCATATAGGGGTTCGAGCCCTCTCCCCGGAACCACTTGTCACCCGCGACTGCGCGTCGACGGCGCAGCAGCCCCTCGCGCACCGCGCGTGCAGTTGTTCTCGAGGGGTTCAACTCGGGTTGGCCCCAGCTCCAACGGCGCGTCACCTCGCGTCTCTATGGTCCCGAAGATCGGCGCAACCGCGTGCGAGCACCCGACACCGAGGGACCCCAGCATGTTCGACACTGACGACATCCCGTCCAACCCGACCGACAACCCGCACCTCGGCGACATGATCGCCTCTCGCGTCAGCCGTCGCAGCCTGCTGGGCGGCGCACTTGCCGCCACCGTGGTCGGTCTCGCCGGCTCCGGCGCGTTCGGCGGCACCGCTGCCGCCGCGAGCGACGACCACCGGGGCAACGACTACGACGACCATGACGACCATCACGACGATCACGGCCCGCTGCTGGGGTTCACCGGCATCGAGCCGAGCACCGACGACACCGTCCGCGTGCCCGAGGGCTACACCTGGGACGTGCTGATCCCGTGGGGCACCCCGCTGTTCAACGGCGTCACCTGGCAGGAGGATGCGTCGAACACGGCCGCCGACCAGGCCAAGCAGGTCGGCTTCAACCACGACGGCATGAAGTACTTCCCGCTGCCCGCCGGCCGCCGCAACCGCAACCGTGGCCTGCTGGTCGTCAACCACGAGTACACCGATGCCAGCCAGATCTACACGGCCGCGCAGGGCAGCACGATCACCCCCGATGCGGCCGGCCAGGAGAAGGTCGCCAAGGCGCTCGCCGGCCACGGTGTCACCGTCGTCGAGATCGCCCAGCTGTCCGACGGCAGCTGGACCCACGTGGTGGGCTCGAAGTACAACCGCCGCATCACCGGCACCACCCCGGTGACGTTCTCGGGTCCGGTGCCTGCCAGCCACGCCATGCTCGCCAGCACCGTCTCGCCCACCCCGCGCGGCACGCTGAACAACTGCGCCAACGGCTTCACCCCGTGGGGCACATACCTGACGTGTGAGGAGAACTGGAACGGTTACTTCGGCACCGACGCCGCCTTCACGGCGACACCCCTGGAGGCCCGCTACGGCGTCTCGAAGGCGGGCTTCGGCTACAACTGGCACAAGGCCGAACCCCGCTTCGACCTCCAGGTGAACCGCAACGAGCTCAACCACTTCGGCTGGGTCGTGGAGATCGACCCGTTCTCCCCGAACAGCACACCGGTGAAGCGCACCGCACTCGGCCGCATCAAGCACGAAGGCGCCACCGTCGTGGAGGCCCGCGGCAAGGTCGTCGTCTACACCGGCGACGACGAGAACGGCGACTACGTCTACAAGTTCGTCGGCGACCGCCCGTGGCGCGAGCACCGCGCCCGCCGCCGCAGCCCGCTGGACCACGGCACGCTGTACGTCGCCCAGTTCGACGCGGTGGGCAACGGCACCTGGCTGCCGTTGGTGCACGGCGCCGGCGTGCTGACCGTGGCCAACGGATGGGCCGACCAGGCCGACGTGCTGATCCGCACCCGCCAGGCCGCCGACGCGGTCGGGGCCACCCGCTGCCACCGCCCGGAGTGGATCACCGTCGACCACGAGACCCGCGACGTGTACGTGGCGTTCACGAACGGTTCGGGCAACAACGCCGCAGTGAACTCGTTGCGCGACCCGAACCCGTACGGGCACATCGTCCGGATCATGGAGGCCGGCGCCAACAACGCGGCGCTCACGTTCAGCTGGGACATCTACGTGGCGGCCGGCGACCCGGCCTACGACGCGACCTTGCCCGCCACCCAGACGATCTTCGGTTCGCCCGACGGCCTGTGGATGGACGACGATCGTCGGCTCTGGATCCAGACCGACATCTCGAACAGCAGCCAGAACCTGGCCAGTCGCTTCTACGACCACATCGGCAACAACCAGATGCTGGTCAGCGACCCCGACACCGGCGAGATCCGCCGCTTCCTCACCGGGCCGCGCGGCTGCGAGCTCACCGGCATCACGGTGACGCCCGACCAGCGCACGATGTTCGTCAACATCCAGCACCCAGGCGAGTCCACCACCTACTGGAACACCCTCAACGGAGGCGCCCCGACGGTGAGCAACCCCTCTGCCGTCAGCAGCTGGCCGTACGGCGCGGGCCACCGCCCGCGCCCGGCGACCGTGGTGATCCGCAAGCTCGACGGCGGCAAGATCGGCAGCTGACCTGCCCGCACCCACACGCGTTCGCGGTGCCCCCGACCCGGGTCGGGGGCGCCGCCGCGTACGGGCCCCCGTAGGCCCGGTTCAGTAGTCCCGGTTCAGCAGCGGCCCACGTGCCGCCACATCGCCAGCGCCTGGCGGTGGGCCGCGACATCGTGCACGCGCAGCAGACGGGCGCCACGCTGCACACCGGCGAGGTGCACGGCCAGCGTGCCCGCCACCCGGTCGTCGGGCCGCTCCACGCCGGCGAGCACGCCGATGAACCGCTTGCGCGACGCACCCAGCAGCACCGGGTGCCCCAGCGCGACCAGTTCGTCGAGGCGGCGCACCAGCGCCACGTTCTGCTCGGCCGTCTAGCCGAAGCCGATGCCAGGGTCGACGATCACCGACGGCACACCGGCGGCCAGCGCCAGCGCCACCTGCTGCTGCAGGAACCTGATCACCTCGGCCACCACGTCGACGTAGTCGGTGTGCTGCTGCATCGTGGCCGGGTCGGCGACCGGCATGTGCATCGCCACCGCAGGCACGCCGTGGCGCGCCGCGACCGCGCGCATCTCCGGATCGCGCAGGCCCGACACGTCGTTCACCAGGCAGGCGCCCGCCGCGACGGCGGCCTCGGCGACGATGGCGTGGCGGGTGTCGATGCTGACGGCCAGACCGGCGTTGCTGAGGTCGCGCACCACGGGCAGCACGCGCCGCAGCTCTTCCTCGGCAGGCACCGCGTCGGCCCCTGGGCGGGTGCTCTCGCCGCCGACGTCGATGATGTCGGCGCCCTCGGCCGCCAACCGCAGCCCGTGGGCCACTGCCGTGTCGAGCTCGTAGTAGCGGCCACCGTCGGAGAACGAGTCCGGTGTCACGTTCACCACGCCCATCAGCAGTACGGCGGTGCCGGCCAACTCGCGGTGGAACTGCTCGGGCGTCATGGCACGAGTATCGCCGCTGGGCGCCGACCCCGCAGCGCGTTCACCACGGCCAACTCGTCGCACTGGGGCAGCTCGGCCAAGGGCAGCACCCGCTCGTGCACCTCCCCCGCGGCCAGCAGCACCTCGCGGCCGATGCCGGGCAGCCCGCCACTGGCCAGCGGCGGCGTGTACCACCGGTCGCCGAGGCGGTAGAGCAGGTTGGCGATCGTGGTCTCCACCACCTCGTCGCGCTCGTTCACCAGCAGCACGTCGTCGGCACCAGGGTGCGCTGCACGCGCCTGGTCGTAGACGGCACGACGGGTGGTCTTGTGGCACATGAACGGGTCGTCGCTGCGCACCCGTGCTGCGGCGACTCCGAGCCGCACGGTCGCCGGCGCTGGGTCGAACGCGATCAGCTCGACTCCGGCGCGGCCACGCCGGTCAAGCGTCACGCGCAGCCGATGGGCCTCGGTGACGGGCGGCAGGGCGGCGACCAGGCCAGCGATCTCGACCAGCGTCGCCTGGGTGCACGGGAAGCCGAAGTGCTCGGCCGAGGCCGCCAGCCGGTGGAGGTGGCGGTGCAGGTGGTGCGCACCGTGCTGGTCAACCAGGATCGTCTCGAACAGGCCGAAGGCCGGTCGTGCGGCGAGCAGCACCTGCGCCTTCGACTGCAGTTCGTCGTCCTCCGCATCGGGTTGCGAGTCGTAGGTGATGCCTCCGCCGGAGCCGAACTCCACCAGCCCGCTGGCGGCGTCGATGACCGCCGTGCGGATGGCCACGCTCCACACCGACGCCGGCCGCGCACCCTCGGCCGCCGGAGAGATCATGCCGATCGCCCCGCAGTACAGCCCGCGCGGCGATGGCTCGAGGCGCTGGATCGTGCGCATCGCCGCGATCTTCGGCGCGCCCGTGATGGAGCCGCACGGGAACGTCGCCGCGAACAGCTCGGCCAGCCCGATGCCGCCGCGCAGGCGTGCGGCGACGGTGGACGTCAGCTGCCACACGGTCTCGTAGCGCTCGACGCGGAACAGGTCGGGCACGCTGACGCCGCCGGGTGACGACACCCGGGAGAGGTCGTTGCGCAACAGATCGACGATCATCACGTTCTCGGCACGGTCCTTCTCGGAGGCCAGCAGCTCGTCGGCGCGGGCACGATCGGCGTCGGGCCGGCCGTGGCGACGACGAGTCCCCTTCATCGGCCGGGTGGTGACGGTGTCGGCTTCCACCCGCAGGAACATCTCCGGCGAGGCACTGATCACCACCGTCTCGCCGAGGTCGACGAACGCGTTGAAGGCCCCGCCCTGGGTGGCGGCCATCGAGCGGTACAGATCGAACGGCTCGGCCGCCAGCCGGCAGCGGAAGCGGTCGGTGAGGTTCACCTGGTACACACCGCCCAGCTCGATCTCGCGGCGCACCTGCTGCACGCCGTCGCGGAACCACTCACTGCCGTGCAGTCGCGCGACGTCGGTGAGGAACGGGCCCGCCGCCGGCGGCTCCACGACCGCGACCTCGTCTCGCCGGGCGAACGCCGCGAACCAGGCCAGCGGCAGCTCCGGCGCCGGTGCGGCGACGGGCTGCGGCTGTGGCTCGGGGCGGGCGGGGAACGCCGGGTCGAACGCGGGCGCCGCCTCGTAGCCGACGAACCCCACCACCCAGTTGCCTGCCTGCGCCGCGGCCTCCGCCGCCTGCAGGACCGCCATCACTTCACTGGTGGACCGGGCAATCCACGTGCCCCTCACCTCGTGGAACTCGTACCCGACGGCGCGCGAGACGTCGTCCAGCCGCACCCGCCGCGGGGCCAGATCGTCGCCTTCCCTGGCCGCAGCAGCCGTCACCCCGCCAGTCTGCCGCCCACCGGTTCACATGCGCACCTGTCGCGGCGGTGGCGACGACCCCACGTGGTCACGCACGCGACACGTGCGCACGTGGGCGACGCCGGGGCAGGTTTCGCGCTAGAACGGTCGCATGTCGATTTCAGCGATCGTGCTCGCGGCCGGCGAGGGCTCGCGCATGCGCTCTTCACGCCCCAAGCCGCTGCACCTCATCTGCGGGCGGCCGATGGTGATCCACGTGATCCACGCGCTGCAGGGCTGCGAGCCCGAGCGCACCGTCGTGGTGGTGGGCCACGGCGCCGAGCGAGTGACGAAGAAGGTACAGGAGCAGGCGCCCCCGTGGGCCCACGTCACGTTCGTCGAGCAGACCGTGCAGCGCGGCACCGGCGACGCGGCCAACGTCGGCCTCAGCGCGTTCCCTGGCGACGACCTCGACGACACGTCCACCGTCATCGTGCTGCCCGGCGACACGCCGCTGCTGCGGGCCGAGACCATCGAGGCGCTCGTCAACACCCACATCGCCAACGACTACGCAGCCACGCTGATCACATCCGTCCTCGACGACCCCACGGGCTACGGCCGGGTGGTGCGGGCCCCGTCGAAGGCGGGCGACGGGCGGGTGCTGCGCATCGTCGAGCAACGCGACGCCTCGCCGGAGGAACTGGCGATCAAGGAGTGGAACACCGGGATGTTCGCGTTCCGGCGCGACCTGCTGGCCCCCGCGCTGCGCCGCCTCAGCCCCGACAACGCCCAGGGCGAGTACTACCTCACCGACGTGATCGGCTCGCTGGCCTCCATGGGGCACCGGGTGGGCTGCGTGCAGGCACCCGCCGCCGAGACGATGGGCGTGAACGACCGCTGGCAGCTGGCCCTCGCCGAGCGCGAGCTGCGCAGCCGCACGAACCGCCACTGGCTGCTGAACGGCGTCACCATGCTCGACCCGCGGCAGACGTTCATCGACGTCGACGTGCAGCTCGGCCGCGACGTCACCCTCTACCCGGGCACCATCCTGCAGGGCGAGACAACGGTGGGCGACGGCTGCGAGATCGGCCCCGACACCCGGCTGGTCGACTGCATGGTGGGCACCGGAGCAGTGGTGGAGCACACCGTCGGCCACGACAGCGAGATCGGCCCCGACGCGCGGGTGGGCCCGTACGCCTATTTGCCGGCGGGCAGCGCCGTGGCTGGCGGCGCCGTCACCGGCGCGTTCTACACTGCACGTGCCGACTGAGCGATCAGCACCGTCGCGGACAACGGGAGAGCCATGGAGAAGGTCACCACCAAGCGGATGTCGCTCTACTCTGGGCGCACGCACCCTGCGCTGGCGCAGGAGGTGGCCGAACACCTGGGAATCGAGCTCGGGCATCCGGGGCTGGTGGAGTTCGCCAACGGCGAAGTCCGCGCCCGCTTCGGCGAGAGCATCCGTGGCAGCGACGTCTTCGTCATGCAGACGCACTGCGGCCACGACGGCCGCAGCATCAACGACTCCATCATGGAGCAGCTGATCATGATCGACGCCGCCTACCGCGCGTCGGCCAAGCGCATCACCGCCGTCTGCCCGTTCTACGGCTACGCCCGCCAGGACCGCAAGGCCGAGGGCCGCGAGCCCATCACGGCTCGCATGGTGGCCGACCTGTTCAAGGCGGCCGGCGCCAAGCGGATGGTCAGCATCGACCTGCACAGCGGCCAGATCCAGGGCTTCTTCGAGGGCCCGGTCGACCACCTCACCGCCATGCCCGTGCTGGAGAACTACCTGCGCCAGAACGCCGACGCACCGGTGATCGTCGCCCCGGATGCGGGCCGCATCAAGGTTGCCGAGCGCATGTCGCAGCACCTCGGCGACCGCGGCGCCGACCTGGCGTTCATCTACAAGCGCCGCCCGAAGGGCACCACCAACGTGGCCGAGGCCAAGGAGGTCATGGGCGACGTCGACGGCCGCCTGTGCATCCTCACCGACGACATGATCGACAGCGGCGGCACCATCTGCTCGGCCGCCGAGGTGCTGATGGCCCGCGGCGCCAAGGAAGTGTGGGCGATGGCGACGCATGCCGTGCTCAGCGGCCCCGCCATCGATCGACTGAAGAACTCGGTGATCACCCGGGTCGTCGTCACGAACACCCTGCCTCTCTCCGCCGAGAAGCAGTTCGACAAGGTGGAAGTGCTCTCCATCGCACCGCTCATCGCCGATGCGCTGAACGCCGTGTTCGACGACACCAGCGTCAGCGAGATCTTCGGCGGCGAGAACCAGTCGTAGTCCCGGTCAGCTGTCGACAGTTCAGCTGTTGACGACCGCCACCGTGTAGGACCACAGCTCGGCCTGGATGGGCATCGGCGGCTGCGCGGCGCCCTCGGGCCCACGGTGCCCGTGCGCGAACGACGCCGACGAACGCCACGCGTCGAACGAGGCCTCGTCGCGCCAGCGGGTGACCACCAGCCAGGTGGTGCGCTCGTCGGTGGGCTGCAGCAACTCGAAGCCTTCGAACCCGTCGTGTCCGTCGACGC
>JAUSLQ010000199.1 GCA_030645675.1 Actinomycetota bacterium | reverse complement strand
GAATGGTTGCCTCGACGGCCTCGCTCGGGCTGTCGAACACCGTATCGGTGGCGGTCATCCCCGAGCCGGTGCCGGCGGCACCGACGGAGTCGATGAAGAACTCGGCGGCGACGACGTTGGAGCCGCCCTGGGCGACATCGCTGATGCTGGCAGCGACGGCACCGGTGACACCATCGGCGCTGACGCTTGCGGTGACCGGGCCGACGACGTCGCTCCCACCAGGCGTGCCGCTGACCTGCACGAAGCCCACGGCTCCGCCGTACATGCGGTACGAGGTGTTGGACATCGGCCGGCGGTTGCGGTTGTGCAGCTTCAACGCCCCGTCGAACAGGGTGAGCAGCCCGCCATCGGGCGTCGCCGCCGGCACAGCGATGATCGCATCAGTGGTCTGGCCGGGGCCGACGGTCTGCGCGACCACGGAGTAGTCGAAGGCCAGCGCATTGCCGTCGTCGGCGATGATCCGCTGGTTCGCGCCCAGGACGGACAACGAGTGGTACGAAAGGCCCGCGTTGACGTAGCGCACGAGCAGGTCGTCACCGGCGTTGGCGGTACCCATGATGCCCGTGCCCGGGTACGGCTCGCCGTTGTAGAGGGTGTACTTCGGCGCGAAGTTGCGCATGTCGTAGGTGGTCGGTGCCGCGTTCAGCGCGGGGTCGATCTCGCTGATCGTCACCGTCATGCTCGCGTCGAAGGCGGTGCTCGCACCCTCGTAGGCCTGGCCGGCGGCGGCCGGCAGCACGACCAGCACGCCCCACAGGCCCATGGCCACCTGGCGCTCGAACACGCCGGCGACGCCCGCCTGGTAGAGGTAGGTGCCAGGCGAGGCGGCGTCGAAGGTGTAGGTCTTCGAGCCTCCTGGCGCCGCGCCGTCGGTGTCAGACGGCAGCAGCTGGCCCTTGAAGGTGAGCGCGCTCGCTTCGGCCAGGTCGTTGTGCAACCTGACCGTCACCACGTCGCCCTGCGACACCACCAGCGTCGGGGCCCCGCCCAACGAGGCGTTGCCGGCGCCAGTGCCAGTGATGCAGTCGCCGGTCACGTAGCTCCAGATCGGAACCGACGTGGTGAGCGAGCCGGACGTGTTGGCGTTGGGCAGCACAGCGGTGCCAGTCGTGGCGCACAGGTCGAACGACAGGGAAGCCGCCGGGCGAGCCGGCGCGGCAACCTGCGACGGTGCCACGACGGGAGAAGTGGCCGAGTGCGAGGAGATCACGGCTGGCGCCGCTGTGGCCGCCGAGGCGTGCCGGCCGGTCGCCGGCGCCGCCACGGAGATGTCGGCGAAGGTCGCAGTCGCCACGAGGGCGGCGAGACCGATCGCTGGGGTCCAGCGCCGCAGCTGTGCCGGACGGTGTGGGGTGTAGGTGCTCATGGTTGTTTCCACCTCATCCATCAGGGGCAGGAGCTGCCGGCGGTCGGGTCGATGCGCATGTACGTGATGGGGCCTGTCATGTTCACGCCCCACGAAGTGATCTGGTACAGCGCGTGGTTGTGCGAGATGATGTAGTACTCACCGCACTGGTTCAGCGACTGGTTGCCAGGGGGTTGTGGGCCCACCACACCCAGGTATGGGCTGCCGCTGTAGAACATGCCGAACGTCTGGTTGGCGACCTGCGGCACCTCCACCGGCACGGGGTTCGACACCGGGTGGTAGTGCTCGGCGTCGTACCAACGGAACAGCACGTCGTACGTCTGGCCGGGCCCGATGTTGATCGCGAACTTCTCGTAGGAGAGGTCTTCGCTGCCCGGGCCCTCCAGGGGATGACCGTCACGCCCGATCACCTTGCCGTTGTTGCCATGGGGGTGGAACGGGTAGTTCTCGGTGCCGACGTTGATGTAGCGGGCCATGCCGCCGAACGGATGGCCGACCGAGGGCAGCGCCGGGTCGTCGGACGGGGTCACCTCGGCCAGCGCGCCGTACGGCTGGTTGGGCAACCACGAGGCGTAGTTGTCGGCGATGCTGTCGGGGAAGCCGCGGCCGTTCACCAGCCAGTAGCGCGGGTGGTAGTTGTCCAGGTTGAAGTTGCTCGAGGCACCGTTGCGGTCCCGGTTCTCCACGGCCTGGTTCAGGAACGGATCGATCTCCGACAGCAGCACCAGGAACTCCTCGGTGTTGTTCGCCGCCGCACTGTTGGCCTCGGTGGTGAACCTGCTGTCGGCCCGGTTGTAGGCGTAGTCCGCGCCCATCGCCGGCCGCACGATGAGGGCGCCGAACAGCCCCATGCGCACCTGCACCTCAGGGTCGGTTCCCGACTCGTACAGGAAGGTGCCCGGATGGCTGGCCACGAACTGGTACGTCACCGTGCCGCCGTTCGCCGTGGCGACGTTCGTCAGCGACGTCAAGGTGGTCAGGTCGCCGGGAGTGCTGAACTGCGGCTGCGCCGGCTGACCGTCGGCCAGCACGTTCTCCTGCCCTGGGAACATGATCGACACGTCGCGGGGCAGGGTGTTGGTGAGCGTCACCGTGACCGTGTCGCCTTCCTGCACGCACAGCACCGGGCCGGGGTGCTGGAACGCACCGCCCGCCGGCTTGTAGCCGTACATGTACGCCGTGTTGCCGTCGGGCAGCGCGATGTAGTCCGCGTCGGTCTCGAGATGGAACGTCGGGCCGGTCGAGCACACGATGCCGACCAGCGGCTCGCCGGCTGCGGCAACGGGGGCAGGGCTAGGCCCTCCGACGACCCCGACCAGGCCCGCGAGCCCGAGCGCGAGGATCGCGGCGGTTGCCCTTTGACGACGGTGGTATGCGTTTCGCTGCATCGTGGTACCTCGTTCGTTCTGCTCGGGCTCAGGTGTTCGGCACCGTTTGGACAGGGATGTTGGCTGAGGTCGGGTACACACGGATCTCGGTGGCTTGCCCACCGAACCCGCCCGGCGCAAGGTTGTTCGCACGCATGAACGAGCGGTTGTAGAGCAGGTACATGTCGTACCCCAGCCCGCTCGAACCGGTGCCGCCCGAGAACGGTGGTGCATCGACGATCACGTCGAAGCTCTCGCCGGCACCGATGTTGAGGGTGTGCGTGCGATAGCTGGTGTCGGTGCCGTCGCGGCCCCGCATGGGCGTCGCGTCGCGGCCGACGACTCGCATGTCGAGCGCATCGACCGTCATCGCCGCCTCCTTGAAGCCGAGGTTGGAGAAGCGCAACGCCACTCGCTCGCCGGCCATGCACCGCACCAACGCCGTCGCCGGCTGGTACTGCAGGTGCTCGTAGCCGGGCGATGCGACCAGCACACCGTCGACGTCGGTCTTCACCGGCATGTACGGCTTGGTCCACGGCGCACCACCACTATCGACGACGGTCCCGGTCGGTCCCTCGCCCCAGCCGTCCGGGAACGGCGCCGCCGGAGCGACGGAGTCGGGATAGGTGCGGCCGTTGATCAGCGCGAAGTCGACCTTGTAGTCGCTCCACTCGGGCAGCTGGATGTGCGCATCCGCCCAGTGCGACTCGTTCCAGATCTCCGACAGGTGCAGTGCGAACTCGCGGTCGTAGCCCGTGGAGCCGTCGCCGTCGTTGTACAGGTACTTGCCGCTCGGATACAGCGACATGTTGCTGTTCTGCAGCGGGCGCACGAAGACGAGGCCGTTCATGCCCATGTGCACGTGCTCCACGTCCTCCACGTGGCAGTGGTACATGTACGTGCCCTCTTCCCGCGGGCGGTACACGTAGCGGAAGACGGTGCCTGGCGGCACCGCCACCGAACCGGTGGGCTCGCCGTCGAAGAACGGGATCACGTTGCGGAAGCCGTGCCAGTGCAGCGAGTGCTCGTCGAACAGGTCGGGCCGTACGGCAAGGCCGAGGTTCTCGATGTCGACTACGAACTCGGTGCTCACGTCGTTGGGGTCGAACTGGTTCACCCAGAACAGCGGCGCACTGTGCTGCGCCTTCTCCTTCTGCAAGGCCCGCTGGGGGGCGTCGAGCTCGGTGATGTTGCGGAACCCGAAGATGTAGGTGGTGAGCCCGATCCCCTTGTCCGCTGCCATCGTGTCGGGGTGGATCGGGGTCGGCGGCGTGGGTGGCAGCCCGATCCATCCGTCGGTGCCGCCCAGGAACATGTAGTGGTCCTGGGTGATCTGGGACAGGTGCGAGTCGGCCTCCACCTGGCCGGCCGCGAACGGCCGAACGTAGCGAGCGGTCGCGCCGGCGCCGGCCACGAACACCGCCGCCCCGCCCGCGTACCTCAGCAGCTGCCGTCGCCCCAGACGGGCGGGTTCGTCGGATGCACTCGTCATGGCGTCTCCTTTGTCGCAGTTCTCCGCGTGACGGCCTCTCGAATTGCTCATGGCATCGTCCCTCCGCCGAAGTTGTCGATCCGTGCGTCATCGGCAGCGGCGACAGTGGTACCGATGAACCACACACCGATGCGGCCTCCACCTCTGGACAGCGAGCCGGGCCACGGTGTGGCACCCGAGTCGACGTCGACCGTGAGGATCTGCACGCCGTTCTTGAAGACCGTCACGGTGCCGTCGGACAGTGCCCGAGCACCGAGCTGGTCGCCGGCGCCGAACGTGGCGGCCACCGGCGCACCACGATTCAGCAAGCCCTGGCTGTTGGCGATGGTCTGCACCCGAACCTGGCCGGACGAGTAGTCGACGATGATCATCGACTTGTTGTCGTTGGACGCCTTCAGCACCAGCGCTTGGCGCGTGGCCACGTTGCTCGTCTCCGTGAACGTGAACCACGCCTCCTGGCTGCCGCCGTACCTCGTCGTTCGCACCACCGGCACCGTCGAGCTCGTGCCCCCCTGTACCTGGAGGGCGTTGGAGTTCACCCGATAGCCGGCCGGCAAGGCCGGCGTCCACACGGCCGACGGCAGCCCGGTGTTCAGGTTGGTGCTGTTGGCCCGGTTGAAGTTGTCGAGCGACGACGTGCGGGGGAACGCAGCCGTCGCTGCTGCCATCTCGTCGGAACCAGCATCGAAACCGCCACCCTGCGGGCGAGCGTTGCCGTCGATGTCGTCGGCCGGTGCGTTGACACCCGACTTGCTGACTGCACCCAGGTTCAGTGCGTTCGACCCACTGACCAGGTGGTAGTTGCCCAGCAGCTCCGGCGGCAGATCCAGGCTCACCAGGATCGCTCCGATGAAGTTGGGGTTCGTACGCCAGTTGTTGAACGCGACCTGCGTGTTGTAGGCAGCGACCACCAGCGGCTCGGCCGTCGAGTTGGTCGGCGACGTGGTGTACGGGTGTGCACCCGAAACCTGCAGGATCACCGAGTTCGTCGGTGCCAGCAGGCCGCTGCCGTCGCTGACGCCGAGATCCCAGACGTCCACCGGCGACGGATCGCCCGTGGCACCGATGCCGGCGACACCGTTCACGGTGCGGGTGCCTGCACGGTTGTCGGAGAACACGTTGTTGAACAACAACGGCTCGCTGAACAGTGGTGAACCACCCGGCAGCGATGCCTGGAGTGGCGCGCTGTTCGGTGAGGTGGACAGACCGGCAGGGGCCGGCAGGCCGTTGCTGGTGATCGCCGTCGCGGTGGTGACGTTCTTCATCACGGTGTTGTTGAAGAACCGCACCTGCGGTGTGTCGTTCAGCGCCACGCCACCACCTTCGTGGGTGGAGACGTTGTTGACGATCGTGTTGTTGGTGACCGTCATCGGGTAGTTGCCGGCCATCAGGAAGCGCAGGCCACCACCGTCGTCGTTCGCCATGTTGGACTGGATCAGGTTGCGGCGGATGGTCACCGGGCCGCTGCCTTGCGACAGCACGTCCGGGTTGTTCGGCAGATCGCCGGCGATCATCACGCCGCCGCCCTCGTCGTACGAACGGTTGAACCAGATGCGGTTGTGCTCGATCGTGCCACCGGGGCTGTAGCCGATCGCCGTCAAACCACCGCCGTACTCGGCGGAGAAGTTGCCGCAGATGTCGTTGTCGGCGACCACGTAGTTGTCCGACTCGGCGAACAGGCCGATGCCGCCTGCCAGGTTGGTGCCACCGTTCTGGATGATGCGGTTGCGGGCGATGCGCACGTTCTCGTTGTGGTTCTCACCAGCAGCGAGATCGGGCGTGCCGATGCGGATCGTGCCGTAGCCACCGCCGTTGTTCTCGACGATGTTGTTGGTGATCTGCAGGTAGCGGGCGAAAGCGTTCGCGAACACCGCACCGCCCTGGGTCTGCACATTGGCCGGCAGACCTGTTGCACCGCCACCGATCTCGTTCAGGTTGCCGGGGAAGCCCTGCTGATCGCCGCCGCGCAGATCGAAGCCGTCGATGCTGCCGGTGAAGGCCGAGGTGAACTCGCCGTCCTCGGCGAACACCGACACCACGGCGCCGTCGTTGACGGTCTGGTTGCCACTCCACGTCAGGGTGTCCAGCAGGGTGTACCAGGCCACGGCAGCGGTGCCGTCGCCGGCGAAGGCGGCGCCGTCGATGATCGAGCCCGGTACCGTCTGGTTGCCACGTGTGCCACCGGGGCCCACGCCTTGCAGCTTCACGGGCGAACTGAGGATCAGGTTCTCGAAGTAGGCACCCCGCGGGTTCAGCCGCGGGTTGCCCGGGTCGGGCTGACCCGGGTAGACGACCACGATGTCGTCGCCATCGCTGGCGGTGGCAGCGTTCACCGCCGCCTGGATCGTGGCGAACGGGTGACCGTTGCCCACCTCGTAGAGGTTCGGCTGGTACGACGGGCCGGCAGCAGGCGTGTTCCCGCCGCCGAAGTTGTCGAACAGGCCGTTGTTGGCGCCACCCGCGAGCCCGTTGCTCCACACCTGGATGCGGCCACCTCCGCCGGCGAGTGCCGCCGACCACGGGCTGAAGCCGCCGAGCAGCGTCGCTGCGCCGGACACGGCACCGGTGACCACGTTGACGGAACCGACCAAGGTGCCATCGACGAACACCTGCACGGTGCCGTCGGCCAGCGTGCGGGCGCCGATGGTGCTGCCGAGGCCGCTGGCAGCGGCGATGTTGGCCACGTTGTTGACCGCCAGCGTCTGGGTGCGCACCTGGATGTTGCTGCCCGACGTGCGCACCACCCGGATGCCGGTGAGGGGTGAGTTGAATCCGAATACTGAGACGTAAGTCCCCTTGAGGCCGACACCCAACTCGGATCCGACAGGACCGAGCTTGTTGATGGTGACGTATGCCTCCTGGTCAGCCCCGAAACTGGTCGGGCTCCACTGCGCAGCCCTCGGCGTCGATGCGGTACCCGAGAGTTGGTTCGAGGTGATCCCGAAGCCGCCTCCCAGCAACGTCTGCCAGTTGCCACCCAACGTGGCGCGATTGAAGGTGTCCAGCACCGGCGTCGCCGGGAACGGTGTCACGGCGCCGCGCAGCACGTGGAACGTGAGGCCGTTCACGGTCGTGATGCCTGCGTTGTTTGTGATGAGCAACTGCTGCGAGCCGGCCGGGATGCCGGCCGACACGTTGGCCACGATCGTGGTGTCGTTCCAGGACGTGATGCCCAGCGGCGTGCCCGCCAACGTGACCGAACCGGTTCCCTGGGCGGCACCGAAACCGACGCCCTCGATCGTGATCGAGCCACTGCTCTGCACGTACGGCGCACTGACGGCGAACAACTGGGGCGCGGTGGCCGGCAGGTCGCACTGCACCCGGGTGGCCTGGCCACCGGGCAGCTGCACGGTGACGCCCACCTGGGTCGGCGCGAGGTCGGCGGGAATCACCACGCCGGGGATCGCTTCGAACTCGGCGGCGATGGTGCGGAACTCCGGGCGGTAGTTCGTGTTCAGGCTGCCGGGGTTGCCCGGGTCGTTACCAACGAATCGATAGGTGTTGCCGCACACGCCCGAAGGGGTGGGGCAGTTGATCCGGTTGGTCGACGGCAGCAGCACGTCGAACAGGCCGCTGTAGTCCGACTCGGCCGTGTACACGAGGCGGTTCGTGTAGTCGTAGATGCCCACCGGGGCGAACGCGATGCCCGACTTCTCACCGAAGTTGATCTGATGCGGGTCGCTGGAGAAGTTCAGGTCGTCGACCAGCAGGCCCCAGAAGCGCCCGGGCAGCGGCACGTCGGTGAACACGTTGAACAGCGGAGCGATCGACTTGCCGTTGTTGAGGCCCACCAGCTTGGTGTCGCACAGTGGCTTGGCCTGGCCCTCGTACGGGCTGCCACCGATGTCGATGAACGTCGAGTTGTCGGTGGGCGTCGAGGCCGGCACGACGATGCCGTTCGGCAGGGTCTGCGCCGGGTGGTTGTCGAGACCTACGCCGGCGACGTCGACGATGTGCAGCGCACCAGCGCAGGCAGGCGGCGGCACCTGGGGCACGAACTCGTCGCCGTTGCCGATGTTGATGTCTTCCTCACGGGTGAAGTTGTACATCGGCCGGCCCAAGGCGTCGAGGGGAACGCCGATGTGCACCAGGTAGTCACGGCCGCCGAGCAGCGGCTGATCCGCCGGGTCCGAGCCGTCGGCGCACCGGCCGGTGTTCGGGTCGAACGGGGCGGTGGTCGGGTCCTGGCAACCGTCGCCGAAGCCGTAGTTGCCGTCGACGGCGGAGTACCCCTTCTGGAACTGCATGCCCATCAGGGGCGCTTCCAGGCAGTCGGTCGCGCTGGCGGTGATCTGCTGGCCGGCAGGGTACGTCAGCTCGTTGCCGTCCACATCGCGGGGCACGCAGTTGCCGTCACCGTTGTCGTTGGGAATGCCGTCGCCATCGACGTCCGCGCCGGGCTTCGTCCACGTCTCGGTCGTGCCACTGTTCAGCAGCGCGCCACGCAGGTACGAACCGTCGGCGTGGAGCTGGTACATCTCTGCTTCGTCACAGGTCTCGACGAGCGCGTCGGTGCACTCGACGGGGGCGTAGAGCTCCACCGTCAGGCCCGACACACCGGGCTGCCAGTCCTCGACCGCCGCGAAGCGGGGGTCGAGCTCGTTGCGGGTGGTGTCGTAGGAGACCGTGCCGACGATGCCGCCGTTGCGCGGGTCGAGCCCACCGGTGGCGCCGCTGGCGTCGTAGGCGTGCACGCCCCAGTCCACCGTCCCGGAGAGGCCGATGATCGGGAGCACGCTGACGTCGACACCCGCACCCGGCACCGTGGTGGGCTCAGGCTGGTTGTCGGCCTGGTAGGTGATGCCAGTCGTGTAGTAGAGGTCGGTGTAGGCCTCCATCACCAGCCACTGGGTCATCGGATAGGTGCTCTCCATGAAGTAGTAGCCGCAGTTGTCGGTGGAGACCGCATTGGTGCCGCGGTCCATCAGCGAGTTGTCCCGGCGGCGCATGACGATGCCGTAGTTGGCGATGCCCACCTCGCCCTCGCTGGCCTGCGGGCAGTTGTCGCCGTTGGCGTCCACCCAGTCCATGCGGCCGTTGCGGTTGGCGTCGTTGAACACGTAACCGCTGTACTGGGTCCACCAGCCGCTCAGCGGCAGCACACCCATGTCCACCACCTCACCGTTGGCGACGATCACCTGCTGCCAGTCGAGGATGTAGTCCTGCGGGTCGTCCCACCAGGTGAGCAGATACGTGCCGTCGGGCACGTGCGGGATGGTGAACTCACCGTTCGAGTCGCCCCGGCCCACCCACACGGCAGTGTCGCCGTTGCCGAGATCGGACAGGGCCACCCACGGCTGGTCGATCGGCTTGTCGATCTTGCCGCCGTTGAGGCCGCCCCAGATGTCGCCCCCGTTGGTGAGACCACCGTTGGCCGGTACGTAGACCTTCACCGCGTCGACGACGCCGGTGATGCTGCCGGCCGACACACCGTCGACGCCGGACGCCGGGTTCACGTTCGGCGGTGCGAAGCCGAAGATGATGGCGGGGAAGGGCTCGCCGGCGATCACGAACTCGGTGTCGAGGCCGCTGTTGCCCTCCATCACCCATGCGTCCCAGTCGTGGTTGCCCTCGAGTGTGGTCGTCTGCGAGAAGGCCTGGCCGTTGGGCGGGGTCATGAACATGGTGAACCGGCCCGTGCCGATGTTCGGGATCTTCACCTTGCCCTCGATCGCGGCCGTTCCTGGTACTTGGAAGGCCGGGTTCCCCTGCACTGCGGCGAAGTCGCCGGAGGACGGGTACGGCACCGTCGTGTAGTACAGGCCGGTGGGGTCGCCGGCGGCGAGCTGATCGGACAGCACCGGGCAGCGCCCGTTGATGTCGGCCGTCACGATGCCGATGTCGATGCCACCGTCGACTGCGTAGCAGTAGCTCTCGCACGTGCCGTCGCCGCACAGCGGGGCGCCGTACACGTCGGTGGTCACCGGGCCGAGCACGTCGTTGATGCCGGCGACGAAGCCGGCCAGGCCGTGCTCGGCGGGGAGGTCGGGCGCGCCGTTCACCGGCGAGATGTCCTCGAACACGGCTGCCTGCACGGTTGCGTCGGGCAGCGGTGCCGGTTGCATCAGCACCGTCACCACCTCGTCGTCGCCGAGCGGGATCGTGAAGTGTTCGCCGTCGAGCTTGTAGCCGTCGGCCAGCACCGAGATCAGGTAGTTGCCCGGAAGAAGGTCGATGCCGCCCGAGGCGAAGTCGGCCTCGGTGCCCTGCGTGAAGATCGGGCTGTTGCTGGCGTGCCCCATCGACGTCCAGTCGCACGAATCCGGGTAGCCCACGGCTTCCGGGGAGCAGCCGTCGGAGGGCTCGCGCTGCTTCGTGCTGCCCGTGTTGTCGATGTTGATCAGGTACTTGAACGTCGTGATCGGGGTGGCATCTGTGGCCGACATCACCTGCAAGTTCGCAGTCGTCAGCGAGGAGACCGCGTGTGCAGTGGGCGCTGCCACCTGCAGCACCGTCAGCACGGTCGCGCCGACGAGGCCCATCGCCGCCAGGAACGCGGGGCCGCGCCGTGCCCGGGCGCGTCGGCGAGGCGGACCCCCGGCCATCTCGGCCGGCGACCCGAAACTGCGAACTCGGTGACCTTCCCGCATCTCGTTGCTCCCTCTTCCGGAAGGGACGGCATGACCCGCCCATTCGCTCCGTGCCGGGATTCAAGGCCGGGGTGCCTTATGAAAAGCTTTCATTCGAGCTTTCAGGCCTGGTGGTTGAGGCGATGTTGTGGGACGTTGTGCCGCCGTTGAGAATTCGAGCGGGATGTCCGAACAGCCGGGCAGCAACGCGGGCGCCACGAGCGGGCCGCCGAACCCGCCGCGATCGCCGGTCTCAGAGGCGGGGCGCGGGGCGGCCGGCGGCCAGAGCACGGGCCACCACCGCCCCGGCGAACTCGAACCGGCCGCCCGGCAGATCGCGCACCACACCGCGAGTGGCCGCCTCGCGAAGCAAGCCGGCGGCAACGGCCCCGACCCCGGTGGCCAACGCCACCTCCGTGGCGGAGAACGGCTGTGGCAACGCGGCCGCGGCGCCCAGCACCACCATGCCCAAGGGACCCAGTTCGTCGACCCTCGCCACGATCGAGCCAATCCCCTCAGCGGTGAGCAGGCCGGTCACAGGGTCTGCTGCACAGCACGCGGCCAACGTGCCCGGATGCCCCCCGCACTCGGCCCATGCCCCGTCGATGCCCAGATCGTCGACGGCCGGCTGCGGGAGCGGCGACAGGTGTACGACACGCCGACGCAACGCCCACGGCAACGGATCGGCAGCCGTGCCGGGGGGCCGACGAGTGGCCAGCATGCACACGGCGCACCCGGCATCGTCGGCGAGCAAGGAGGCGAGGACGGCCACCGACGATGGGTCGAGCAGATGGATGTCGTCGACCAGCACCATCGCCGGCCCCAGGCGGTCGAGCAGTTCGCTCAGCCGCGCGAACACCGCTGCCGCCCCATCGTCGGCAGTGAGCACTGCGGTGTCACCGGCGGCTCGGCCCAGGCCACGAGCCAGGCGCCCGAGGGCCAGCATCGGGTGATCGCCGTCGGTGGCCTGACAGCGCAGCCGATGCACCGGCAGGGGTGGTCGGCGGCGCGCCAGCCGCTCGGCCAGCATGTCGAGCAGCCGGGTCTTGCCGATGCCGCTGGGGCCCTCGATCAGCACCAGGCCGGAGTGACGGTCGCGCTCGCCGAGCACCTCCGCAATCGCCTGTTCGATCTCTGCGATGTCGTCGGCAGGCTCCACCAGCGGGAGCTCCATCCCACAGAACTGGCGCGGCACTGCGACCGACGCAGCCCGCATCGACGAGACCCCGTTGGGTGGGTGGAGCAACGAACGCAGCGACCGCGTGGCCGACGACGGCTCGCGCTGTTCCTCGCGCACCAACCGGTGCTCCAACTCGCTCATCAGCTGCCGAGCATCGTGGAGGCGGCCCAGCTGCACCAGAGCTGCGACCCCGACGGCGTATGCCTCCTCGTGCACAACGTCGGAGTCGACCCAGGCACGCTCGGCGAGTGCGCTGGCGCGGGCCGCATCGTCGTGCGCCAGCGAGAGCTTGGCCACGTCGAGACGGGCACCCTCCAGCCGGCGCCGGGCGCGGTCGCGCTCTGCCTGGGCCCATTCGGCGCCGGTCTCGTCCTCGAGCAATGAACCACCGGCCACGGCGAGCGCATCGGTCAACATCGCCATCTGCTCCAGCGGCAGCAGGGTGGCAGCACGATCGACCAGGCGATCGAACTCGATGATGTCGAGGGTGACCACCGCCAGGTCCAGCCGGTAGCCGCCGGAGTCGGTGACGATCACTCGCTCATCGGTCACCCCGGCCAGCGTGGACCGCAACAACGACACCGCGACTTCCACGGCGGCCGCGGGGTTGCGCGGCACCCGGTCACGCCACAGCAGGTCGGCCATGCGATCCTTCGACACGACGCGCCCGCGGGCGAGCGCGAGCGCAGCGAGCACCTGCCGGCACTTGCGCGTCGGGAAGTCACTCCCGACCAGCCGACCCGACGGCCCGGAGACCTCGAGCGGGCCGAAGAGACGCACCTCCATGTAACCCCCCATCACCCCAGCTCAGCGGCACACTATCAATCCCACCGGCCGCGTCCGTCAGTGTGGCCGCGGTCTACAGTGGTCGTGTGGGGTCTGACGAGAGTACGAAGGTGCACTGCAGGGTCGTCGACGGGGTGGCCACTGTCACGCTCGACTCGCCGGAGAACCGCAACGCGTTGTCGCGCCAACTGCTGGCCGACCTGCACGCTGCGCTCGACCGCGCCGAACAGCCCGATGTGCGCGTCGTCGTGCTCTCCCACGTCGCACCCGTGTTCTGTGCCGGCGCCGATCTGAAGGAGCGCGCCGCCGCCGGGCCGGGTTCGCAGGCCGCCGGCAACCCAATGGGTGACGCCATCCATCGGCTGGGCACCATGACCGCGCCCACCATCGCCGCTGTCGATGGGCCGGTCCGAGCCGGCGGAGTGGGCATCATGGCTGCCTGCGACCTCGTCGTGGTGAACCGAGCCGTGACGTTCGCGTTTACGGAGGTTCGCATCGGAGTCGCCCCCGCGATCATCAGCGTGCCCATCCTCGCCCGCTGCGGCTGGAGCCGGCTGGCAGCACCGTTCCTCACCGGCGAGACGTTCGACGCGGCGACCGCCAAGGAGATCGGCCTCGTCACCCACGTCACCGACGACGTGCCCGCCGCCGTGGACGCGCTGGTGCGCGGCGTGCTGGCCGGCGCCCCCGGTGCCGTGGCGGCCACCAAACGGGTGCTGCGGCAACAGCAGCCCAGCATGGCCGAGATGACCGCACTCAGCGAGGCGTTGTTCCTCTCCGAGGAAGCCGCCGAGGGAATGCGTGCGTTCGCCGAGAAGCGCCCGCCGTCGTGGGCTGCGGTCACCGGAGCGAAGAGCTGACATGCCTGTGCTACCGAACCGCGTGAACCCCGCCGACGAGGTGCACTGCGCCAATCGCGCCGCGCTGCTGAAACAACTGCAGGCTCACCACCAACATCTGCGGGTGGCAAGCCTCGGTGGCGGCGAGAAGTACATCGCCCGCCACCGCACGCGGGGCAAGCTGCTGGCCCGCGAGCGCATCGAGGCGCTGCTCGACCCCGATGCGCCGTTCCTCGAGCTGTCGCCGCTGGCCGCCTACGGCAGCCAGTTCCCGGTGGGTGCCGGCACGGTCACCGGCATCGGCACCATCGAGGGCACCCAGTGTCTGGTGTCGGCCACCGACCCCACGTCGCGCGGCGGTGCCAGCAACCCGTACACGCTGAAGAAGGGCCTGCGCGCCGCCGAGATCGCACGCGAGAACCGGCTGCCGGTGGTCAGCCTGGTGGAGAGCGGCGGCGCCGATCTGCCGACGCAGAGCGAGATCTTCATCCCCGGCGGGCAGAGCTTCCGCAACATCACCAACGCCTCCGCGCTGGGCATCCCGCAGGTGTCGCTGGTGTTCGGCAACTCCACCGCCGGAGGCGCGTACGTGCCCGGCATGAGCGACTACGTCGTGATGATCAAGGAGCGCTCGAAGGTGTTCCTCGGCGGGCCACCGCTGGTGAAGATGGCCACGGGGGAAGACAGCGACGACGAAAGCCTCGGCGGTGCCGAGATGCACGCGCGCGTCAGCGGCTTGGCCGACTACTTCGCCATCGACGAGCTCGACGCCATCCGCCTCGGCCGCCAGATCGTGAAACGGCTGAACCAGCGCAGCCGCGGGCCGGGGCCCCGTGGCGCCGGCCGGCCACCGAAGTACGACCCCGAGGAGCTGTTGGGCATACCCAGCGCCGACCCGAAGGTGCCCTTCGACCCGCGCGACGAGATCGCCCGTGTGGTCGACGACAGCGACTTCGACGAGTTCAAGCCGCTGTACGGCAGCTCGCTGGTCACCGGCTTCGCCGAGCTGCACGGCTTCCCCATCGGCATCCTCGCCAATCACCACGGCGTGCTGTTCAGCGAGGAGAGCGAGAAGGCCGCCCAGTTCATCCAACTGGCCAACCAGATCGACACTCCGCTGGTGTTCCTTCAGAACACCACCGGCTACATGGTGGGCAAGGAGTTCGAGCAGCGCGGCATCATCAAGGACGGCTCGAAGATGATCAACGCCGTCTCCAACAGCAAGGTGCCCCACCTCACCATCAACATGGCAGCGTCCTATGGGGCGGGCAACTACGGCATGTGCGGGCGGGGGTTCGGTCCTCGCTTCCTGTTCGCCTGGCCGAACGCGAAGTCAGCCGTGATGGGGCCGGCCCAGCTGGCTGGTGTGATGAGCATCGTGTCGCGCGAGTCGGCAGCCAGCATGGGCAAGCCGTTCGACGAGGAAGCCGACGCCGCCCTGCGTTCGATGATCGAAGAGCAGATCGAGCGCGAGTCGCTGGCGATGTTCATGAGCGGCAAGCTCTACGACGATGGCATCATCGACCCTCGCGACACCCGCACGGTGCTGGGCATGTGCCTGCAGATCATCGACAGGCAACCGATCGAGGGCACGCGCGGCTACGGCGTGTTCCGGATGTGATGACGATGAACCCCGTCACACCCATCCACACGGTGCTGGTCGCCAACCGCGGCGAGATCGCCCGTCGCATCTTCCGCACATGCCGCGAGCAGGCCATCTCCACGGTCGCCGTGTTCAGCGACACCGATGAGCACGCTCCGTTCGCGAGGGAAGCCGATGCAGTCGTACGCCTGCCCGGCACATCGTCCGTCGACACCTACCTGCGCGGCGATCTCATCATCGCCGCTGCGCAGCGGTTCGGTGCAGCCGTCCATCCCGGCTACGGCTTCCTCTCGGAGAACGCCGCGTTCGCTCAGCAGGTGCTCGACGCCGGGCTGACGTGGATCGGCCCTCCCCCGGCGGCCATCGCAGCCATGGGATCGAAGATCGAGGCGAAGCGCTTGATGCGCTCACACGGCGTGCCGGTGGCACCCGACAACACGGTGGAGTCGTTGGAGGTAGTCGGCCTGCCGGCGTTGGTGAAGGCATCGGCAGGCGGAGGCGGGCGCGGCATGCGCCTCGTGCGCAACCACGACGAACTGGCCGATGCGATCGTCTCGGCCGAACGCGAGGCGGCCGCAGCCTTCGGCGACGGCACGGTGTTCGTGGAGCGCTACCTCGAAAGCGCGCGACACGTCGAGATCCAGGTGCTGGCCGACAGCCATCACAACGTGATCGCGCTCCACGAGCGCGACTGCACGTTGCAGCGCCGCCATCAAAAGGTGCTGGAGGAAGCGCCCTCCCCCGCCGTCGACGGCGACCTGCGCGTGCGCATGGAAGCCGCCGCCGTGGCCGCCGCGTGTGCAGTGGGCTACGTCGGCGCCGGCACGGTCGAGTTCCTGCTGGACCGCGACGGCAACTTCTGGTTCCTGGAGATGAACACCCGGCTGCAGGTGGAGCACCCGGTCACCGAGGCCGTGTGCGGCGTGGACCTGGTGGCGCTGCAGCTGTCCATCGCCGAGGGCCATGCGATCCCCGCGGCCCTGTTGGTGGAGGTTCCGCTACAGGGTCATGCCATCGAGGTGCGGCTGTGCGCAGAAGACCCGTTCAACGCCTACCTGCCCAGCTCGGGCGTGTTCCACACCGTGGCCTGGCCGGCGGTCCCAGGCGTGCGGGTGGACAGCGCGATCGAGAGCGGCAGCGAGGTGTCGCCGTACTACGACAGCATGATCGCCAAGGTGATCGCGCACGGCGCCACACGGGCCGATGCGGTGCGCAGGCTGACCACTGCGCTGGCCGGCGCGACCCTGCACGGCCCCACCACCAACCGTGCGCTGCTGCTGCAACTGCTGGCCCAGCTCTGCGCCGTCGACGGCCCGGGCGGGCCAGGCATCGACACGGGCTGGCTGGACGCTCGCGCACCGGGCGTTGTGCCGCCACCCGACGCGCTCCACGTTGCCGCAGCGGCTCTTGCGCTGGTGCGCGCACGCGCCGGCGCGTTCCCGATCGGTTGGCGCAACAACCCGTCACAGCCGCACGCACAAGCCGTGGGCGATCATGTCGTGCAGTACGCCTTCGACCGCGCCGGCTCGCTCACCACTCTGATCGTCGACGGCGAGCCGCAGACGCTCGACACTCACACGCGCGACTCGCTGTCGCGCATCCCCACCGCCGTCGTCGGCGACACCGTGTACGTCGCTCGCGGCGCGTTCGCGTTCGTGGTGCCGCCCCGCTTCCTGTCACCCGACGATGCAGGCCGCGCCGGCTCCACCGTCGCCCCGATGCCCGGCAAGGTGGTGGCGCTGCTCGTCGCCGTCGGCGATCAGGTCGTTGCCGGCCAGCCGCTGCTGACGATCGAGGCGATGAAGATGGAGCATCAGGTGGTCGCCCCACACGCGGGCACGGTGAGCGAGGTCTACGTGCAACCCGGCCAGCAGCTCGCCGGCAACCAGCCGCTCCTCCAGGTCGCCCCCGCATGAAGCGGGCAGTGCGCATCGGCAACTGCAGCGGGTTCTTCGGCGATCGCCTCAGCGCCGCCGAGGAGATGGTTGCCGGCCGCAGCAACTTCGCCGACCCGGCGTCGCCAGGCATCGATGTGCTCACGGGCGACTGGTTGGCCGAGCTGACGATGCTGATCCTGCACAAGCAGCGCAGCCGCAACCCCGATCTCGGTTACGCCAGCACGTTCCTGCTGCAGATGGAGCGCGTGCTGGCCACCTGCGCCGAGCGCGGCATCAAAGTGGTCGCCAATGCCGGCGGGCTGAACCCGGCGGGCTGCGCCGCCGAGGTACGCGAGATCGCCCAGCGGCTGGGCCTGCAGCTACAGGTGGCCCACATCGAGGGCGACGACCTGATGCCACAGGTGGCCGAGCTGCGCCCGCAACTGCACCACCTCGACACCGGCGCGGCCCTCACCGGCGAACCCGTCACGGCCAACGCCTACCTCGGCGGCTGGGGCATCGCGACGGCCCTGCGCGCCGGCGCCGACGTGGTGGTGTGCGGGCGCGTCACCGACGCCGCACTGGTGGTTGGCCCGGCAGCCTGGTGGCACGACTGGCAGCGCACCGACTTCGACGCACTCGCCGGCGCGGTGGTGGCCGGCCATGTGATCGAGTGCGGCACCCAGGCCACCGGAGGCAACTACACCTGGTTCGAGGAGATTCCCGACGCCACGTTGCCACTGGGCTTCCCCATCGCCGAGGTTGCGGCCGACGGCTCGTCGGTCATCACCAAGCACGACGACACGGGTGGGGTCGTGAACGTGGGCACGGTGACCGCCCAGCTGCTCTACGAGATCGCCGCCCCGGAGTACGCCAACCCCGATGTGGTGGCCCGTTTCGACAGCATCCGGCTGCACCGCGACGACGCCGACCGCGTGCACATCAGTGGTGTCGTCGGCCTGCCACCACCGCCCACGGCCAAGGTGTGCATCAACCTCGACGGCGGCTACCGCAACCGGATGACGTTCGTACTCACCGGCTTGCGCCAGGAGAGCAAGGCGCGGTGGCTGCGCGGCTCGCTGTTCCGCCGCCTGGGTGGCGAGAGCCGGTTCGACGCGGTCGACGTGCGCTTCGTCGGCGCTCCTTCGGATGCGGCCACCCAGGAGCAGGCCTCCGGGCGGGTGCACATCACGGTGAAGAGCCACGACGAGCGGCTGGTCGGTAAGGCATTCAGCAGCGCAGCGATCGAACTGGCACTCGCCAACTACCCCGGCTTCTTCGCCACCGGCGGCCCCAGTGAGGCCCAGTCGTTCGGGGTTTACTGGCCGGCACTGGTCGACAATGCCGCCGTGCACGAGGTGGTGGTGCTGGCCGACGGAACCCGCCTTCCGGTCACTCCCCCACCAGCAGCCCATGGGGCCGCGCACGCGACACGAACGCAGGAAGCGAGCGCGGCTGGCACCCCCGAGGCCGGTCACGACATGGCGGCCGGTCACGACATGGCTGCCGGTCACGACATGGCGGCTGCCGCGATCGGGCCTGCGGCGGGCGAGCCGCTGGGCAACCACTTCGCGGCCCGCAGCGGCGACAAGGGCGGCAACGCCAACGTCGGCGTCTGGGCGCGCGACGCACATGGCTACGCATGGCTGCAGCAGCACCTCACCGCTGCCGCCGTGCAGCAGTTGCTGCCCGAGGCGGCAAACCTGGTGGTGCAGCGCTACGAGCTGCCCAACCTGCACGCGCTGAACTTCGTCATCGTCGGCCTCTTGGGCGAAGGGGTGGCGAGCAGCACCGCGTTCGACCCCCAGGCCAAAGGCCTCGGCGAGTACCTGCTCAGCCGGGTGTGGCCGGGCTGAGGGTCCGGGCCGGCCTCGGCAGCTCGCCGCTCTGCGAGTCGCTGCTACGCGAGCAGCCGGTAGCCGATGCCGCGAGCGGTGACGATCAGCTTCGGCTCGTCGGGCTGGTCTTCCACCTTCACCCGCAGGCGACGCACGTGAGCGTCGACCAGGCGGCTGTCGCCCAGGTACTCGTAGCCCCACACGCGCTCCAGCAACTGGTCGCGCGACAGCACCATGTTGGCGTGGTCGGCGAATTCGCACATCAGCCGGTACTCGGTCTTGGTCAGGTTCAGCTCCTGCCCGCCCTTGAGCACGATGCCCTGATCGCGGCGCAACTCGACGTCGCCGAAGCGGCTGCTCGACGACGACGCGGCAGAGGCCTCGTGCAGGTGCACCCGGCGCAGCGCTGCCCGGATGCGGGCGGCCAGCTCCTTGGGCACCACCGGCTTGGTGACGTAGTCGTCGGCGCCGGCTTCGAGGCCTGCGACCAGGTCGTACGTGTCGGTCTGGGCGGTGACGATGATGATCGGCACGATGCTGTTGGCCCGCATCGAGCGGCACACCTCGAAGCCCGACACGTCGGGCAGGCGCAGATCGAGCAGTACGAGATCCGGCTCGCGCTCGGCGAACGCTGCCAGCCCCGACCTGCCGTCGGGTGCCTCGCGCACCTCGTAGCCCTCGTCTTCCAGCGCCAGCTTCAGCGCCAGCCGGATCGCGTCGTCGTCCTCGATGAAGAGCAGGGAGATCACGGCACCATCCTGCCCGACCGCACCAGGTCGCGCGGACACCGTCGGGCAGCCCGCGCAGACGGCCCGAGCGTTTGGACACTTATGCGCGCCAGGCGCGCAGAAGTGTCCAAACGGGATGTGGGGGAACCGCGTGTGCTTGCGCTGAGAGCGGGCAGCCCACGCATCGGGCGGATTCTGTTACAGAAATCGCACACAGCCAGCGTTGTCCCGTCACAAACGACCATCACAGTGAGAGCTGTTCACGCTGCCCCGGTGAGGTACCTTCCTCCCCCTGGTGCCTCACCGGCAGCGGTGAACGAGCGGGCAGCTCGGGCGAACCCTCGCCACAACCCATCCACTTGGAGGTTGCGACATGCTGGCACCGGCTCTCACTGCTCACACCGATCTGCAGCGTCATCACGTCGCCGTCTCGGTCACCGGCCCCATCGCCACCGCCGATCACGGCGCTGCGCTGCTGGCCGCCTGCACGCCGCTGCCGCCCGGGTACGGGCTGCTGGTCAACCTCTCCGCCGTCACCATCCTCACCGAAGCCGGCATGCGCGGCCTGCGTGAGCTGGCAGCCAGCGCCCGCGCCGCCGGCCATGCGATCGCATTCGTGTGCAGCGAGCTGATCCTGCGCGCCGAGCTGATCCTCGGCGACCTCGACACACTCGCCCCCGTCTTGCAGGCCGACGAGCAAGCGTTCCCACTGGTCGGCTTCGCTGCCTGAGCCGGCGCTGTCGCCCCGCCGGCGGCAGCACGCAGATCGCCGTCGGCGGACGCGCACACGTACGCGTCCGCCGATGCGCCACACTGTTGCCCGATGAAGCCACCGCGCCGCCGCCGCACCCTGCGCCTCCGACCGCGCGTCACGCTCTTCTTCTCGCTGTCGGCACTGGTGGCCAGCCTGGCGCTGGCCGTC
>JAUSLQ010000197.1 GCA_030645675.1 Actinomycetota bacterium | reverse complement strand
CCTCCACCCCGTGGCGGCGGGCGTCCTGGCACAGCGAGTGCGGGCTCCAGAACCCCATCGGTTGCGCGTTCAGCAGCGCCGCGCAGAACGCGGCGGGCTCGTGGAACTTGATCCACGACGACGAGTACACGAGGTAGCTGAAGCTGACCGAGTGCGACTCGGGGAAGCCGTAGTTGGCGAACGCGGCCATCTTCACGAAGATCTCCTCCGCCACATCCTGAGCGATCCCACGAGCCGTCATGCCCGCGAACAGGCGGGCCTTCAGCTGCTCCATGCGCGCCCGGCTGCGCTTGGAACCCATCGCCTGGCGCAGCTGATCGGCCTCGCTGGGCGTGAAGCCGGCGACGTCGATGGCCATCTGCATCCGCTGCTCCTGGAACAACGGCACCCCCAACGTCTTGCCCAGGCTGTTCTCCAGCAGCGGGTGCAGATAGGTGACGGGCTCCTGCCCGTTACGTCGGCGGATGTACGGGTGCACCGACCCGCCCTGGATGGGGCCGGGGCGGATGAGCGCGACCTCCACCACCAGGTCGTAGAAGCGCCGCGGCTTCAGCCGCGGCAGCGTGGCCATCTGCGCACGCGACTCGATCTGGAACACGCCCACCGTGTCGGCGCGGCAGAGCATCGCGTACACGTCGTCCTCCTGCGGGATGGTGGCCAGGTCCACCTCGTAGCCACGGTGTTCGCGGATGAGATCGACCGCGTTGTGCAGCGCTGACAGCATGCCCAGGCCCAGCAGGTCGAACTTCACCAGGCCCGCGGCCGCGCAGTCGTCCTTGTCCCACTGCAACACGCTGCGGTCCTTCATCCGCCCCCACTCCACCGGGCACACCTCGATGACCGGTCGGTCGCAGATCACCATGCCGCCGCTGTGAATGCCCAGGTGGCGCGGCGCGTCCTCGATCTCGGCGGCCAGCTCCAGCACGCTGGCCGGGATGTCGTGGTCGGCGGAGCCGTCGGGGCGCGTCTGCGCGGCCGTGGTGCTGACCCCGCCCCACGCATCCATCTGCTTGCTCCACGCATCCTGCTGGCCTGGCGCGAAGCCCAGCGCCTTGGCCATGTCGCGCACCGACGAGCGGGCGCGGTAGGTGATGACGTTGGCCACCTGCGCGGTGTGATGCCGCCCGTAGCGCTGGTACACGTACTGGATCACCTCTTCGCGGCGACCGGCCTCAATGTCGATGTCGATGTCGGGTGGCCCGTCGCGTTCGGGCGAGAGGAAGCGCTCGAACAGCAGGCCCAGCGACACGGCGTCGGCCTTGGTGACGCCCAGCGCGTAGCAGACGGCACTGTTGGCCGCGCTGCCCCGGCCCTGGCAGAAGATGTTGGCCCGGTTGCAGAACTCGACGAGATCCCACACCACCAGGAAGTAGCCGGCGAACCCGAGGCCCTCGATGACACCGAGCTCGTGGTCGATGGTGCGCCAGGCGCGGGCCCGCAGCGACAGGTCTTCGTGCGCCGCCGGGCGTTCGCCGTAGCGGCGGCGGCCACCGGCCTCGGCCAGCCGGCGCAGGTAGGCCATCTCGCTGAGCGGCACGCCGTCGGGGCCGGGCGGGCAGGGGAACGGCGGCAGGTTGGGGGCCACCAGCGACAGGTCGAACGCCGCCGCCCGCCCCACCTCAGCGGCCAGCTGCACCACACCCCGGTAGCGCAAGAACCGACGAGCCTGCTCGGCCCCGCTGCGCAGGTGGGCGCTGGCCGACGCGGGCAACCACGGATCCAGCTCGTCGAGGCTGCGCCGCGCCCGCACCGCTGCCACTGCAGTGGCCAGCTTGCGCTGCGCCGGCGTGGCGTAGTGCACGTTGTTGGTGGCGACCACACCCACGTCGTGACGGGCCGCCAGCTCGGCCAGCGCATCGTTGCGTACCGTGTCGAGCGGGTGGCCGTGGTCCCACAGCTCGACCAGCACCCGCTCGCGCCCGAACGCACTGATCAGCCGCTGCAGCTGGCGGGCCGCGGCCGCCGGGCCGTCGGCCATCAGCGCTGCCGGCACCGGGCCCTTGCGGCAGCCGGTGAGCACCCAGCCATGCCCGGCCACAGCATCGGCCAGGTCGTCGAACGCGAACTGCGGCGCCCCCTTCTCGCCGGCCAGGTGCCCCAGGCTGATCGCGCGGGCCAGCCGCGCGTAGCCGGTGGGCCCGTCGGCCAGCACGAGCAGGTGCTGGGCATGCGGGTCGGGGGCGTGGCTGTCGGGCACCCGGCCGGTGGCCACCTGGGTGACGGTGTCGGCCTCGCTGCGCGCCTGACGGGTGGTGGCCGTCAACGAGACCTCGGCACCGAACACGGTGGGCAGGCCCACGGCCCGTGCCGCCTCGGCGAAACGCACCACCCCGTAGAAGCCGTCGTGGTCGGTCAGCGCCAGCGCCTCCAGGCCCAGGCGCGACGCCTCTTCGGCCAGCTGCTCGGGGTGCGACGCGCCGTCGAGGAACGAGAAGTTGCTGTGACAGTGCAGCTCGGCGTAGGGCACGTGCCCGGCGCCGGGGCGCATCAGCGGGCGGGTGACATCCGCATCGCCGGGCCCTGTTGTCGCCGGCGGTGGGGCCTCGTAGGGCTGGCGCTTGCGGCCCCATGCCGGCCCGTCGCCACCGGCGTTCCACGACGGGCTGCCCGGCGCGCGCCCGTCTTTCTGACGACCGGACAGCAGCTGCTCGAGCTGTGTCCACGGCATCTTCGGATTGTTGAACCCCATACGAGGTTCGCGACCTTATCGAACACCTGTTCGTCTCACAAGCCACCAACCCCGCCCCCCTCGGCAATTATCCCTTGACTGTATAAGTCCTGGTAGGTATAGTTACGGCTATGGGAATGACCGATAGGAACCAGCCGAAGCGGGCCGATTCGTCCGATTCGCAGTACTCCATCATGGAGTTCATGCGGGAGTTTCCCGACGACGCGGCCTGCCTTGAGTGGCTGTGGCGCAACCGGTACTCGGCCGATGGAGTGCACGCTAATTGCCCGCATTGCGACCGGCAGCGTGTATTTCGCAAGTATGAGACGAAGCAGCAGCGGCAGTCGTGGACCTGCACCGGTTGCGGTCTGCACATTCATCCCACGGCGGGCACGATCTTCCACAAGTCGTCCACCTCGTTGCAGCTGTGGTTCTACGCGATGTACCTGATGACCAGCACTCGTTGCGGCATCTCTGCGAAGCAGATCGAGCGGGAGTTAGGCGTGACGTACAAGACGGCGTGGCGCATGTGCAAGCTGATCCGTCATGAGTTGATGGAGCAGGACACGACCCGGCTGGATGGCCAGGTTGAGGCCGACGAGACGCTGATCGGTGGCAAGCCTCGCGTCGGCAAGCCCATGTCTCGTGCTGCCCACCTTGACCGTCACGCCAAGGTGGCGGGCGTCGTGGAGCGTGGTGGGCGAGTGATTGCTTCGGTGACCAAGTTCCGTCCCGATGCCCGTCAGCACGTCGTGGAGCACGTCCTGCCGTCGGCGGTGTTGTTCACCGACGAGTACGGGCCGTACCAGTCTGTCGGTGGGCGTTTCCAGCGGCATCACCGCATCAACCACTCGGAGAAGGTCTACGTGAGCGGAGACGTTCACACGCAGACCATCGAAGGGTTCTGGTCGTTGGTCAAGAACGGCATCCGTGGCGTGTACCACTCGGTGTCGCACAAGCACTTGCAGGACTACCTCAACGAGTACGCCTGGCGCTACAACCACCGGTTCGACACTGTGCCGATGTTCAAGACGATCATCGGCAACTCCACCCGGGAGTTGCGAAGCGGCCCGACAGGACCAGTTCCGGCGAGGCCGCGAGGCCTCTCGTACCGCCCGCTCTGAGGCTGAGACGGATTCTCTCCTCGCACGCAAGCGACTGCGTTAGTGAGTCCGAGTCTCGCGGGGCGGATCGTCACTCCGACGTAGCGGCACGCCTTCGTTGGGCGGTGGTGGTGGCGGTGGTGGTGGCGGTGCTGCCGGAGTGGGATCGTCGCTCATGCGACGCGGGAGGCTAGACCACGTACGCCAGCAGAACGAACAACACAGCCGCGGCGGCGGCTACCAGTTCCACCACCACAGCATCAGTGATGCGCTTTACAGGACCGGCCTCGTTCATGTTGACGTTCCTGAAGTGGTACAAGGCGATGTCTCGCATCACCCGCCCGGCCGGATGGTTGAGGTTGTACTGGACCTCATGCATCGTGTCGATGTTTGGGCCAGCGACGTAACCCTTCTGTGGCATCAATGCGTAAGCGGCCGCGCCCACGGCGACCATGACCGCTACTCCCGCGATGCCGACGAAGGCGCGGTTGAGTCCCGAACCCGACAAACCGACCGCGATGACTACCACGGACACGATGGTGGACGTGATGGTCGTAGCGCGTTGACGCAATTCCCTGACCCGCTCCTCTTGCATCCTGCGTTGCTCGCTGCCCTCTTCGTACAACAGTCGAGCGATTTCATCGCGGTTAGTCGTCAGGGTCGTCTTCCTCCTGCTGGGCGGGCAACTTGGCCACCTTGCGGAACGCGTCCATCACGTCATCGCGTGTCGGCACCGGAATCGTCTCGCCGGCCACGGTCGTCTGCGTAGGCTCGCGATCTTCGCTCATGAACGGGAGGCTACCGGGTGGGAATTGAGGGGGCCGTCGCAAAGGTGGCTCGCGCCGAGGAACACGCACGCGTCCTCAACGAAATGACTGCTCCCTTCCTGGAGAAGGACTGCCACATCGTCTCCTGCGAACACAACGCGGACCTCACTGAGCACGTCATCGAAATTGATTCCGTACCCGTCGGCGACGCCCCGCGTTGGGGCGTGGTGATTGGCGAGTGCGTTCATAGTCTGAGGTCTGCTCTGGACCAGGCACTCTGGGCTGTCGGTGAGTGGCAAGGCCTTCCCGCTCATCGTCATCGTGAGTTTCCAATCTTCCGGGAACGCTCGGTCTACGACCGCAAACTCAGCGACAAACTGAGGGGAATCACCCATCCCCGACTGCTGGACCTCGTACATGAGGTCCAACCTTGGGTGGACCCGTCGCGAGCTGACTTCCACAAGCTCTGGATCATCCATGAGCTCGACCGAATAGACAAGCATCAGAAGCTCACGCCTGTGTTCGTCAACACTCCCCTGAGGCCCCATCTCAAGTTCAGGTTCGCAGGGGTTGATCTCAATGTGACCGGTGGAGTCATGATCAGGG
>JAUSLQ010000194.1 GCA_030645675.1 Actinomycetota bacterium | reverse complement strand
CCTCCGCGCAACAACTTGCTCATGATTCTTGTCTCCGTTTCTGGTTGTTGGTGGAGCACGCCGCGTGCCCGTGTCACCACCGGCCTGGTTGAGGCCCACTTCCAGCGGTGACGCCGGTGCCCGGGCCTGGCGGGTGGCCGCCGATGGGTAGCCAGCGACGGCCTGGCCGCGTCCCGGGGGCCGGGGGCCAAGAAGTCGCCCCGCTGGCCGGGCATGGCTAGATCGGCCGCGCGGAAGATGAAGAAGAGGGCCCGGGTTGCCACCCGAGCCCTCACGTACAGATCGCGGAAGACCGTACGGCCGTAGTCTCGGTCGGCCGGAGGTCGCCGTCCAGTTCTTGTCCGTCCGCATCTCCGGATGGACGACCGCGGCCCTGTTCCCCTCTACGACCTGGACTGCGCGTGGTGCGCGGGGGCGTTCGGCGTCTGCCGCGCCGACTATCACGGGCAGGTGTACTGCACCGAGGCGTGCAGCGTGTTCGGCCTCGCGGCCAGCCATCGGCTGGCAAGCGCTCGCCACCAGCGGAGCCTTGGCGACGACGGTCGGCAGGACCAGCGAGACCAGCAGCGCGCTCGGCGGGCGCGGAAGTCCGCGGAAGCCGAGCGTGTTCGTGATGCACGTCGAGAAGAAGTTGCGGTTCGTGCTGAATGCTCTCCGCCGTGCAGTCCGATCGCGCTCGTCGAGGGCGTGCTGGTGACCGGCGGCGAGAGGAACATGGATGGAATCGTACAAAGTGGTGCTGTCGCCGTCGACGAAGTGGACACGCGTGGTGGTGAGCCACGGCCCCGACGAGCTGCTCCGGGCGATCTTGCCGCCGCCCTCGCAGCTGCGGCACGAGCAGTCGGCGCGTGTGTTCCTCGAGGGGTTGGCCCTCTTGTTCGACACCCGCCTGCACGTTGTGCTGTCTGTGGCCGCCCAGGACGCGGGCTTCTGCCTCGGCCTCACCGACGAGTTGGGCATCGGCCGGTGCTCGATCTACTACGAGGTCAGCGTGATCGAGCGCGGGGCCCGCCGCCGACGCGGGGCCCGACTGCGCGGAGTCGGCGACTTCGCCGACCTGCGGCAACTTCACCTGGTCCCGAACGGCGGTGAGCGGTGACGCGCCTGCCCGGCATGGCCCAGGACCTCGCCGCGCAGCTCGCCAAGGACGAACGAGCGGCGATCCACTTGGCCGAGGTGCTGCGGTTGCGGCTCCTCGAGGGGAGGTCGATCCGCGCCATCTCGCGTCAGCTGCACATCGCGCGCGACACGGTGCGGCGGCTGCTCGGGCAGCGGCGGCCGTCGCCGCCGAACCCGCCACCGGCGCGAGGGTCGATCGTCGACCTCTACGACGCCGACATCCGCCGCCTCCTCGCCGACACGCCCGAGATGAAGGCGACCACGGTGCTGGAGCGCCTGCGCCCGCTCGGCTACTCGAGCGGCATCACCATCGTGCGCGAACGCGTCCGGGCGCTGCGGCCGCGGCCATCGCGCGAGGCCTTTCTCACCCTCGACTTCGCGCCCGGCTCCGCGTTCCAGATCGACTGGGCCGACTTCGGCTTCGCGCTGCCGGGCTGCCCCCGCCGGGTCAGCGCCTTTGTCATGGTTGCTTGTCACTCGCGATATCTCTACATCGAGTTCGTGCTCAGTCAGGCTATGGGCTCCTTCCTGCGCTGCATGGAGCGGGGGCTCCGGTTCTTTGGCGGCGTCGCCGTCGCCGACATCTTCGATAATATGAAGACGGTCGTCCTCTCGCACACGGCGCAGGCCACGGTCTTCAATCATCGCTTCCTCGAGTACGCCCGAGCGCGCGGGTTCGCGGTCGTTGCGTGCAACGTCAGGAAGGGGAACGAGAAGGGGCGCGTGGAGCGGCCGATTGGCTTCGTTCGCAGTCGCTTCTGGCCCGGTCGCCGCTTCGTCGACCTGATGGATCTCAATGTTCAGGCCACGCGATGGCGCGACGACGTTGCCAATCACCGGGTTCACGAGGACACCGGCAAGGTTCCGGCGCTCGTCTTCCAGCACGTCGAGCAGCACCACCTCAAGCCGCTGCCCGCCACGGCCTTCGACACCGACGACGTCGACACCAACGAGGTGACCAAGATGTTCCGCGTCACGCTCGACCGGAATCGCTACAGCGTGCCCTGGCGGTTGGTCGGCCAGCGGGTGCTGGTGCGCGCCAACGACGAGACCGTCGCCGTCTTCCTCGGCCCCAAGCAGGTCGCGGCCCATCGCCGCTCGTGGAACGTCGGCGAGGACATCGAGCATCCCTCGCATCGCGACGGCCTCCTCGAGCAGAAGCCGCGGGCCGCGGCCGGCAGCATGCCACCCGGCCTGGTCGGCCTAGGCCAGACTGGCGTCACCTACTTCAAGACCTTCGCCGCCGGCCATCGCTCGGTCCAGCGCGAGACCCAGCGGTTGATCTTCCTCGTCGAGCTCTTCGGCGAGATCGCCACCCGCGGCGCCGTGGCCGAGGTGATGGCCACCGGCCACGTCGGCGCCGAGTACGTCGAGTACGTCCTGCGCCACAAGCGCGGCCTCAGCCCGGCGCCAGCGCCACTGCGGCTCGGCGATCCGGTCCTCGATGCGCTGTCGTTCCGCGAGCCGGACCTCTCCGTCTACGACCTCTACGACCAGCTCGTCCCGACGCCGATGACCCGCGACCCCGGCGACCCACCCATCACCCCCGAGGGAAGCCATGAAGCGTGACGACGACAACCTCGACCTGCTGCTCCAGAAGTTGCGCAACCTCAAGCTGTCCGGCATGGCCGAGCACGTCGCTCCGCTGCTCGACCACGCCGCCAAAGACAACCTCACCGCGCTCGACGTGCTGCACCGGCTCTGCGACGAGGAACGCGCCAGCCGGCTCAAGCGCGCCGTCCACCGTCGGGTTCAAGGCGCTCGCTTCCCCGAGGTCAACACCGTCGACGGCTTCGACTTCGACTTCGACACCTACCGCAAGAAGTGCCGGGTCCGCTACCTCGCCCTTCACGACCTCACCTTCCTCGGCAAGGGCGTCAACCCGCTCTTCATCGGCCTGCCCGGCACCGGCAAGACGTTCCTCGCCCGCGCCCTCGCGTACCGCGCATGCCAAGGCGAACGCCGCGTCGTAGTGACCAGCGCCACGCGCATGCTCAACGATCTCTCCGGCGCCGAGGTCCACGGCCAGCTCGAGCGCACCTTGCGCCGCTACGTGCGCGCCGACTTCCTCGTCATCGACGACTTCGCGATCCTCGCCATGGACCCAACCCAGGCCAAGCTCGCCTTCCAGGTCATCTCCGAGCGCTACGACTACCGCCGCTCGACCTGCATCACCACCAACCGGCCCTTCAAGGACTGGCCCAAGGTGTTCCCAGACGCGCTCAACGCGCAGGTCATCGCCGAGCGCCTCACCGAACGTGCCGAGCACTTCGTCTTCGACGGAAAGGGCTACCGCCCCACGAAGCAGTGACACCGCCCGCCGCCGCCCTCACCGGGGAGGACCGTTCCCGGTCGCTGTCGTCGCACCCGCGGCCAGCGCGTCGGTGCGCGCCCTGCGCCACCACGGCCAAGGCGAAGAACCGTCCGCAGATCAGCGGGTGGGCACCTGGTCACCGGTGATGCCGGTGAAACTGGTACCCGGCGTGGCCGGTGGTGACAGTCTTATGCGCTTCCGTGGTCCAGCCAAGGATCGCCGACGAGGAACCACCGATCGCCGATCAGGA
>JAUSLQ010000188.1 GCA_030645675.1 Actinomycetota bacterium | reverse complement strand
GTTCTACGACCGAACTTAAGTTCTACGACCGAACTTAAGTTCTACGACCGAACTTAAGTTCTACGACCGAACTTAAGTTCTACGACCGAACTTAAAAAAGTTCTGGGCGCGCTGGGCGCGCTGGGCGCGCTGGGCGCGCTGGGCGCGCTGGGCGCGCTGGGCGGCCTGCGGACTGCGTCAGGCGAGTTCGAGGTCTTCGTCGAGGTAGAGCTCGCGGCACTTGGCGCGCTGCAGCTTGCCGGACGACGTCTTCGGCAGCGTGCCCGCTTTCACCAGCATCACGTCGCGCGGGGGCAGGCCGCACACGTCGAGGGTGCGGTGGTGCACAGTCTGACGAACCGCATCCAGGTCGTCGGCGCGCACCTCGGCAACCACCACCACGCTCTCCTTGCCCTTGTAGCCGTCGACACCGAACGCGATGACGTTGCCGGCGCGCACGCCGTCGAGCACGCCCACCGCCCGCTCGATGTCTTCCGGGAACACGTTGCGGCCGCCGACGATGATGACGTCCTTGATGCGCCCGCACAGCACCAGCTCGCCGTCGACCACGTAGGCCAGATCGCCGGTGCACAGCCACCCGTCGTGGAACAGCGCAGAGGTGGCATCGGGCCGCTTGTAGTAGCCAGGGGTCACCGACGTGCCGCGCAGCAGCAGCTCGCCCACGTGCCGTTCGGGCAGCTCCTCCCACGTGTCGGGGTTCACCACCTTCATCTCCAGCCCCGGCACGGCGGCGCCCAGCAGCGGCAGGCGGCGCACCTCCAGATCTTCGTGGGCGTCGGCCAGCAGCAACGGCTTGGCCACGCGTTCGCGCTCCAGGTGCTCGCGGTCGACCGAGTCGGTGAGCATGCCGCGGTGGCGGCGAGGGAACACACCACCGATGGCCACCTCGGCCATGCCGAAGGCAGGGAACACGCTGCCCGGCTCGAAGCCGAAGGGCGCGGCGGCGCGCACGAACGCTTCCACAGCGTCGGGGTCGACCGGCTCGGCGCCGCTGAGTGCGAGCGTCAGCGACGACAGGTCGAGGCCGTGCATGCGGCCGAGGGCACGGGTCGCCAGCACCCAGGCGAAGTTCGGGCCGGCAGTGGCGGTGCCCCGGTAGTCGCTGATCCACTGCATCCAGTTGCCCGGCTTGGCCATGAAGTCTTGCGGCGCCGCCTGCACCAGCTGCACACCTCTGGTCATCGGCAACGACAGGAAACCCACCAGGCCCATGTCGTGGTACAGCGGCAGCCAGCTGACCATCACCTCGTCGAGGCTCAGCTCGGCGGCCTCGCACGAGGCATCGAGGTTGGCCCGCAGCACGCGATCGGGGATCATCACCCCCTTCGGTTCGCTGGTACTACCGCTGGTGTACTGCAGGATCACCAACCGCTCAGGGTCGGCGGCCGGCAGCTCCAGCCGGTCGCCGCTGGGCACGCCGGGGTTGCCCGGCATCACCGCGCCCATCAGCTCGATCGGCGGGTCGCCCGGAGCCGATTCGTAGAACGCCGCCAGCATGTCGTCGATCAGGATCAGCTTCGCGTCGCCGTGGCGGATGCGGGCACGCGTGCTCTCCACGAACGATTCCAGCGAACCCATGCGCATCGGCAGCGGCAGCACCATGCTGGCGCAGCCGGCCAGCCAGCAGCCCTGGATGATGGTCATCAGCGGCCGCGACGTGGGGCCGAGGATGGCCACGTGGTCGCCTGGTACCAGGCCGCGGGCCTGCAGCGCCGCGCCCACGGCACGCGCCTCGTCGTGGATCTGCGCCCACGACGCAAAGGGGTCGCCATCGGTGGGCGCCACGCTGTGCCCCACGAAACGCACACCCGTCGGCCGGTCGGCGGCGGCGATCAGGCGGCTGATGATCGAATCGGTGCCGGTCATGAACCCTCACGGTAGTGCGGGAAAGAACGGGCCGTCTGGATCGGCCGCTCGTAGAATCGAGCCGCCATGAACGCCACTGGAAACGCCCCTGCCACCGACGGTCCCGCCACCGACACCCCTCCGTTCCGCTACACGGGCGCGCTCGCCCAGCAGATCGAGGCGAAGTGGCACGACCGTTGGGATGCCGAGGGCACGTTCAACACGCCCAACCCGGTGGGCCCGCTGGCCGACCCCGCCCGTTCCGCCGGCATGACCAGCCGGCCGAAGAAGTTCATCCTCGACATGTTCCCGTACCCCAGCGGCGCAGGCCTGCACATGGGCCACCCGCTGGGCTTCACCGCCACCGACATGTACGCCCGGTACATGCGCATGTCCGGTCACAACGTGTTGTACACAATGGGCTTCGACGCGTTCGGCCTGCCCGCCGAGCAGTACGCGGTGCAGACCGGGCAGCACCCGGCCATCACCACCAACCAGAACATCGCCAACATCCGCAAGCAACTCCGCCGCCTGGGCCTCAGCCACGACCGGCAGCGCAGCATCAGCACCACCGACCCCGAGTACTACCGCTGGACGCAGTGGATCTTCCTGCAGATCTTCAACGCCTGGTTCGACCCCGAGGTGAAGAAGGCTCGCCGGATCGACGAACTGGTCGCCGAGCTCGACGCGGGCACACGCGCGGCGCGCTCGGGCGACTGGGCCTCGATGACTTCCGCCGAGCGCCGCCGCGAGCTGGACACCTGGCGGCTCGCCTATGTCAGCGACGCACCGGTGAACTGGTGCCCCGGTCTGGGCACCGTCGTGGCCAACGAAGAGGTCACCGCCGACGGCCGCAGCGATCGCGGCAACTTCCCCGTGTTCAAGCGCAACATGCGCCAGTGGATGATGCGCATCACCACTTACGCCGATCGATTGATCGACGACCTGGAGCTGCTCGACTGGACCGACGCGATCAAGGCCATGCAGCGCAACTGGATCGGCCGTAGCGACGGCGCCACGGTGCACTTCGACGTGCCGCTGGTGGGCGACCCCTCGCCGACTCCTGCCGGGCGCATCACCGTGTTCACCACCCGCCCCGACACCCTCTTCGGCGCCACGTTCATGGTGCTGGCCCCCGAACACCCGCTGGTCGATTCGCTCACCACCGCCGAGCAGTCGGCGGCCATCGCCCAGTACCGCGCCGGCGCAGCCGCGAAGGACGACTTCGACCGCCAGAACGAGGGCCGCGAGAAGACCGGCGTGTTCACCGGCTCGTACGCGATCAACCCGCTGAACGGCGCCCAGATCCCGGTCTGGATCGCCGACTACGTGCTGATGGGCTACGGCACCGGCGCCATCATGGCCGTGCCCTGCGGCGACCAGCGCGACTTCGAGTTCGCCCGCAAGTTCGGGCTGGACATCGTCGCCATCCAAGACCCCACCGACGGGCGCGGCACCGACACCACGACATGGGCCGACGCGTTCGTGGGCGACGCGCCCTACGTCAACAGCGCCAACGAGTCGCTGGATCTGCACAGCGTGACGACGAAGGCCGAGGGCATCCACCTGATCAACGAGTGGCTGGCCGCGCACGGTCACGGCGAGGCGACCATCACCTACAAGTTGCGCGACTGGCTGTTCAGCCGCCAGCGCTACTGGGGCGAGCCGTTCCCCATCGTGTACGACGCCGAAGGAAACCCGCACGCACTGCCGGCCCAGGCGCTGCCCGTGCTGCTGCCCGAGACCGATCAGTTCTCACCGCGCACGTTCGACCCCGACGACGCGATGAGCAACCCGGAGAGCCCTCTGGATCGCCTGGGCGACTGGGTGGAAGTGCAGCTCGATCTGGGCGACGGCATGCAGACCTACCGCCGCGACACCAACGTGATGCCGCAGTGGGCCGGCAGCTGCTGGTACGAGATGCGCTACATCGACCCCACCAACGACCAGGCCTTCGTCGATCCGGCGAACGAGGCCTACTGGATGGGCCCGCAGGCACCGGGCGACTCCGGTGGTGTGGATCTGTACGTCGGTGGCGTCGAGCACGCGGTGCTCCACCTGCTGTACGCCCGCTTCTGGCACAAGGTGCTGTTCGACCTCGGGCACGTCAGCTCGGTCGAGCCGTTCCATCGGCTGTTCAACCAGGGCTACATCCTTGCCGCCGCCTACCAGGACGAGCGCGGCATGTACGTAGAGGCCACCGAGGTGCAGGCCGCCGACGGTGGCTACACGTACCAGGGCAGGCCGGTGGCCCGCGAGTACGGCAAGATGGGCAAGAGCCTCAGGAACGCCATCGACCCCGACGAGATGTGCGCGCTGTACGGCGCCGACACGCTGCGCCTCTACCTGATGAGCATGGGCCCGCTCGATGCGTCGCGCCCGTGGGAGAGCAAGGACGTCGTCGGCGTGTACCGCTTCCTGCAGCGGGTGTGGCGCAACGTGATCGACGAAGACACCGGTGCGGCCCGTCTGCTGGCCGAGCCCGCCGGCAACGACACGGCAACGCCCAACGACACGGTTCGCTTGCTGCACCGCACCGTCGCCGGTGTGCGTGAAGAGCTGGACAACCTGCGCTTCAACACAGCCATCGCCAAGCTGATCGAGTTCAACAACCACCTCACCAAGCTGGGCGGCTGCCCGGCCGACATGGCCGAGCCGCTGGTGAAGATGCTGGCCCCGCTGGCTCCCCACGCTGCAGAAGAGCTGTGGTCGGCACTGGGTCACACCACCTCGATCACCTACGAGCCGTTCCCCGAGTTCGACCCGGCGATGCTGGTGGCCGACACCGTCGAGTACCCGGTGCAGATCAACGGCAAGGTGCGCGGCCGCATCACGGTCGCTGCCGACGCCGATGCAACGGCGGTGGAAGCGACCGCGATGGCCGATGAGAAGGTCGTGGCGGCATTGGCCGGCGGCACCCCGAAGAAGATCATCGTGGTGCCCGGCCGGATGGTGAACATCGTCGCCTGACGACCTCCCCTCCGAGGGGTGCGTGGGTTGTCAGGCCAGCTTCAGGAACAGGCGCTCGACCTCGTCGAGGTCGAAGCCCGATGCCTCCGCCACCTCGGGGTGGGCGAGGCACGCGGCCATGCCGGTTGCCAGCATCTTGAAGCCCACCTGGTCGAGTGCCTTGCCGGCGGCAGACAGCTGAGCGACGATCTCGCGGCATTCCCTACCGTCACGCAGCATGGCTTGCACGCCGCGCACCTGGCCCTCGATGCGGGCAAGGCGGCGCAACAGGTCGGCGGTGGTGTCTTCGGGCAGTTGCATACCCGCAGCATACCCCCTGGGGTGTGATGGCTCGGTCGCGTCCATGTCAGTGGGTGAAGCT
>JAUSLQ010000185.1 GCA_030645675.1 Actinomycetota bacterium | reverse complement strand
TTGCACAGCGCGTTCACCGCGGCTTCCTCCCACGTCAGGTGGGCGGGCTTGGGCATCAGCTGGTTGGCCTTCACCACGGCCATGTCGGCGAGGCCGCCGAAGTTGGTCTCGTAACCCCAGATGCGCTGGTTGGCGGCCATCATCGAGTCGTTGTGGGCGCTCTGGTCCTGATCGTCGACGTGGTTGCAGTGGACGGTCACACGATCGCCCGGCTTCCAGTTGCGCACGGCCGTGCCCACCTTCAGCACCACGCCCGAGGCGTCGCTGCCCACCACCTGGTACGGCCGGTCGTGGCGCACCGCCCACTCGCTTTCGCGAGCCAGGCGAGCCATCGGCCCGAACGTGCTGACCGGCTCGAAGATGCTGCTCCACACCGTGTTGAAGTTGATGCTGCTGGCCATCACCGCCACGTACACCTCGTCGGGTGCCAGCTCGGGCGTGGGCACCTCGCCAACGTGCAGGCTCTGCCGCGGGTCCTTCTGCTTGGAGGGCACGCCCTTCCACATGTCTTGCTCGGCCTTCAGCACGTGCACGGCCCGGTAGGCCTCGGGGATGGCCAGGTGGTCGATCTCGGCGGCGCTGGCACCGGACTGGATGGCGTCGAGGATGTGCTGCATGTGCCGAGGTTACCGACGGGTAGGTGACGCAGGCGAACCGCCGCTGCGTGGCACAGTCGCGGGATGCACCGCCCGACCCTACGACAGATGATCTTCGTGATCGCCAGCGCGGGCCTGGTGGCCGCGTGCGGCGACGACACCCCCGCGGCCACCCAGACCACCGGTGTCGCCGACGCAAACGACGGCTTGCCCGGAGCCGACCCGACGCTGGGCGACCCGACGCTGGGCGACGCCAGCATTCCCGATGGCACTGGCGAGTGCGCCCCGCCCGAAGGGAGCAGCGTGCCGAAGGTGGAGTTCGCCGAAGGCCCGGCGATGTGCCTGGAAGCCGGCGTGGTCTACACCGCGGTCATCGAGACGAACCACGGCACCCTGCGGGTGGTGTTGCGCCCCGACATCGCACCGATCACCGTCAACAGCTTCGTCAACCTCGCCCGCTTCCACTACTTCGACGACACCACCTGCCACCGCGCCGTCCAGCACTTCGTGGTGCAGTGCGGCGACCCCACGGGCACCGGCACCGGCGGGCCGGGCTACGAGTTCGTCGACGAACTGGCGCAGATCGAGCCCTACCGCATCGGGTCGGTGGCGATGGCCAACCACGGACCGAACACCAACGGCAGCCAGTTCTTCATCATCACCGGCGACGACGGCACGATGCTCGACCCGAACTACACCCTGTTCGGGCAGGTCGACGACAACGACCTGAGCATGGTCGCCGCCCTCGAGGCGATCAGCAACCCGGCGGACGGGCCGCCGCTGGAACCGATCGACATCCTCAGCGTGGTCATCGAAGAACGCTGACGCACAGGCCCCGCGCCCCCAGGCCCCGCGCCCCCCTCCGGCAGGGCCCGCGGCCCCGGCGGCGGGCGGCACCACTAGCCTGACCGTGTGGCCACCCGCACCCGCTGGGTCTTCGCGGTCGCAGCCCTGGTGCTGTCGGCCTGCCAGCCCAACCGCTTCGTCAGCGGTTGGGTGCCCTACTGGGGCGGCGCGCCCGGGCGGGCGGTGATCAACGACGCCGGCATCGCACCGCTGCTGAACGACGTGTCGATGCTGTGGTACGGCACGGCCGACAACGGCACGATCACCACTCTCGGCTCGGCCACCAGCTTGCAGAGCACGGTCGACGCCGCACGCGCCCAGGGCCTTCCCGTCATCCCCACGATCTTCGACAGCACGGCCGCCGGTGTGATGAGCGGCATCCTCGCCAACGCGGTCACACGCGGGCAGCACGTGCAGCGCATCGTCGATCTCGTGGTGTCCAAGAACTACGACGGCATCGACCTCGACTACGAGGTGTTCGCGTTCGGCAACACCCGCGCCCAGTGGCCGGCGATCACCCCCAACTGGGTCAGCTTCGTGCGCGAGGTGGGCGTGGCGTTGCACGCGCAGGGCAAGCTGCTCAGCGTCACCATCCCGCCGGTGTGGAACGACGGCGCGTCGGGCTACACCGTGTACGCGCAGGACCAGATCGCCGCCGACGTCGACCGGCTGCGGTTCATGGTCTACGACTGGAGCGTGTCGGCGCCGGGACCGATCTCGCCGATGTCGTGGGTGAACTCGGTCATCGCCTACAGCAGCACACGCGTGCCCACACAGAAGCTGCAGTTGGGCGTGCCGGCCTATGGCCGCCACTGGGCCACGCAGAAGTTCGGCAACGAGATCTGCCCCGACGGCGCGCTGTACCGCGACAGCATCACGATGGACGAGACCGCGCCGCTGGCCGCGCTGCACCACGTGACGCCCACCCGCCACGTGTCGGGCGAACTGACCTTCGGATGGACCCAGGTGGTCACCGGGCCGCGCACCGGGCCGATCACGCCACCGGTGTACCCGCCGCCGTCCACCACCGTCCCGAACGGCAACCTGCCGGCGAACCCAGGCGGTCTGCAGCCGGCCTTGCGGTTGCAGCCCCCCAGCGCACCCGTCACTTGCACGGTGCAGCACACCGTCTACGTGCCCGACGGCGTCACCGTGCGCCAGCACGCCGACGCGGCCCTCGCCGCCGGCTGGAGCGGCATTGCGATCTGGGCGTTCGGGTACGAGACCGCCGACGTGTACCAGCAGCTCGCCGGCGTGGCCCCGCAGCGCCCCGGGGGCATCCCCTCCGGGCTGCTCGACGCGCCAGTGGTCGCGGGCAACCGGGTCACCATCACCGGCCACGCGTTGCTGCCCGACTTCGACCTGCCGGTGCCCGCGCGGCTGACCGTGTCGCACACCGGAGGTGCTGTGGTGGTCACACGCACCATCTCCGCTCGCACCTCGCGCGGCGGCATGCCCGCCGGCGTCGGGCCGTTCCATGGCATCGACACCGTGTTCACACTGGCCGCCGGCAACTACACCGTGTGCGCCCAGGTGCTGGGGTGGGGTGGGGCCGTCGCCGCCAGCCCACCGTGCCAGACGTTCACGGTCGCCGTGCCCTGAGCCTCGCCGCTGGCAGTCGCGCCACGCGAGCCGCGCCGCCCGCTCACCGTCAGTCGAAGACGACGGCCAGACGCGCGTTGCGTTCGGCGCGCGCCTCGGGCACGAGCACCAACGAGGCCGCCACCATCAGCCCGGCCGACACGAGGGCAACCGTGGCCAGCGAGACGTGGCCGACGATGGCGAACGCGAGGATCGGCGCGGTCGCGGCGCGGATGCCGGTGAAGAACGTGTGCAGGCCCATGTAGTCGGCGGTGCGCCCGGCGGGGGCGAACTTGGTGACCCACAGGCTCCACATCAGGTCGCCGCCGGCGCTGCCCACGCCCAGCACGACGGCACCCACCATCAGCCCCACGTCACTGCGCCCGGTGAAGAACGCAGCCACGTAGAGGGCGAACAAGACGTTCACCAGGATGCGCGACGCGAAGAAGCTGAGCCGGTCGAACACCCATCCGAACAGCGGCATCGCCAGTAGGCGCACCAACGAGGGCACCACCACGGTGAGCACGGCGATCTTGGCGGCGTCGGCGTTGATGCCGTAGCGCTCGCTGCCCAGGTACTCCACCCTCAGCGGCAACAGCATCAGGTTGCCGAAGCCCATCAGCATCCAGGCCGTCAGTGTCAGCCGGAGGCGCCGATCGTCGCGCAGCAGGCCGAAGTGCGGAAGGGCCGAAGTGCGCATGCCGGGCACACGCGGCAAGGGGTCGCTGGGCACCTGCGCGTGGAGCACGATCAGGGCCGCGCTGGCGGCCGCGCCCGCCAGCAGCACCACCCACCAGCGGCCCGGATCGTCGCGCAGGTAGGCGCCCATGCCCAGCGCCACCACGGCCGACACGAGCACCTTCAGCGCCATGCCACGGCCCACGCGCCGGCCCAGCTCGTGGGCCGGGAAGTTGCGCTCGTAGGCCACCGTCACCAACGGGTACATGGCGTTCAGGGCGCCGATGCCGACCACCGAGCCGATCACGAACAACGGCAGGGTGTCGACCATCGCCCCGAGGAAGCCCAACGTGCCGATGAACGACAGCGCGGCCACGGTCAGCATCACCGGCCGCCCCGTGCGCCGGGCCAGCGATGTCACGAGCGGGCTGGCCAGCAGGCCGAAGCCGTTGGCCGCGGCCACCACACCCTTCACCCACCCCGGCGCGTCGAAGTGCTTCAAGGCGACGGTGACGAGCAGCGACGACTCCAGGGGCAGCAGCACTCCCAACGGCAGCGCGCGGGCGATGTCGACACGTTGCGCGCGACGGACCAGGGAGGGGTCGTCGCTCGCTGCCATCGCCCACAGTCTCTCGCATTACCGCGTGGTAACCCGGGAGGAATACGCTGAGGAACGCCGTTCGCCGTGGTTGTGTCGCGCGAACCGCCGCCCTCCCAGCTCACACCCCAGCTCACACCCCAGCTCACACCCCGAGAGGTCATCTCATGTCTGGTTCCTACATCGTCGCCGGCGCCCGCACCCCGATCGGCAAGATGAGCGGCGCACTCGCCTCGTTCAGCGCCGCCGATCTCGGCGGCTTCGCCATCAAGGCTGCCCTCGAGCGCGCCGGGGTGGCCCCGGAAGAGGTCGAGCACGTGATCATGGGCCAGGTGCTGATGGCCGGCCAGGGCCAGGTGCCCTCGCGCCAGGCCGCGGTGAAGGCCGGCATCCCGATGAGCGTGCCGTCGGTCAACATCAACAAGGTGTGCCTCAGCGGCCTCAACAGCATCTACCTCGCCAACCAGATGATCATGGCGGGTGAGGCCGACATCGTCGTCGCCGGCGGCATGGAGAGCATGACCAACGCGCCGTACCTCGCCGTCGGTGCTCGCGGCGGCTTCCGCTACGGCAACACCGAGCTGGCCGACGCGATCCTGAAGGACGGCCTGTTCTGCGCGTTCGACGTGTGCGCGATGGGCACCAGTACCGAGATGTACAACGCCGGCGCGATCACGCGCGATCAGCAGGACGAGGCTGCGATGAAGAGCAACGAGCGCGCCGCCAACGCGATCAAGGACGGCCGCTTCGCCGACGAGATCGTGCCGGTGGCCATCTCCCAGCGCAAGGGCGACCCGCTGCTGGTGGAGACCGACGAAGGCGTGCGCCCGGGCACGACCATGGAGTCGCTGGCCGGTCTCAAGCCGGCGTTCACCAAGGACGGCACCATCACCGCTGCCAACGCCTCGCAGATCAGCGACGGTGGCTCGGCCCTGGTGATCATGAGCGAGAAGGCAGTGAACGCCCGCGGCGTCACCCCGCTCGGTCAGTTCGTCAGCTACGGCATGGTGGCCGGGCCCGACAATGCGTCGCTGCTGCACCAGCCGAGCAATGCGATCAACGCGGCACTCGCCCGCGCCGGCAGGTCCATCGCCGATCTGTCGCTGTTCGAGATCAACGAGGCGTTCGCTGCCGTCGGCATCGCCTCGATGGCCCACCTCGGCATCACCGACGACATCGTCAACGTCAACGGCGGCGCCATCGCCCTCGGTCACCCGATCGGCATGAGCGGCAACCGCCTCGCGCTGACGCTGCTGCACGAGCTGCGCCGCCGTGGCGGCGGCATGGGTGCTGCGGCACTGTGCGGCGGCGGCGGCCAGGGCGATGCCCTGATCGTTCGCACGGTCTGACGCACTGCAGCCGGCATTCGCCCGCTCTGACGCACTGCAGCCGGCATTCGCCCGCACGGCCCGTTCCGGGGCTGTTCTGTTCCCTTCTCGGGGACGGGACAGCCCCGTTTCTGACACCGACCCACCCAGGAATCGAAGAATGATGACGATTCGAGAAAGATTGTGACGGGGGTTGACATATTCAGAGGGTCGTCGTAATGTAACCGCAACATACACGCACGTGATTCCCGGCAGCTTCCACGAAGCGCTGAGCCACGAGCGTCACAGATCTGGGGTACCACCTCTGGAGCTGGCCCGTCCGCCCGCTACCAGGTCCAGGAGTGGTACCCCAGTAGTATTTTTCGGCTGATGTCCCCCGTCGCCACCTGAAGCCCACGCTCGTTCCTGGAACTTAAGTTCGCGGAGGGTGGCGGTCAGGCGGTGACGTCGCGGCGGCCTTCGAGGGCGCGGCCGAGGGTGAGTTCGTCGGCGTACTCCAGGTCGCCGCCCACGGGCAGGCCGCTGGCGATGCGAGTGACCTTGACGCCGAACGGCTTCATCATGCGGGCGATGTACATCGCCGTCACTTCGCCCTCTGTGTTCGGGTTCGTGCACAGGATGACCTCCTGCACGTCTTCCGGCTCGATGCGGGCGAACAGCTCCTTCATCTTCAGCTGCTCCGGGCCGATGCCCTCCAGCGGGCTCATCGCTCCCAGCAGTACGTGGTAGCGACCCCTGAACTCGCCGGTCTTCTCCACCGCGACGATGTCGCGCGACTCTTCCACCACGCACAGCACGCTGCTGTCGCGGCGGTCGTCGAGGCAGATCGGGCACAGCTCGCCCTCGGCGAAGTTCCAGCAACGGGCGCAGAACCGCACCCGCGCCTTGGCCTCGGTGATGGCCACAGCCAGCCGGGCGACATCGTCGGCCGGGATCTTCAGCAGGTGGAACGCGATGCGCTGGGCCGACTTGGGGCCGACACCGGGCAGGCGGCCCAGCTCGTCGATCAGCGTCTGGACGGGAGGCGTATAGACGGCCATGAGCTACTCGTCGACCAGCTTCGAGCCGGGGAACGCCTGGGTGAGGCGCTCGAGCGGCGACACCACCGCCTCTGCCGGCACGTCGACCAGCTCGTCGAGGTCGATCTCCTCGTCGGGGGGCGGCGGCGCAGAGCGCCTCATCGGCACCACGTTGTCGGTGTCGCCGCTGGTGTCGACCGGCTCGTCGTGGTCGTCGGCAGCGCCGTGCACCACCAGCTGCACGGCCACCTTGCCACCCACCACGGCCGCGATCGCGGCCTCCACGTCGCGGCGGTGCTCGCCGCACTTCACCCGATGAGGTTCGTTCGAGACGCCGAGCGTGAGCACCCCGTTGCGGTCGCCGAGCATCGTCGTGTTGGAGTACACAGCGCGAGCGAAGCCCTTCAGCGTCGGCTTGATGTCGGTGACCCAGCGGCTGGCTGCGATTGCCACCAGGCTGCCGCCGGCAGGGGCAGCCGCGGCCTGCGCTGCGGGCGCGGCCGGCGCTGCGGGCG
>JAUSLQ010000183.1 GCA_030645675.1 Actinomycetota bacterium | reverse complement strand
GCCTGCAGGTTGGCGTTGTGGGTGGTGTAGTAGCCCTGATATGCGCCGTTGTAGGCGTTCGTCAGCCGGTAGTTCAGCCAGTACACCTTGGCCACGCCCTGCAGCTTGGCCTCGGCCATGATCGGGTCGATCGCGTTGGCGATGGTGGTGTCGTCGTAGCCGGCCATGATCACCAGCGCCTCGCCCAGCTTGCCGGCGAGCGTGGTCTGCATCAGCGGCAAGGTGCTGACCGGCCGCCACTGCAGGCCGGTGCCCGGGTCGGTGCGGCCGACGCAGCTGGTGCTGACCAGCCGGCGGCAGCTCTCGATCGACCACTGCAGGTCGTAGGTGGTGCCCATCGCGTCGTAGCGGACGGTGTTGTTGTTCGCCTCGTCGTACCAGCGCATGGCCGCCGAGGTGGAGTCGCCGATGACGGTGACCCGCGGCGCCTCCGGCCCGGGCAGCGCGCCGCGCAGGCCCAGCTGGCGGGCCGTGACCGATGTGAGGATGCCGTCGGGGTACAACCCGCGGCTGGACTGGAACGCCTTCACTGCGTTCACGCTGGTGGTGCCGTACAGGGTGTCGGGGCCGGTGATGCTGTTGAATCCCAGCTCGATCAAGCGCGACTCCACACACGGGATCTCCGCGTGGGTCGTGCCCGGCTGCAGGTTCTTCGTGAGGACCGTGCACGAGACCGCCGACGCGGTTGGCGTTGCGGCCGGCACGAGTGCGGGGACGGTGGTGCTGACGATCAGTGCTGCGGTGCAGCGAAGTGCGTACTTCTTCAAGACGATGACTCCCAGTCGGTTGGTGCCCGCGACTGCTGTTGGTGTATCGGCCAGAGTGCCCGGATCTTGACCCGGTGAACCGTACGTTCAGCCCACGAGAGCCGCCAGGACGGCTGCGTAGACCTGCTCAGCGTAGGCCCGCATCTCGTCATCGGTGCGGTCCTGCACCGGATGCGGTGTGAACACCCTCGCCACCTGGGGAAACCCGAGGGCCATCGCCTGAGCGGTGGCCGCCTCGACGAACTGATCCGACGCGACGAACACGCCGGGGATGCCCCGGCGCTCGAGATCGACGATGTCGTGCACACTGCACGACGTGCAACTGCCTCAATCGGCGAGGGCCTCGATCACCAGCGTGCACTGGGTGGCGATCTCGTGGCGCAGGTCGACGGGCGCCGGCTTGGTGAACGTGGGCTTGCGGTAGCGGCGCACGTGCACCCCCGCGTCCACCAGGAGCTGCTCGAGGCGGTCGAGGAACACGTCGCCGCGGGGCTTGCTGATGTCCAGCAGGCCTACCACCTGCCCGTGCAACGTGGCCGGGCGGGGCAACCGTTCGCGATGCGGCGCCGAGCGTTCGCCGGTGGGATCGAGCAGGATCTTGGTCATCGGGAGACCTCTCTCTGGTCGGTGAGTTCGCGATCTTCGGTGAGTTCGCGATCTTCGGCGTGTGGGTGGGCGTGCACGAGGCGGGTGACGGGCTCCGAGCCCATCGCCCCGTTGGCCCACCCGCCGATGATCGCCGAGAACAGGCCCGCACCGCCACCGGCGTGCACCAGCAGGATGCCACCCGGTCGGAACTTGGGCAGCGTGGCCTCGCGCAGGTGCATCGGCACTCCATCGGCGATGCCGCCGGCGCCCCAGACCAGCTCGCTGCCGGGCAGCTGCAGCCGCTGGTGCAGCTCGGCCAGCAGCCGCTCGCGGTCCCATCCTTCGTCGGCCAGCACCCGCGCGTGCTCGGGGCCGACCACCAGGATGGCGTCGAACGCGAGCACCAGCTTCGGGCTGTGCAGGGTGCGCAGGCAGGCGGCGAACACGTTGGCCAGCTCGGTCGCCGTGCGTACCTTCTGGTCGACCACGCTGCGCGGGCCCTCGCCGGCGAAGACGGTGACGGCGTCATCGGTGGGGAGGCAGCCGCGGCTGACCGCCAGCGAGGTGAACGGCGAGTCCTGCTCGCGCTCGGCGAAGCAGAACGAGATCTTGCCCGGATTGCCATGCGTGGCGCGGTCCACCTCGCCGGGGCGGCCGCCGCCCACGTTGCGCACGACCAGCTGCACGGCCCGGCCGATGGTGAGGTTGGCCCGGTTCCCCTGGCCGAACGCGTTGCCCTCGCTGTTCATGCCGATCGCCCGTGTGCCGGGGCCGTTGCACACGATCACCGGCCCGACGGGCATGGTGGTGGCCAGCACACCGTGGATGTTGAACTCGTCGGTGCACACGGCCTCGAGCGCGGCGATCACCCATGGCAGGTGCTCGGGTAGGCAACCCGCCATCACCGCGTTGACGGCCACCTTCTCCACGGTCGCCGGCACCAGATCGGGGGCGACCACGGCCACCACCTCCTGCGGGTGTCGGTGTGTTCCCTGCAGCATGCGCAGCACGCGCTGCTCGGTGGGCGGCACCACGGGAAGGCCGTCGGTGAACCCGCGCTGGAACATGGCCTCCATCTCGTCCTCGGGGTCGGCCAGCTCGATGCGCCGCGAGTGCAGCAGATGCCCCTCGAACGCAGCGCGCAGGGCGTCGACGCGATCGGGGTCGACGCTGAGCGACCCGCACCCCGGCAGGAACACAGGCAGCTCGTCGCCCAGCGTGGAGATGCCCGTGATGCGGCGCCATTCGTCGCGCACCCAGCCGACGGTGCGTTCCGCCTCGATGCCGCCCGCCACGCGGATCAGCGTGGGCACGGTCTCGATGTCGTGGTGCCAGCTGACCGACAGGTCGTCGTCGTGGATCGGCCCGACCCCCGCCGGAAACCCGGGGTCGTCCTGCGTGTAGACGGTGACGTGCGGGCCCAGCAGGCTGGTTTGGCCGATCTGGCCGATCTGGCCGATCTGGCCGAGCAGCGGCGCCACCATCCGGCAGGTCTCGCACTCGCGTTTGACGACGACCACCAGCCCGTCGGGTAGCGGCGGTGCGCTGGCGGTGGTCATGCCAAGAAGCTCACGATCCGCTCGTTCACCAACTGGGGGCGCTCGAGGTGCAGGAAGTGGCCGGCGTCGTCGACCACCTCGATCGTGAAGTTGGACGGCGCCACGGCCGCCATGCCGGTGGCGACGTCGACGCCGACGCAACCGTCGTTGCGGCCGTGCAGGTACAAAAGAGGCTGCACCGGCAGGCCTTGGGTTGCGGCCTGGGCCTCGGCCAGCGCCGGGTCGGTGAGGCCGGCGCCCAGTGTGGCGCGGTAGTAGCCCAGCGCTGCGGCCAGGTTGGCCGGGTCGCGCAGGCACTGCTTCACGTGCACCAGGTCGTCGGTGGCGTCGTAGCCGGGCGACCAGTCGTGCCACAGCATGTCGATGAACGCCATGTCGGCGCCGGGCACCACGAGGTCGGCGATGCCGCTCTGGAAGAAGAACATGTACCAGCTGCGCTTCAGCTGGGCGAGGTCGCCCAGGAAGGCGGTGACCATCGCTCCGCCCGTGGGTACTGCCATGGCCACCACCTTGCGCCAGCGCTGCGGCTGCAGCACTGCCGCTGCGTACGTGCCCGAGGCACCCCAGTCGTGGCCGACGATGACCGCCCGCTCGTCGCCGCCCAACGCTTCGTGGAGTGCGTTCGCATCCACCCCCAGCACGCCGGACTGGTAACGGCCGTCGGGTGGCACCGAGGTGGGTGCATAGCCGCGCTGGAACGGTGCCACGGCCCGGTAGCCGGCGTCTGCCAGCGCCGGGAGGAGGTGGCGCCAGCCGTGGGCGCTGTCGGGAAACCCATGCAGGCACAGGGCCAGCGGGAGGCAGTGGTCATCGGTATCGGTGGCGGGCGGCGATGCCTGCAAGAACGCGAAGTCGACCCCGTTGGCGCTGACCGAGCCCTGCGTGATGGCGACCATGGAGGCACGCTACCGATGGTGCGACACACGTCACGTACCCGAGCTGTTTACCCGATGCCGCGCCTGCACCTAACGTGGAGGGTCACAGGGGGTGTGTGAGGAACATGCAGGTCACGTTCTTCGGTGTGCGCGGGTCCACCCCGTGCCATGGCGACAGCATCGCGAGGTACGGCGGCAACACGTCGTGCGTGGCCGTTCACGTACCCGGAGGCGAGCCACTGTTCTTCGACCTCGGCACCGGTGTGCGCTACCTGGGCGCGCAGCAGCCGCACGACGGCAGCTTCCGCGGCACCTGCCTGCTCAGTCACATGCACTGGGACCACACTCAGGGTCTGCCGTTCTTCACCCCACTGCACCATGCCGGCTCCCAGCTGGACATCTACGGCCCTCAGCAGGACGACGGCCGCAGGGTCGCCGATGTGATCAACGCCGCCATCCGCCCGCCCCTGTTCCCGGTCACCGTCGCCGAACTACCGGGCACGGTGCGCTTCCACGACACCGGCGACAGCGAGTTCCACGTGGGCGAGGTGAAGGTGATCGCCCGGATGGTGCCGCACATCGGCCCCACCCTGGGCTACCGCCTGGAGTGGCGCGGGCTCAGCGTCGCCTACCTCAGCGATCACCAGCAGCCGCACGACGGCTCCTTCGCGATCAGCGAGGGCGCCCGCGAGATCGCACAGGGTGCCGATCTGCTGATCCACGATTCGCAGTACACCAACCACGAGTTCGCGGCGAAGGCGACGTGGGGGCACTGCACCATCGACTTCGCGGTGTGGCTGGCAGAGGAGTGCAAGGTGCGCCGGCTGGCGTTGTTCCACCACGACCCCACACGTACCGACGACGCGCTCGACGAGCTACGCGCGTGCGCCATCAAGGCGGGTCGGCTGCGCGGGGTAGAGGTCTTCGCTGCGTCCGAAGGCCTCACCGTCGACGTTGCGTAGCGGCGGGCATCAGCGATGAGCCGTTCCACGGTGGGCGTGATCGCATCGGTGGTCGTCGCCGCCGTGCTGCTGGTGGCCGGCGTCCTCAAGCTGGCCGGCCCGGCCACTTGGCGGCGCGAATCCGCCGGCATGGGCGTGCCATGGCGCGTCGCGCAAACGGTGCCGTTGGTGGAGATCGTGCTCGGCGCGCTGCTGTTGGTGCAGGTGGCCCGTCACCCGCTCGCGTGGTGCGCGGTGGCGTTGTTCGTGGCGTTCACCGTGTTGCTGGTGGTGCGCCTGGCCCAGGGCCGCCGCCCACCGTGCGCGTGCTTCGGGTCCTTGAGCGTGAGGCCGATCGGCCCCGGTCACCTGGCCCGCAACGCAGTGTTCATCGCAGCCGCAGTGCTGGCCGCCGCCCTATGACCCCCCTCCGCGAACTTAAGTTCGCGCTCCGCGAACTTAAGTTCGCGGAGGGGAGTCGCGGGCCGGGAGTTGGTCAGGCGAGCTCGGTGAGCAGGAACGCCAGGGTGCGGGCTTCGTCGCGCCAGCTCTCGTAGCGGCCGCTGGGGCCGCCGTGCCCGGCACCCATCTCGCAGCGCATGATCAGCGTCGCGTCGTTGGTGCGCACGTCGCGCAGCTTGGCGATCCACTTCGCCGGCTCGTGGTAGCTGACGCGCGGGTCGTTGAGCCCGGCAGTGATCAGCAGCGCCGGGTAGGCGGCGGGGACGGTGTTGTCGTAGGGCGAGTAGCTGAGCATGTAGCTGGCCATCGGCTCGTCGCGCGGGTCGCCCCACTCCTCCCACTCCGTCACCGTCAGCGGCAGTGAGGGGTCGGCCATGGTGGTGACCACGTCGATGAACGGCACCTCCGCCACGGCCGCACGGAACAGCTCGGGCCGCATGGTGATGCACGCGCCCACCAGGAGGCCGCCGGCGCTACCGCCGCGCAACGCAACCCGCTGCGGGTGGCCCCATCCGGCCGCCACCAGGTGCTCGACGCACGCGATGGTGTCGCCGAACGTGTTCCGCTTGTGCTGCAGCTTGCCCTGCAGGTACCACTCGCGACCCAGCTCGCCACCACCGCGAGGGTGCACCAACGCCCACACTGCGCCGCGGTCCAGCAGCGACAGGCGCGCGACGCTGAACCACGGCGGCATCGAGGCCTCGGAGCTGCCGTAGCCGTACACGCACAGGGGCGCGGTGCCGTCGGCGGTGGTGCCCACGCGGTGCACGATGTCGACGGGCACGCGGGTGCCGTCGGGCGCTGTTGCCCACAGCCGTTGGCTGACGTAGTCGGTCAGGTCGACGCCGGGCGCGGGTGTCTGCTTCAGCACCTGCCGCTCGCCGGTGCGCACGTCTTCCTCGTACACCGTCATCGGGCGCGTGAGCGACTGCACGACGTAGCGAACGGTGCCGGCCGTCCACTCGGGATTGGCTTCCAGCTCCAGGTCGTGCGGCTCTTCGGCACCGAACACGGTGCGTTCGGTGCCGTCGCGGAACAGCACGCGGATGCGCGGCTGCGCGTCGCACCACTCGTGCAGCACGAGGTGGCCGGCGAACGCCTCCACCGAGGTGATGCGCCGACCCGGCTGGTGCGGCACCAGCTCGGTCCACTCGTCGGGGCGGTCGAGCGGGGCGGTCATCACGCGGAAGTCGGTGGCCTCCAGGTTGGTCAGCACCAGCCACTGGTCGCCCCAGTGGTCGAGGCCGTACTCCACCTCCTGCTCGCGCGGGCGCACCAGCGCAGCGGCCTGCTCGGGGTTGCCGGCAGGGATGATGCGCACCTCCGAGCTCAGCTTGCTGGCGGCCTCGATGATGATCCACTCGCCGCTGCGGCTGAGGTCGATGTACACGTAGAAGCGTTCGTCGGCCTCCTCGTGCACCAGCACGTCGGCCGCCTGCGCGGTGCCCAGTGCGTGGCGCCACACCCGATACGGCCGCATCTGGTCGTCGGCGGTGACGTAGAACAGGGTGCGGCCGTCGGCCGACCAGGCCGTGCCGCCCCACGTGGTGCCGGTCAGCACGTCGGCCAGGTCGCTGCCGGTGGCCAGGTCGCGGAAGCGCATCGTGTACTGCTCGCTGCCATCGGTGTCGCTGCTCCATGCAAGCAGCGAGTGCTGTGGGTTCACGTCGAACGCGTTGACGGAGAAGTACTCGAGGCCCTCGGCCTCGGCGTTCTCGTCGAGCAGCACCTGGGCGGCCGCCTGCGCCGCGTTCTCGCCGCGGCAGTGGATGGCGTAGCTGGCGCCCTCCTGCGTGCGGGTGACGTACCACCACGGCCCCTTGCGCACCGGGGCCGACAGGTCGGTTTCCTGCACACGCGACTTGATCTCGCCGAACAGGGTCTCGATCAGTTCGGCGCGCTCGCCGAACCACTCGTCGGAGTACGCGTTCTCGGCCTGCAGGTAGGCCACCGTGTCCGGGTCGTCGCGGTCGCGCAACCACGCCCAGGGATCTGGCACCAGGCCCGTCGGACGTTTCCACACATGGTCGAGCTGCTTCGCGATCGGGGCCTGCACGGCACGAAGGGTAACGGTGCCGGAGCGCCCATGCGTGAGCACGGCACTGCACCCTTCGGCGGGCGCCGGTAGCGTCGCTCCCATGCGGGTGTGGATCGATCAAGACCTGTGCACGGGCGACGGCCTCTGCGTGGACCACTGCCCCGACGTGTTCGTGCAGCTGGAAGACGGAATCGCCTACGTGGCCGAGGTCGACGGCCCGCTCAACGATCCGGGCGGCTCGCGCAGCCTGGCGGTGGTCGAACCGCGGCTGGAGCAGAGCGTGATCGACTCGGCACTCGCCTGCCCAGGCGAGTGCATCTTCATCGAGCTGGAGCGGGTCGGCGCCGCCTGAGTCGCCGGCGCCGGGACCGCGCTGGGACCGCGCTGGGGCCGCGCTGGGGCCGCGCTGGGGCAGCGCGGCATGTAATCACAGCTGCTGCCGCGTGTCGTGCCCGGTGTGCGTGTCACATCACGAATCCCTCACACCCGGCTGCGAGCATCGGCACCATGAACGAACGCGACGCAGTGGCGTGGCTGCACCGGCGAGCCGGTTTCGGCCTTCCGCCCGACGAGCTGCGAGCCGCTGCGGCCCGCGGCCCGCAGGCCGAGCTGGACCGTCTGCTCGATCCCGACGGCGCCGGTGCGCCGGCAACCCACGACCTGTGGGACGACGAGCAGTTGCCCCTCGACCCGCGCGACCGAGAGGCCCGCCTCCACGCCGTGCTGCGGTGGCTGGAGCTGATCTCGACGACGGAGCAGCCGCTGGTTGATCGGGTCGCGTGGCTGTGGCACGGCCACTTCGTCAGCTCGCTGGACAAGGTACGCGTCGCCCGCCTGCTCGTGAACCAGGTGCGCTTGTTCCGGGCGGTGGGCCTGGGCGGCTTCCGCGACCTGCTGCACGACATCACGCTCGACCCGGCGATGCTGATCTACCTCGACCTGCGCGACTCGAACCGCATCGTGCCCAACGAGAACTACTCGCGCGAGCTGCTGGAACTGTTCACGCTGGGCGAGGGCAACTACACCGAGGCCGACGTGCAGGCCGGCGCCGCGGCGCTGACCGGGTGGACCCTTCGCCGCGGCGGGGCCCCCGGTGGGGGCGTGCGTTTCGTCGAGGCCGCGCACGACGGCAGCCAGCAGACCTACCTGGGGGCCACCGGGGTGCACGACCTCGACACCGTGCTCGACGCGGTGATGGGCCACGATGCGATGCCCGGCTTCATCGCCGCCACGTTCGCCTCCGAACTGCTGGGCAGCACCGACGACGACCTGGTGACGGCGCTGGCCGGGGAGTTCGTCGCCGCCGGGTTCGATGTGCGGGCGCTGGTGCGGGCGACGCTGCAAGCCGGGCTGGACGGCGCCGCCGCGCCGCTGGTGCTCGGCCCGGTGCCGTGGTTCGGGATTGCCGGCAGGGTCACGGGTGCGGCGGTGGCGCCGCGCACCGTGTTGCGCCTGCTGCGCGGCACCGGGCAACTGCCGCTGCTACCGCCCAACGTGGCCGGCTGGCCCGGCGGCACCGCCTGGTTCGCCGCCAGCAGCCTGGTGGCGCGGTCGAACCTGGCCGCCGCGCTGGCGGGGGCAACACCCGCCGGCGAAGTGCTGGCCGCTGCCGCCGGCGACGACCTGGCGGTGCTGGCCGACGTGCTCGGGCTGCCTGCCGAGGGCTTCGGCACCGACTCCTCGGCGGCCCTTGCCGCCACTCCCGCCGGGCGCGACCGCCTGGCCGTGGCGCTCATCACCCCCGAGTTCATGATCGCCTGAGGTGACTGACATGACCACACCCATCGACGACGCGACGCTCTCCCGGCGCACCCTGCTCCGCCTCGGCGGTGGGGCGGTGGTGGTGGTCGGCCTCGGCGCCTGCGACCGCAGCGCTTCTGTCGGCGGCACCCCCGCCGACAGCAGCCCGCCCGGCGACGGAACCGGGGCCGCGACGACGCTGCCCTCCGCCGGACCGGCACCCGCCACCACGGTCCCGGCCACCGTCCCGGCGTTCGGGGGTAAGCGGCTGGTGCTGGTGCAGCTGAACGGGGGCAACGACCTGCTCAACTCGCTGCCGCCCACCGATGGCCGCTACCGCGACCTGCGGCCGACGCTGGCCATCCCGGAGGCCGAGGTGGTGGGGCTGACGGGCCTGGCCGATGCGGGGCTGCACCCCAGCCTGGCGCCCCTGGGCGCGCTGTGGGACGTAGGCGGGTTGGCGCTCGTGCGCGGCATCGGGTTCGAGGTGCCGAACCGCTCGCACTTCGTCTCCATGGACCGCTGGTGGACGGCCGACGAGCTCTCAGCTGCGGGCTGGGTGGGCCGTGTGCTCGACGGCGTGCCGGGCCGGCCGTCGCCGCTGTTCGCCACGGCACTGGGCGCCGGCGCGCCGGTGCTGGTTGGCCGTACCGCGCAGCCGACCGTGATCACCTCGCCCGGTTCGTTTCGCTGGGTCGACCTCCAGCCGGAGTGGATCGCGGGCCTGGCCGTGACCGAAGGGGCGGGCACCTCGCCCGATGGTGATCTGCGAGCGGCCGCCCGCGAGGCGTTCCAGCGAACGCTGCGCGCGGTGGCCGACTTCGCCGACATCACGGGCGGCTCGGAGACCGCCGACGACCTTCCGGAACGCGAGGGCGGGGCGACCATCGCGGACGGGCTCGCCGTCGCAGCGCAGTTGCTGACGTCCGATGTCGGCGCCCAGGTGGTGGTGGTCAGCGCCGGCGGGTTCGACACCCACGCCAACCAACTGCCCGTACATGCCGGCCTGCTGGCTGATCTGGCCGCCGGCCTGGTGACGTTCCAGGCCGCGATCGACGCGGCCGGCCTGACCGACGAGGTGTTGCTGGTGGCTACCAGCGAGTTCGGCCGGCGGGCGGGCGAGAACGGCAGCGGCGGCTGCGACCACGGTGCCGGTGGCCTGGCGCTGGCGCTCGGCGGGCAGGTGCGGGGCGGCATCTACGGTGACATCGACCTCGGCGACCTGCTGGACGGCGACGTGCGACCGACTGTGGCCCCACAGGCGTTGTTCACCCGCTGCCTCGACTGGCTGGGCGCCGATGCCGCACAGGTGCTGGGCGCTCGCGACGACGCCCTCGACCTGCTGCGCTGACGGTGCTCCGCGCCGTCAGGCCCCGGCGGGGGTTGGCGTGTCGGGTTCGTCGAGCGTGTCGGTACGGCCGGCATCGGGGAACGCCCGGCCCACCGGCACGTTGCCGTCCCACCAGTAGCCGCGGCCGCGGCCGGCCTCCTTGGCGGCGTACAGCGCAGCGTCGGCAAGCGCCAGCACCTCGTCGACGGTCGTGGCACCGCTGTCCAGCGTGCCGATGCCGGCGCTGGTGGACAACCGCCAGTCCGGTTCGACGGCTTGCGCCAGCGCAGTGGCCACCCGCTCCGCATACGCCAGTGCATGTTCGGCATTGCAGCCCGGCAGAGCGACCGCGAACTCCTCGCCGCCGAAGCGCGACACCGCGTCCAACGGGCGCGACTGTTCGCGCAGCACTTGCGCCATGCGTTGCAGCGCGACGTCGCCTGCCATGTGCCCGTGAGTGTCGTTGAACCGTTTGAAGTGGTCGAGGTCGAACATCACCAACGCCAGCGGGCGCGAGTCGGTGAGCGACTGGCAGATCATCGCGGCCAGCTCCGGGTTGAACGAGCGACGGTTCGACAGGCCGGTGAGCGGGTCGGTGGCCGCGGTGCGTTCCAGTGCATCGCGCAGCGCCTCTTCTCGCCGGTTCATCGCCGCCACCAGCATCGCCATCAGCCCGCCGCAGACCGACGTGCCCACGAACGTGTCCATCTTCAGCTGGTGATGCGGGTTCAGGACAAGCGCCACCGCGAGGCATGCCGCTGCCCAGCTGTAGGTCAGCACCACCAGGCGGCTGCGGAGGAAGTACGCGGCGAACACCACCGGCCACAGGATGAACAGGGGAGCCGTGCCGAGGGGGTTCGAGCGCGCGATCAGCCCGCCCAGGATGGCGATGGCGACGAACACGTTGGACTCCAGCACCCAGCGCCGCGGCTTGATGAGGCACAGGATCACTCCGCAGAGCGCGAAGGCCAACGCTGCCGCCGCCTGCGCGACCCTGGCCTCGTGAGTGTTGGCCGTGACCTTCACGCCCAGCGCCGAGGCGGCCGCACCGGCGAAGTACATCGATGCTCCCACCACGCGCATCAGCAGCAGTCGGGCCAGCCGCTCATCGGCGACTGCTGTGGGTCGGAGGCGAAGCGCCATCACCCTCTCATCGGAACCCGGCAGCGCCGAGTTGAGGTACCGTCCGGCTCAGTCGGAGCCGTCGCCACTCGAGTCGCCGCCGGAGTCGCCACTCGAGTCGCCGCCGGAGTCGTCGACCGTGTCGCCCGGAACGATCGTGTCGAACGACGGCGTCGGCACCGGAACGAACAGCGTGGGGTCGCCTGCCACCCCGCCGGCCGGAACGCTGTCGAACGGGCGGTCGGTGGTCGGGTCGAGCTCGCCGACAGCAGCAGCGTTCTCCTGTGCGGCCAGTTGGGCGCGGGCACGGCGCTTGCGGCGGCGCAGCAGCACGATCAGCAGGATCAGCAGCAGCAGGAACAGCAGCACGCCGCAGCCCACCCACAGCGAGCGCGTCTTGCCCACGTCGGGAGCCTTGCGCACGGTGTCGAGCACCTCCTGGGCCTTCGCCCGGGCCAGGTCGTGGTCGCCGGCGGCGAACGCGGCCTTGGCATCGCTGAGCAGGCCCGGCAGGTTGGTGCCGAGCAGGCCCACCTTGCCGAACAGCCCATCGTCGCGCTGGTCGGCGGCGACCGCGGCCAGCACCTCGTCGGCGGTGTCGATCTGGGCCTGCACCGCGGCCGCGGCGTCATCGAGATTCTTGTCGGCTGCCTCGTAGGCGGCTTCCAGGTCGGCGGGGTAGGTGCTCTCCAGTTCGGCAGCCTTGCCGTCGAGCTCGTCGCGCAAGGCCAGCACCTCGTTCGCATCGCCGATCAGCACGTCGACGTTCTCGAACGCCCACAGCGTCATCTTGCGGCGCACGACTTCCGGGGGTGCCCACTCGCCGCCCGCCTCGGCCAGCGCGTGGTAGTCGTCGCGGGCGAGGGCACGCTGCTCCAGCATGTCGCGTTGGGCGGCGGTGGCCACCCACTTCTCGTACAGCTCCTGCGCCTTGGTGGCCCCGCCCAGCTCCTCCACCAGGTCGAGGAAGCGGCGCCAGTCGGCGACGCCGGAGACCTGCTCGGCGGGCGCGTCGCCCAGGTAGGGAAGGGTGCCGTCGACCATCGCGGCCAGAACGGCGCGCATGTTCTCCTCGCCCACCTCGTCGACGATCTGCTGCACCACGCTGAACGAGGCGTTGTAGCCGTACTCCTCCACCTCGTCGGCGCCATCCACGAAGCTGGGGTCGGGCCACTGGTTCAGCGTCACCTTGCCGGCATCGTTGCTGCGGATCGTGTGCGGCTCGAGCGCATCGCCGCCCATGTCGTCGACGGCCATGTTGGAGTACACCTGGGCGAGGCCCTCGCTGAGCCAGCGCTCCTGGATCAGTTCGTCGTTGAACCAAGCGTGCGACAGCTCGTGCAGCACCACCTCGGCGTCGAGGTCTTCGCCGACCTCCAGTTCGTTGTCATCGGCGCTGAACCAGCCGGCGTAGCCGTACAGGTAGGGCGTGAACGCCTCGCGCACTTCCACCGACTCGTCGATCGGCCACTCCTGGCCGACGAGCTCCACCAGCACCGGCACGCCGTCCTCGATCTGGGTGGTGACGAACTGCTGCCACTCGGTGTCGCCCGGCCAGGCTCGCAGGTTGAACACGTCGCCGTCGGCGGTGGTGATGTCGATGTCGGTGAGGCCGCCGTCGTTGCGCGCGGACACGAAGATGTTGAACTCGTCCGGGTTCGGGATGTTGGTCGCGGTGTACACGGTGTAGCCGAACTCCTCGGTCACCACGGCGTCGTCGCCGAAGGTGTCGATCGTGAAGCCGGCGGGCACCACCACGCGCACCGTGACCTTGCCGTCGTCGCCGATGCCCCACGCGTCGAAGGCTGCATACGCGGCGTTGACGCGCGACGGGTTCTGCGAGCGCGGTGGCAGGCCGGTGATGTCGTAGGCGACGTTCACCCGCGCCGTCTGCTGGTAGAAGAGGTTGCTGGCGAAGTCGACGTCGTAGACGACGTAGTTCGTGTTGCCGTCGACGAAGCGCGGGTTGAGGCCGAGCCCGCGGCCGCTGCTGGAGGTTGCCGTCGGGTTCAGCGCGCCCGCAGGGGCGGGCAGCGAGAAGCCGGTGAAGTAGCGGCGGTTGATGTAGTAGCCGTCGCGCACGTCGGGGATGGTGTTGGTGAACGTCATCTCCGCCAGCACGTGCACGACACCCGACTGTGCGTCGATGGTGTACGTGGTGGTGCTGCTGATGGCCAACCCGCCGGCAGCCGCCGCCGGCTGAGTGGAACTGAGCACCGCCACCGGGAGTGCTGCGATGGCCAACAGGAACGTGATGAGGAACCGCCGCTTCATCCCGCGATGCTATTCAGTTTCACTCGCGAAGTGGAAACCTTGTGGTGAGGGGACTTCCGGCCCTCGGCGACGGTGCGTGGCCATGGGTACTCTGAGCGCGTGAAGCGCACCAGCGTCGGCCACATGGATTGCTCGGTCGCCCGCTCGCTCGACGTGGTCGGCGAGTGGTGGACGTTGCTGGTCGTGCGCGAGCTGATGCAGGGGCACGACCGCTTCGAGGTCATCCAGACCGACCTGGGCATTGCCCGCAACATCCTCAGCGACCGGCTGAACACGCTGGTCGCCCACGGCGTGGCCGAGCGAGTGAAGTACCACGACCACCCCGAACGGTTCGAGTACCACCTCACCGAGAAGGGCCGCGACCTGTTCCCGGTGATCGTGGCGCTGATGGGCTGGGGCGATCGTTGGGCGGCGGTCGACGGGCCGCCTGCCGAGGTGCGCCACGAGTGCCCCGGGCACGGCGAGCCGGTGCTCGTCTGCTCGGCATGCGGCCAGCCGCTGGCGTTGCACGACGTGCGGATCATCGGCCGCCACGCCGTGCCCGCCTGA
>JAUSLQ010000179.1 GCA_030645675.1 Actinomycetota bacterium | reverse complement strand
CCGTCGTCGAACAGACTCATGCCCGACACCCTATCGAACGAACGTTCCCCCGAGCACGGGGATGGACCTCCGGATGCTCAGAGCGCCTTCAGCGCGCCGAGCACCGCCGACCAGCGCTGCGGGTCGCTCTTGTACGGGGCGTAGAAGCTCAGTCGCTGCACGATGTCGCCGTAGCGGTGGTGCAGCTGGGGTGCCACCTGCTCGGGGGTGCCGACCACAGCGAATGCATCCAGCACCTCGTCGGTGATCAGCTTGCCCATCTCCACCCACTCGCCCTGCTTCGACAGGCTGTTCAGCTGTGGGTGCAGGTCGCTCCAGCCATGCAACTCGAGCACGCCCTTGTAGGCGGGCGTGCTGCCGTAGAACGCGATCTGCTGGCGGGTGCCGTCGGCCGCGGCCTGCATCTGCTCGTCGTTGCTGCCGGTGACCACGAAGCTCGGCCCGATGATCTCGAAGCCCTCCATCGTCTTGCCGGCCTTCGCGCGCCCCCGGGCCAGCGCGGGGATGGTGACCTCGCGCAGGTACTTCTCGGTGGTGAAGCCGTGACACAGGAACCCGTCGGCCACCTCGCCGGCCACCTCGGTCATCAGCTCGCCGACGCCGGCGAGGAAGATCTTCGGCGCCCCGAAGCCGTCCCAGCCCGAACGCTCGGGCGTGAAGAACGGAGTCATCAAGGTGTGGGTGTAGAACTGGCCGCGGAACGCCAACGGGGTGCCGTTCTCCCACGTGTCCCAGATGGCGCGGATGGCCAGGATCATCTCGCGCATGCGCGGCGCCGGGTGGCTCCACTCCATGCTGAACCGCTTGGTGATGTGCGGCTTGATCTGGCTGCCCAGGCCGAGCATGAACCGGCCCTTCGAGTATGCCTGCAGGTCCCAGCCGATCTGGGCGAGCGTCATCGGGTTGCGCGAGAACGCGACGGCGATCGACGTGCCGAGCTGCAGCGTCTCGGTGTGCTCGGCGCCCAGCAGAAGGGGAAAGAACGGATCGTGGTTGGTCTCAGCGGTCCAGCCGCCGTCGTATCCGGCGGCCTCCAGGTCCTTCGCCTGCGCCCCTGCGTGGTCCAGGTTGCTGCTGATGATGCCATCGACCTTCATGCCGTCTCCTCGGGTGCGTGCGTGCCCGCACGGTAGCCGCCGACCGGCGTCGACTTAGGATTCGGCGATGGCGCGGTCGCAGGCGGTGGTCCCGGTCGATGACTCGGCCCTGGTGCTCGTGGTGGCACGGAAAAACCTGTTCGTCACCTGCGGCGTGTATTGGATGTGGAGAAGCGGGCGAGGGTGGAGGAGATGACGGGCGGTCGAGAGTTCGACGAGTTCTTCCTGCGCGAGCACCCGCGCGTGGTGGCGCTCGCGACAGCGCTGACGGGTGTGCCCGAGGTTGCCCGCGATCTGGCGCAGGAGTCGCTGCTGAAGGCGTACCGCGCGTGGTCGGCGGTGAGCCAGATGGAACGGCCGGGTGCGTGGGTGCGGCGGGTGACGATCAACGATGCGATGTCGTGGCATCGTCGCAACGGGCGGGAGGCCAAGGCTGTGCGCCGCCTCGGCCGCCCGTCGGTGGTCGAGCAGCCCGAGCACGAGGGCCCGCGGTTCTGGGCGGCCGTCAGGGCGCTGCCCGAACGGCAGCGGGCCGCGGTGACGCTCTACTACCTGGACGACCAGTCGGTGGCCACCGTCGCAGCGGTGCTCGGGGTGCCGGAAGGCACCGTCAAGACGTCGCTCTTCAGAGCGCGTGCGACGTTGGCAACAGTGCTCGGCACGAGCACCGACGATCCGATCTCAGGAGGCGCGTGATGAGCCAGCTCGACGTGATCGCCAGGCTTGCCGCAGCGGAACTGAACGCCGAGACCGACCTGCGTGCCGACTCGATCAACGCTCTCGCCCAACTGCACGCGACCGCAGACCGGCTCGCGCCTGTGGTCGCCACACGGCAGCGGCGTCGGTGGGCGATGGCGGTCGGAGTCGCCGCTGCTGCGCTGGTGCTGGTCGGGGTGGCGATGGTGGTGCACGACGACGACGAGATCATGACGATGGTGCCCGCGTCGACCACAGCCCCCGCGACCACGCAGGACGCGGGCACGGCTCCCGTCACGAGCGCAGCGGTGACGACCACTGCCACACCGACCACTGCCACGCCGACGACCACCGCCTCTCCCACGATGGATGGCGTCGCGCTCCTGGTGGGTGGGGTGGAAGGGCTCGAGTTCGGCGCCGGCGCGGAGGTGTCGGTCGCGTACTTCGAGGCACTTGCCGGAGCGCCGTCGTCCGACGCGACCGTCGAGTATCCGGTGAACGTCGGTGACGAGTACTGGGAGGACGAGAACGAGGCGCTCGGTTTCGCCTTCCGCATCGAGCGCCGGGTCTGCTGGTACTCCGACTCGTTCTGCATCGAGCTCGGTGGTGGCGACCCCGGAGCGCTGCAGTTCGTCGGATGGCGGTCGACCGCAGGCCCGTTCGCGACGTCCGAGGGGATCTCCGTCGGCACGACGTGGGCGGAGATCCAGGACCTGGTCACGATCCCCCCGCGTAGCTACTGCGCATCGTGGGCGTACGCGGCGACCGAGTCCGGCGTGCGGGTGACCCTCTACTCGCAGGACATCCCATTCGTGGAGACCGACCCGGTCACCATCGTCGAGACCTTCCACGATCCCGACCCGTCGAGGGTGGTGGTGCAGGACCTGTCGGCAGGGGAGGTCCGCTTCGACGTGCACGGCGACTGCTGACGCCACGTTGTGCAGGGCTGGTTCAGCTCGCTACTCGCCCTGGTCGCGCAGGAAGCGTTCGAACTCGGCGGCCAGTTCGTCGCCGCTGGGCAGGTCGGGGTCGCCCAACGACATCGTCTGCTGCTGGTTCTCGTCGTACATCACTTCCAGTTGCCGCACCATCGCGACGTGCTCGTCGTTGCCGCCGACCAGCTGATCGATGCGCTGCCTCTGCACGCCCGCCTCCTGCTCGAGGTCGTGGGTGTCGACCGTGATGCCGGTGGATTCGCGCAGCCCGTGCAGCAGTGCCACCGCCGCACCCGGGTAGTTCATCGCCGCGACGTAGTGCGGCACCTGGGCCCACAGGCCCAGCGACGGGATACCCGCTTCCGTGAGCGCGTGTTCCAGCACCGCCGTCATGCCTGCGGGCACGTCGAGCGAGCTCTTCACATACGGCGCGTTGGCGATGACGTCGGCCGAGGGCGAGGTGCACGACAGGCGCGACGGGCGCGTGTGCGGTGCGGCGAACGGGTATGCGCCCAACGCGACCATCTGATAGGCGCCGAGCTGAAGGGACAGTTGAGTCACCGCCGCGGCGAAGGCCTTCCACTGCGAGTCGGGCTCGGGACCCACCAGTGTGATCACCGGGTGCCCTTCGCTGTCGACCCCGTGGCGCAGCTCGATCTCGGCCCACTCCAGGCGCTCGTTGACGCCCTCGCGCAGCGCCATGGTCGGCCGCCGCGCCCGGTAGTCGATGAACGTGTCGCTGTCGAAGGTGGCCAACGGCACGGTGTTGCACTGCAGCTCGAGCGCATTCATGGCCGCCGCGCCTGCACCGCTGGCGTCGATCCAGCCACCCAGATGCACCACCAACACCGGCCGGTCCAGCACGGGTAGCTCTCCGTGCAGTTCGTAGCGGGCGTTCATCGCAGTTCATCCAGCACTCGCTCGGCGGAGGCCGCGGCTGCGTCGACCTGCAGCTTGAACGGCTCCAGCTCGGCTGCGTCGCGCGTCCCCAGCGCGCCGCCGAGGTAGCGCGCGTACACGCCCTCGAGGATGCACGCCAGCTTCCAGTAGGCGAACGACACGTAGAACGGCAGGTCGCCGAGATCGCGGCCGCTGACCTCCGCGTAGCGCCTCGCCAGCTGGGCTCGGTCGAGGAAGCCCTCGGCCGTCGTGGCCGAACCGGTCCACGCCGAGGCCTGGTCGTTGGGGCCGGTCCAGTACACCTGCAGCAGGCCGACGTCGGCCCGCGGGTCGCCGAGCGTGCAGATCTCCCAGTCGAGCACCGCCACCACCCGGCCATCGTCGCCGACCATGCAGTTGTCCAGCCGGTAGTCGCCGTGCACGATCGTGGCGGCGCCCTGCTCGGGGATGCGGCGCGACAGCTCGTCGTGCACACGATCGATCGACGGCAGCTCGCGGGTCTTCTGCTGGCCCCACTGGCCGTACCACCGCTTCAGCTGGCGGGCGATGTAGCCCTCGTGGCGGCCAAGATCGTCGAGCCCCGCAGCCTGCAGGTCGACTGCGTGGATCGCCGCCATCGTGTCGACCAACGACTCGCCGGCAGCCAGCCGAGCGGCGGGGGAGAGCACGGCCTCGGCGGTGGCCCGGTCGCGCAGCACGTGACCGTCGACGAAGCCCATCACGTAGAACGGCGCGTCGTTCACCGCCAGGTCGTCGCAGAAGCCGAGAGCCGGTGCCACCGGGACCGCGGTGCGCTGCAGCCCGCTGATGATGCGGTGTTCGCGGCCCATGTCGTGGGCGCTGGCCAGCACGTGGCCCATTGGCGGCCGCCGCAGCACGAAGCGCGCCCCGTCGGCACCGGTGACCTTGAACGTCAGGTTGGAGTGCCCGCCGGCGATCACCTCGAACGTGAACGGCCCGACCGCGCCCGGCACATGGGCCTGCAGCCACTCCGTGACAGCAGGGACCTGGAGACCGTGGACGTCACTCATCCGGCGTACCGTACCGGGCAGCGCGCACCGTCGCCCTCTCATGCGCGCCGGTATCGTTCCCGCATGGCTCTCGACGTCACCGACGCAACCTTCCAGTCCGATGTGATCGACCGCTCCTTCTCGGCGCCGGTCGTGGTCGATCTGTGGGCGCCGTGGTGCGGGCCGTGCCGCACGCTGGGCCCCATCCTGGAGAAGGTGGTCGATGCCACCGGCGGCAGGGTGGTGCTGGTGAAGGTCGACACCGATCAGAACCCCGCCATCGCCCAGGCGTTCCAGGTGCAGTCCATCCCGGCCGTGTACGCCATGAAGGACGGCCAGGTGGTCGATGGGTTCATGGGCGCCTACCCCGAACACATCGTGCAGCAGTTCATCGACGGCCTGATCCCCACCGACGGGCAGCAGGCGCTTGCGGCGCTGCTGGCTGAGGGCACCGAGGGCTCGTTCCGGGCTGCGCTGGAGATGGAACCGGGCAACGAAGACGCGATCGTCGGCCTGGCCGAGCTGCTGGTGGCCCGTGGCGAGAACGACCAGGCACTGCAGTTCCTGGCCCGCATCCCCGAGACCGATCGCACCAGGCTGGTAGCTGCCAAGGCCCGCGTTCAGCCGACCGGCGACGACGATCACGACGCGACCTTGACTGCGCTGCTCGATCAGGTGAAGGCCGACGAGGATGCGCGACAGCAGTTCCTCGACATCCTCGAGCTGATGGGCCCTGACGACCCGCGCACCGCGGTGTACCGCAAGCAGCTGACCGCCCGCCTGTTCTGAGCGCCACCGGGTCGGCCGAGATCGCGATGTCGCCCACCACCCGGGTGCACCTGCTGGACGGCACGTTCGAGCTGTTCCGCTGCTTCCACGGGGCGCCGCGCGCCGAACACGGCGGGCGCGAGGTGGGCGCCGCCCGCGGGCTGCTGGCAACCCTCGTGTCGCTGCTGCGCGACCCGGAGGTGACCCACGTGGCCGTCGCGTTCGACTCGGTGGTCGCACCGCCGGGGAAGGGCACCGGGCCCGACGCCCTGATCGGCGCGCAGGCACCGTTGGCTGCGGAGATCACGCGGGCCCTGGGATTGGTGATGTGGCCCACCGGTCGCTACCAGGCCGACGAGATGCTGGCCACCGCGGCCGCACGCTTCGCCGCCCTGCCCGAGGTGCAGCAGGTCGTCATCTGCGCCAACGACAACGACTTCGACCAGTGCGTGGTTGGGGAGCGGGTGGTGGTGCTGGATCGCATCCGCAAGGTGCTCACCGACGAAACAGCGGTGCGTGCCCGCTGGGGTGTCGCCCCGGCGCAGGTGCCCGAACTGTTCGCGCTGGTGGGCGACCGCAGCGACGGCCTTCCCGGCGTGCCCGGCTGGGGTGTGCGCTCCGCCGCCGCACTGCTGGCCGCGTACGGCACCGTCGCGGAGATACCACTGGACGAGCGAGAGTGGAATGTGACGGTGCGCGGGGCAGCTCGGCTGGCGGCTTTGTTGCGCGACCGCCACGACGAAGCCCTGCTCTGTGCCGACATCTCGCGGCTGCGTACCGACCTGCCACTGCGAACCACGCTGGCCGACCTGGAGTGGCACGGCGCCAGGCGCGAGCGCATGGAGGCGTTGTGCGGCGTGCTCGGCGACGACGCGGCGATGGCCCGCATCACCCGCTGGGCCGGCGCCTGACCGCACGCGGCTGCGCGGCCTCGGGGAGCTGGTGCGCGGCCTCGGGGCGGTGGCACCCGCGCTCTGCAGTCGCGGCGTGTGGGCGAGACTTGCGCCGTGCGCCCACTGACCGCTGCCCGCGCCACGCTCTGGGCGATCACCACCGTCGTGTGGCTGGCCGTGGCCCGCCTGGCCGCTGCGTTCCTGCGCAACGAACTGCACTGGCGCTACGTCGCCGAGCAGAGCCGCCGTGACGCTCCGTGGTACTACCGCCTGGCCGGCGTATGGGGTGGCAGCGAGGGCTCGCTGCTGCTGTTCGCCGCCGTCCTGGCGCTGGTGGCGTCGCTGGCCGCCCGCCGCATGCAGCGGCCGGTGGCTGTCTGGTTCGGCACCGTCACCGTGGCAGCGGTCGCCCTCGTCGACCTGTTGTGGGCATCCCCGTTCGGCGCTCTGGACACGCCTGCCCTGCGCGGCTTCGGGATGACGCCGATCCTCGAGCACCCGGCGATGGCCGTGCATCCGCCGTTGCTGTACGCGGGGCTGGCCTGCAGCCTCGCGGCCGCAATGGTGGTACTCGACGGTGGGCTGCCGCGTGCGTGGCTGCGGCGCACGTTGGCCCTGGTGACGCTGGCGATGGCGATTGGCGGGCTGTGGAGCTACGCCGAGCAGGGCTGGGGCGGCTACTGGGCGTGGGACCCGGTGGAGAACACGTCGCTGCTCGTCTGGCTGGCAGCGATCGTCGCGTTGCACGCGCCGGCGCGCCCGCGGCTGGGTCTGGCTGCATGGGGCTTCACGCTGGTCGGCGCGTGCATCGTGCGTTCCGGCGCAACGCCGTCGATCCATGGCTTCGCCGAGCAGGCCAGCGTCGGGTGGGCGCTGCTGGCCGTGCTGGGTGCCAGCGCCGTGGCGGCAGCGGTTCTTCTGCCCGCGGGCCGTTTCACAATCGCACCGGTCGCGGGTCTGACGTCGACGGCTGATGGCCGGGCTGGGACACGTGCGGATGTGGCGGGAGTGGCGGGCGTTGCGGGGGTTGCGGGAGTCGCGGTGGTGGCGGTGAGCGCGGTGCTGCTGCTGGTGGCGGCGGGCACACTGCTGCCGGTGGTGATCGACTTGTTCGCCGATCGCCCGACGGTGGTGCGTGGCGAGTTCTTCTCGCGCACGGTGGGGCCGGTGGCGGTGGTGGCCATGCCCTTCTTGGTCTGGCGGTTGCGCGTGCCGCGCGCTCGGTTGGCGCACGTGGGTGTGCTGGTGCTGACGCTCGGCATCGCCGCCAGCACGTTCGACCGAGCCGCACAGGTGGTGGTCGGCCCCGGCCAGACGGCGACGGCGGCGGGCATGGAGGTGGTGGGCGGGGGTGTGACGGTGCAGCCCGGCCCGCGGACCGACGTGCAGGCGGTGGTGGCGACAGTGGTGGTCGACGGTTTCACGATGCGGCCCGCCCTGGTGGCCTACCCCGAACGCGGTGGCGTGCTGGCCGAGACCGCGGTGGTGAGCCGGCCGTGGCGCGATGTGCAGGTGACCCTGCTCGACGCCAACGACGCCGGCGTGGTGCGGCTGATCGTGCGCCGGCGGCCGCTGATGTGGCTGGTGTGGCTCGGTGCGTTGCTCACGACCGCCGGCGCGCTCAGCCCGGAGTGGGCGGAGCGTCGTCGGAGCCGCCGCCCTGTCGAGCCCGCTTCTTCGCCAGCAACTCGTTGACCGCGGCCGTCTGCTTGCCGGCCCCCTTGGCTGCGGGCTTGCGGTTGGGCGGAGCGCTCTTCGAATCCGGGGCGGGCGTCGTCGATGCTGTGGAGCCGGCGGCGGACGAGCGACGCGTGTTCTCTGCGCCTGATGCCGAGGGCGAGTCGCTGCGCGGGCGAGCGGGGGCGTTGTCCGGGTCGAGCGAGCCCAGCCGCGGCAGCGCAGCGCGTAGCCGTCGGCGGGCGGTGGCCAGCCCGGTGCGGGCGCCGGCGACAGTGGCACCGCGCACCGACAGGCGGGACAGCGTCACCGCGATCGGCCACAGGATGGCGGCCGCGATCAGGAACGGCAGCGCCAGGGCCAGGCGGCGGTACCCAGCGGCCAGCCCGGCGGCGTCCCACGCCTGCGCCGGCTGGATCTCGCCGCGGCCCTCCGTGGCTTGCGACAGGCGGGTCATCAGCGCGCCGTCGGACTCACCTGGCGCGTACTCGGCCGGGTAGCTCTCACTGGCCAGCGTGCTGCTGGCCAGTACCGTCTCGCCGTCGTCGGTGACGTTCACGCCGACGGCGTAGGTGCCGCTGCGATCTGCCGGGATCTCGGCTTCGAAGGTGTCGCCGCCAGTGCGATCCAGCGGCACCTCGTAGCGCTGCCCGTCGGGGCCGGCCACCGTGGCCGTCGCGACCGCCCCGTCGGGGAAGTTGCTCGCGCCCTCGACCGTGATGTGCAGGCGGCCGCCGGCCACCTGGGCCTGGGCGGCACCGGCGCTGTCGCCCTGCTGGAACGTGCTCTTCACCACTCGGCTCCAGAAGTCGACGTAGCCGTCCCAGCCGGCCCAGTTCTGCGACCATGTCGCGCTGGCGTCGCTGGTCCAGCTGTCCACCCGGCCGAGCCCGGCCTGCCAGGTGGCCAGCAGCGGGTCGCGGTCGGGGCCGATGCGCAGCAGGGTGCTGGCTTCCGGCTTGGCGGTGGTGGCCACGTAGCCCAGCAGCTGGGGCGAGGCCGTCAGTGGCGCCACCACCGGGTCGTTGGACGTCACCTCGGGCAAGAACTCGCCTTCGTTGATGAAGTCGCGGCTGGCGATGACTGCTTCCTCGGCCATGATCTGCGGCACGTCGGCCAGGCTGGTACCCGGGTAGTAGCGGCCGTGGCCGGCGACGGCAACCGCTTCCAGCGAGGGCGCCGCGCCCTCGCCCGTGGCCAGCACCGACACCGTGATGCCGAACTCGTCGAAGAGCTCGCCGGCGCGCTCGGCCAGCCGCTCGATCAGCGCGACGTCGGTGAAGCCATCGGTGAAGACGATGATGTGCTTGAGCTCGGCGTTGCTGGCCAGCAGCTGCTCGGCCGGCTCATCCAGGGCATCCATGATGTTCGTGCCGCCGTCGGGGCGCAGGCGCCCGAGCCCGTCGTCGATGACAGCCTGCGACGGCAACGTCTGCAGATCGATCACCCAGTCGGTGCCTCCGCTCCAGGCCATCACACCGACCTGGTCGTTCTGGGTGAGGGCTTCGATGGTGCGTTCGGCGGCAGCCCGTGAGATGTCGGTCTTGTTGACACCGCCTTCCTCCACGCCCGGGTTCATCGTGCCGCTGTCGCAGTGGCAGGCAGCCATCGAGCCGGATGTGTCGATGGACAGCACCTCGGCGACGGTCTTGCGCCGCTTGGGGTCGAGGATCTCGCTGTCGACCGGCAGCAGGTCGCTGAGCGGCGAGTCGCGGTAGCCGCCCACGCCGTAACTGCGCGTGCCGCCGATGGTGACCATGCCCCGGCCGAGGTCGCGCACGGCAACCGTGAGCGCCTCGATCTGCTCGCCGGTGAGTGACGAGGCAGGCACGTTCACCAGCACGATGCCCGCATATGTGGCCAGGCCCTGCACGTCGGGCACCTCGGCGGGGCCCACCACGTCGGTGGCCACGCCGCCGGCCTGCAGCGCCGCGTCGAGCGTGGCCGACTCGCCGCCCGTGCCTTCCACGATCAACACCCGCGCCGGGCCGTCGACCGGCACTGCCGCGAACGCGGCGTCGTTCTTCGGCTGGGCGTCGCCGGCGCTGGTGACCACGGCCTGGTAGCGCAGCACCGCGGCCGGCGTGTCGCCCGCATTGTCGGTGAAGGTGACCACGTTGGTGCCGGCCTGCAGATCGACCACCCGCGTGCCCACGTCGTCGCCGTCGCGCCGCAGCACCACGGTGGCGCGCCCGGCCTGTGTGGCGACGACGTTGACGTCGACGGTGATCTCGTCGCCCACGCGCGCCAGGCGCGGCACGTCGATGCTGAGCACCGCCGCGTCGGCGCCGATCGCAGTGTCGATCGTGTGCACCTCGATCTGCACGTTGTCGCCGGCCAGTTGGCGGGCTTCCTCCAGTGCGTCGCCGCTGGTGGCGCGACCGTCGCTGATGATCACGACCCGCCGCCTGGCATCCGACGGCAGCACCGCACCGCCGAGGCGCAGCGCCGTGGCGATGTCGGTGGAGGTGTCGTCGATGACCACGGCTGCGCCCTCGAACGTGGAGGATTGCTCCAGCACACGGTCGAGGCGGGCGTCGCCACCGAAGACCACGACGGCGCTGAGCGCGTCGTCGGGCCGCTTGGAGAGCGCGTCCTGCAGCCACAGCAGTGCGGCTGCGTCGCCCGCCGGGCCGAGCGAAGCGGAGCCGTCCAGCACGAACACGGTGGCCACCCGGTCGCTGCTGCGCCGGATCGTGGGCGCCAGCAGCGCACCCAGGAGCAAGGCCGCCACCAGCAGGCGGGCGGCGACGGCGAAGCGCCACTGCACACGACCCACGCCCAGGCGGCGCCAGGCCAGCCAGCCCTCCAGCAGCAGCAGCGCCAGTAAGGGCCACAACACCCACGGCAGCAACGAGTGCTCGGTGCGCGCGGGCGTCACGTCGCGGGCCGCATCGTTCGGGGGTGGCACCACCGTGTCGCGCGGCGAGACGTCGCTCTCGGCGGTGGCCGGGTTCACGGCCACCAGGCGGTCGTTGGCGCCGTCGACCTGGACGACCCAGAAGCCTGGGAGGGTGGCCCGCAGTGCAGGGTCGCCCACCGCGAACGGGCGGGCCTGGCCATCGGGCCCCACGGCCTGGCCGGCGGTGGAAGGGTCGATCGGCAGCGACGCACCCACCTGGATGGAGGCCGCGCTGACCGCGGTGCCGCTGAGCTCGGTGAGCAGGCGGTCGCCGAGGATGGGGAACGCCACCTGCAAGGGCAGGTTCGAGTCGGCCAGCGCGAACGTGAGGAAGGCGAAGCGATGGCCACCCGACTCGCCGCGCAGCAGCAGTGGCGCGTTCTCGCCGGCCACCAGCACCTCGACATCGGGGCCGGCGGTGACCCGCAGCGCCTGGGCGATGGCCACCTTGGTGAGATCGACGTCGGCCAGCAGTGCATCGTCGGTGCGCAGCAGGGTGACCGACGGCGTCTCCACCACGCCGTTCACGGTGACTCCGTCGATGCCGCCCGGCGAGGCCACCGCCAGGAACGAGGCCTTCGGTTCCGCGGGCACGCGCACACCGGAGTAGACGACGACGTCGTAGCCGTCGCCGTCGGGTGCGGCGGCGCCGGCCGCCACCTCGATGACGCTGGTCTCCACACCCGGCATCGACGTGAACAGCTCCTGCCAGAAGCGGGTGTCGCCGGCGATCAGCACCTTCAGGTCGGGCCGGCGTGCACCCACGGCCACACCTACGTCGTCGGCGGCCAGCACGTCGCTGTTGCCGTTGCCGGCGTCGAGGTACGCCTCCACCCGGTCGCCCGGCGGCAGGTCTGCTTCCACCACCACACTGCTGCGCGGGCCGATCTTCACGGCCACTTCGTTGACGGTGGTGCCGTCGACGTCGATGCGCAGCGGCTGGGTGACCTCCGTACCGCCGTAGTTGCGAACGGTCACGCGAGCGTGCAGCCCGCTGCCACGCGGCTCGACGTCGACGCGGGCGATGGCGCGGTTGGTGTCGAGCGAACCCACTCGCTCGTAGCGGGTGCCGGGTGGCAGCAGCTTCTGCTCGTCGGTGGTGAGGCCGCCGTCGCTGATCAGGACGAAACCGATCGCGGCGCTGCTGGTGTCGAGGCTCTCGGCCAGGCTGAACGCCCCTGCGAAGTCGGGGTGCCCGGTGGTGGTCTCGACCGTGCGTAGTGCCCCGGCGAACGCCGAAGGGTCGTCGCTGGCGGTCAGCACCACGCGGGGGCGATCAGACGCGATGACGACGGAGGCGATGCCGCCGGTGGGCAGTTCCTTGCGCAGCTGCACCGCCCGGTCGACGGCCAGATGCAGACGATCGGGATTGCCGTCGAGGGCAGCCATGGACCCCGAGGCATCGATGATGAACACGGTGTGCTCGCTGAGCGCAGCGGCCTCCAGGCGCACGGGGCGGGCGACCGCGGTGGCCAGCAGTGCGACGGCCAGCAACTGGGCCAGCAGCAGCAGGCTCCAGCGCAGCCTCTGCCACGGCGAGGCGCTGCTGACCGGGCGTTCGATGGAACGCCACAGGAACGTGGAGCTGACGGTGACGGCCTGGCGGCGCGGTCGCAGGATGTGCAGCAGCACCACGGGCACGGCCAACCCCAGCAGGGCCAGGCCGGCCGGGTTGGCCAGCGACATCGAGAACGCGTTCACAGCACACCCGGCATCATCGAACGATCCGGCATCATCGAACGACCCGGCATCATCGAACGACCCCGTGCTCGCGCCAGCCCTTCAGCACCACGTCCTCGATCGGCTCGTCGGCCATCACCTGCTGGTAGGCAGCACCACGGCTGCGGCAACGGGCAGCGGCCTCCAGCAGCCAGCGGTCCACCACCTCGCGGTAGGTCTTCACACTGTCGTGGCTGAGGCTGACCGGCACGTGCTCTCCCGACTCCGCGTCGACCACGTCGAGGTCGCCGATGATCGTCGGCGAGATCTCCTCGCCGGCCAGGACGTGCAGCACGGTGACGTCGCCACCGCGAGCAGGCAGGCGGTCGATCGCTGGCTCCCACGAGGGGGTCAGCAGATCGCTGATCACCACGGTGGCCCCGGCCGGGCCCGGGCGGGCGAGCAGGTCGCCGGCCGCAGAGCGCAGGTCGGTGGAGCCGGCGGGTTGCAGCCCGTCGAGCGTGCGGAACAGCGCATTCACCGCGTGGCGCCCGCTGAAACGCTGCGGCGGCCGCACGGATGGCTCCAAGTGGAGGGTGATGGAGTCGCGGCGAGTGAGCGCGAGGAAGCCGACCGCTGCCGCCAGACGCTTGGCCTGCTGCAGCTTGTCGTAGTGGCCCATCGAGGCCGACACATCCAGAAGGATGCGCAGGTGCAGGTCGTCCTCCGCCTCGAACAGCCGCACGAACAGCTGGCCGGTGCGGGCGTACACGGCGTAGTCGATGCGCCGGTAGTCGTCGCCCGGGTGGTACTCGCGCTGGTCGGCGAAGTCGAGCGAGTTGCCGAAGCGGGTGCTGCGGTGCTCGCCGGCGAAGCGCCCGGCCAGGCGGCGCCGCGTGCGCAGCTGCAGCCGTTCCAGCTGGGTCAGCAGCCGCGGATCGAGCAGTTCGCTCACGGCGCTCCGCGCATCCCTGCTGCCGGTTCTTTCACGCCGTCGAGCAGGGCGCCGACCAGTTGCTCGGCGTCGACGCCGTCGGCGGTCGCCTCGTAGCCCACCACCAGGCGGTGCCGCAGCGCGGCCACGGCCACGGAGCGGATGTCGGCGATCGAGACATTTGGCCGGCCGTCGAGCAGGGCCGTGACCTTGCCGGCCAGCACCATCGCCTGTGCGGCGCGGGGCGAGGCCCCGAAGCGCACGTACCGGCGGATGAGGTCGGGCGCCGCGGCCTGGTCGGGGTGGGTGGCCACCACCAGATCGACGGCGTGGCGCAGCACGTGACTGGCGATCGGTACCTGCCGGGTCAGCTCGATCATCGCCATCAGGGTGGGTGCGTCGGCCACCGTGTGCAGTTCGGCGGTGTGCGTGCCGGTGGTGCGCTCCAGCACGGTCACCAGATCCTCTGCACTGGGGAACGGCACCTGCGCCTTCAACAGGAAGCGGTCGAGCTGGGCCTCGGGCAGGGGATAGGTGCCTTCCATCTCCAGTGGGTTCTGGGTGGCCATCACCAGGAACGGGCGGGGCAACGCGCGTGTGGCGCCGCCGGCCGTCACCGCCCGTTCTTGCATCGCCTCCAGCAATGCCGACTGGGTCTTCGGCGTCGCCCGGTTCACCTCGTCGGCGAGCACGAAGCTGGCGAACACGGGGCCGGGGCGGAACTGGAACGTCTTGTGGCCGCGGTCGTCTTCCTCCAGCACCTGCGTGCCGACGATGTCGGCGGGCATCAGATCGGGAGTGAACTGCACGCGACTGAACGGCAGGTCGACCGCCTGCGACAACGCCTTCAGCAGCATCGTCTTGCCCAGGCCCGGCACGCCCTCGAGCAGCGCGTGGCCCTCCGCGAGCAGGCAGGTGACGACCGTGCGCACCAGCTGGTCCTGGCCGACGATGACCTTGCCGACCTCGCGCTCGATCTCGCCGGCGATCTCGGCGTAGCGCTCGGGCGTGACGGTGACAGCTTCGGTGGTGGTGGTGGTGGTCGTGGTGTGCGTGGCGTGCGTGGTGTGCGAGGCCATCAGCTCTTTCCTTGCAGTTGGTTGAAGTAGGCGAGCACGAGGGCCCGCACCGACGGGGGGACCGCCGGGTTGTTCATTGCGTCCGTGGCCTCACGGGCGTAGTCGTCGATCACGTCGGAGACCGGCACGTTCGAGGAGCCGCTGTTGGTCTGCCCGTTGGTCTGCCCGATGGTGCTGCCCTGGCCGCTGCCGGTGCCGCCACCCACGCTGCCGGTCTCGCCGCCGCTGCCGTGCACCGGATCGTAGATCGTGTCGGTGTCTGGCCCGCCGCCCGAATCGGTGTGGCCGGTGCCGGTGCCCTGGCCGCCCTGGCCACCGTTGGCCCCGCTGCCGGAACCCCCGCTGACGTCGCCCGACGGACTGCCACCGGCGCCCTGCCCCTGCCCGGAACCCTGGCCGGAGCCGGACCCCTGGCCCGATCCCTGGCCCTCGCCCTGGCCCTCGCCCTGACCCTGACCTTGGCCCTCGCCGGAGCCGGCGTTCTGCGGGTCGCCGTTGCCGTCGCCGCTGGTGGCCTGCGCAAGGCGCTCGCCGGCACTGGCCGCGGCGTCGGCGGCCTCCCCGGCAGCGGCCTGCGCCGCAGCGTCGCTGGTGGCCTGGGCATTGGCCTGCGCGGCCTCGCCGAGGCGAGCCTGGGCGGTGGCGATATCGCCCTCGCGGATGGCCTCGGCCGCCTCCCGCAGCTTGTCGGCCGTCGCCGGGTCGCCGGCTTCCTGGGTGGCAGCCAGGTCGTCGAAGCGGTCGGCCGCGGCGGCGCGCTCGGCGTCGGACATGCTGGGCAGCTCCTCGGCCATTGCCTGCAGCTGCTCCTGCACGCTCTGCTCGCTGGAGGCGCCGGGCAGCGGCGAGTTCTCCAGGCTGCGCTGCAGTCCCTCGGTGGCGGCCTTCTTGGCCAGCAGGTCGTCGCCGATGCTCTGGCGCAGCTCGGCGGCGGCTTCGTCGATCAGCTCGTCAGCCTTCTCCAGCGAGTCGGTCTTGCTCAGCTCCGCAGCCAGCTGCTCCAGCCGTTCGGCCGCTTCGGCTCCGCCCGGCTCCTCGGCGATGCGTGCGGCTTCGGCCTCCAACACGTCGGCGGTGGCCTCGATCGCAGCCCGGTCGCGGGCGCGGTCGGCGCGTGCGGCATCTTGCGGGTTGGCGATCAGCGCCAGCACCAGGGCAGCGGGGGCCACCACGGCGGCGATGCCGGTGGGCTTGCGCAGCAGGCGGTAGTGCACGGCTTCCTTCGGTGCCGACACCTCGGCCAGCTCGTCGGCCCTGGCCCGCACCCGCAGCGCGAAGTCGTCGTCGCGGTCCTGCAGCTCCAGGTGGGTGGAGAACGCGTCGCGAGTGCGCAGGCCCCGGTCGGCGGCCCGTGCCACCAGCATGTCGGGCACCTTGCACACCAGCGCGTAACCCACGACGAGCACGGCCACGGCGACGGCCGACCACGCCGCTGCGGGCTCGGCCCACGGCACGTCGAAGAAGCGGGCCAGCAGCACCAGTGCCAGTGCGCCCAGTGCGACCAGCGGCGCCAGCAGCTGCAACGTGGTCAGTGCCCAGGCGACGCGCAATCGGCGCCGCACGGAGCGGAACAGTGGAGTGAGGGTTCTGGTCATCGTTCGACCTCCGCGGGAGTGCGCAGTCGGCGGACTGCGAAGTAGGAAAGGACTGCGGCCAGCAGGCTGAGGGCGATGGTGCCCAGGGCCCACGCAGGGAAGCCTTCGCGCCGGCCGTTGATGACGCGGAACTGGGCGCCGGAGTCGTCGTCGGGGAACCACGCGAACCAGCTCTCGCCGTTGTACGACTTGGCCTCCACCAGTTGCTCGCGGCTCCAGCGAAGCACGTTGCCGCCGTCGCTCTGCCTGGCGCTGCCGGAGCCTGCCGTGGCATCGGCGACGATCGCGATCGGGTTGATCACCAGCAGCACCGCCGGAGGGTTCTCCAGGTCGTTGCCCTTGCTGCCGTCGGCCACGCGCATCGTGAAGTACAGCAGCGGGCCGATGAGGATCAGCAGTGCGGTGAACCCGTACGCCATCAGGGTCGCGGTCTGCACCCGCTTCGCCAGCGAGCTCAGCGAGGCGACCATCACGGTCAGCAGGGCAGCAACGAGCAGCACGATGCCCAGGCCCTTCAAGCCGTCGAGCACACGGATGCCGCCCAGCAAGTACGCCACCATCATCACCGGCAGCGACGCAACCAGCAGCAGCACGAGGAAGCTCATCGCCGCCAGCACCTTGCCGACAAGGATGCTGCTGGGGCGCAACAGGGTGACCTGCAGCGGCAGCAGCGTCTGCCGCTCGCGCTCACCGGCGATGGCGCCGGCAGTGAGGCCGGGCACGAAGAACAGCACCAGTGCCAGCATCACGAACAGCACCCACTCGTACAGGTCGCGCCCGAGGCGCGTCTGGCGGGCGAGGTCGACCTGGATCTCGCCGGTGGAGCCGGTGCCCTGGTACACGAGGTACACGGTGAGGATCAGCAGCGACAGGAAGACGCCGAGCACGACGAATGCGCGCCCGGTTCGCATGCGTTCGCGGATCTCGCGTCCGAGGACCGGGTTGATCATCGCACGACCGCCCTCACTGAACGACTCGCCCTCACTGAACGACTCCTTCGGTGATCGTCATGAACAGCTGCTCCAGGCCACCGGAATGCTCGACGAACTCCACGACGTCGCGGCCTTCGTCGACCAGCAGGCGGCGCAACAGCGCAGCCTGCTCGGCGTCGTCGGCGACGGTGAACGTCTCGCTGATGCCGGTGGCGAAGCGCACCTTGACGGTGCGGGCGCCACCCAGCCGTTCGAGGATCTCGCGGGGTGGGCCGGCGGCGAGGAGCTTGCCGGCCTCCATGATCGCGATGTCGGTGCACATCTCCTCCAGCTCGGCGAGGATGTGCGACGAGATGACGATCGTCTTGCCCATGCCGTTCAGGGTCTTCAGCAGCTCGCGCAGCTCCACCCTGGCCCTGGGGTCGAGGCCGCTGGCGGGCTCGTCGAGGATCAGCAGTTCGGGGTCGTGCACCAGCGCCCGGGCCAGGCTGAGGCGCTGCTTCATGCCACGCGACAGCGAGTTCACCATCGCCGACCGCTTCACCGACAGGTCGACCAGCTCCAGCAGGCCGTCGACCAGAGCGGTCCACTCGCTGCGGTGGATGCCGTAAGAGGCGGCGAAGAACTCGATGTACTCGTCGACCCGCAGGTTGTCGTACACGCCCAGGTTGTCGGGCATGTAGCCCATCCGGCGGCGCACCGTGCGCGGCTTCTTCGAGGGGTCGGCGCCCATCACGATGATGCGGCCGGAGGTGGGGCGCAACAGGCTGGCCATCATCGCGAACGTGGTGCTCTTGCCGGCGCCGTTGGGCCCGATCAGGCCGAACACCGAGCCACGCGGCACCACCAGATCGAGCTGGTTCACCGCCAACAGGTTCCCGTAGCGCTTGGTCAGCTGCTGAGCACGAACGGCCACATCGGCGGCGGGCAGGTCGGCGGCAGCGCCCGCGACCGAATCGTCGGGCATGAAGTCGGTGGCTTCGACATCGATCAGGTCGGTGGTGCCGACGCTGGAGCCCGTGCCATGGCCTTCGGCTGCGGAGGTGAGATCGGTGGCGCTCACGCGGCGTCCTCGGCAGTGGCACCGCGCACGGTGGGAGACTGGTCGCCCGGGAAGAACATGCCGTCGTTCGGGATGCGCAGCATCACCACGCCATCGTTGATGCTGGTGGGGGCGAGCACGACCAGGCGCTTGGATGCCTGCGCCTTCACCCAGCCACGGCCGTTCCACACCTCGACGCTGCTGAGGCCGACCGGCAACTCCACCACCAGGCGCTGGCCGCCCTGCACCTCGGGCGGCAGCACGTAGCGGTACACGGTGTCGTCTGTGCCGTTGCCGAAGCGCGTGAACGGAGACCGCACCATCGCGGAGCGCACGGCAGCAGCTGGCAACGTCGCCCCACCCGGCTGCACGCGAGCCAGGCTGGTGACCACGGTGGTGGTGGTGAGCCCGCCGCCGATCCGCACGTCGCCCGGCATCTCCGTGGTCCAGCCGGCCACGCGAACCATCCCGCTGGGGTACAGGACGCGGCCGAAGCTGGCGTTCGACCAGATCCCCAGTTCGGCGATCTCGGCGCCGGCGGCGAGCTGGTCGCCGGAGCCCGAGCTGCCGCTGCGGGTGCCCGCCGCCGACGTGCCTCGCCACACGCGGTCGGCCAGGGTGAAGCCGTTGGGCAGCGCTGCGGCGTTGATGCCGAAGCCCGCGCTCTGGCCCGGGGCGAGGTCGCCCACGGCGTCGGCGCCGCCGGTGCCGAACACGGCCACCTGATGCAGGGTGACGGTGCTGTTGTTGGTCACCGTGCCCACCACCTTGCTGCCGCTGACCTGCGCCGAGGCAACCAGACCGACATCGGTGGTTGGCCCGAGCACGTTGGCGGTGGTGACCTGGCCGGGCTCGAGCTGCACCTGCAGGCGAGTGCCGTCGGCGTTGGGCACGACCTCCGGAGACAGGCCGCCGCTGCCGTCGAAGTACCACGCCACCTCGCTGTCGCTCTGCCAGCCCGCAGGCAGCGACACCCGCGACGTGCCACCGTCGCGACTGAAGGTGAGCACGCTGGTGGTGGCGTCGCCGCCGCCGGGGTAACCGTCGACGAACGTCGCGGCAGCAGGCTTGCCGACCGATCGCCACTGCTGCCCGTACCACACCACAGCGAGGGCGGTCAGCGCTGCCAGCAGGGGAATGGCCACCCAGGCGAGGGTCAGCCGGCGCAGCGACTTGAGCACGAAGAACAGCACGACCGAGACGATGGCCCAGTAGGCCACCAGCGGTACCAGCAGGGGCACCATCGAGGGCAGCTTCACCCCGGCCCGCAACGCGAGGTCTTGCTGCACGTTGCCGAGCTGCTCGCCCGCGCCGAACATGCCGGCCGACTCGCTGGTCGATTCCCCGCTGGGCTCGATGATCGACGCCCACATCCCCTCGGAGGCCTTGCCATCGACGATGCGCACCTCGCCGCGGCCGGCCAACGCCCACCCGGCCGAGCCCGGCCGCCAGGCCTGGGGCAGCGCATCGAGGTTGCCGCTGTCGTCCAGCAGCAGCCGGCCACCACGGTTCAGCCACCCCAGCAAGGCGGCGCGCTGGGCGGGTTGCAGCGAGCGCAGGTCGGCACTGGTGCCGACGATCGAGTCGAACACGTCGAGCGCCGACGAGCCCAGTGCCATCTGTTCCGGTGCCAGCTCGGCGAGTTGCACCTTTCCGGCCTCGGTGGCCATGTTGGCCTGCTCCGGCAGCTCGCCCACGCGGGTGACCAGCGCCGGGAGCACGCCCACGAGCTCCACCGTCTCGGCGACCTTCATCGCCACCGACTGCTTCGACACCAGCTCGGAGCCGCTGTACAGGCGCACGTCGATGGGCTGCGTGTCGAGCGAGGTGGGCGCCACCAGCAGCAGCGTCTTGGTGGTGCCGCCGGCAACCTGCACGTCGTGGGCGACGACGGCGCCCGAGCCCGCCACCACCTCCACCCGGCCGTTGAACACCTCGTCGGCGCTGATCGAGGCCGACACCACCACGTGATCGCCGGGGTCGTGCCAGCCACGTAGCCCGGCCTGCACCTCCAGGGTCGCGGTGCCCGCCGCTGCCGGTGCTGCGCTCGCAGACGGCAGGAGGGCCGCCAGCACCGTCGCGCCGAACACGGAAGTCCCCAGCGCGATGCGGAGGGCAACGGGGCGGGTGGCAGGGGACAACGACGAACTCCGAACAGTCAGGCGCACAAGTACCCACTCTGACGCATGCAGCCCCCTCCAGGTTCCCATCAGTTTCGCAGACCGAGTGATCACGCGGATGTCGCGCGAACTTAAGTTCGCGGAGCTGATTGCGTGAGGACGGTCGGGGACGGGTGGGGGCGCTCGGCCACGTATCGGGGCCAGGGGCATCCGATAGCGTTCCCGCGATGCCGACGACGGAACGACTGCTGCGAGTCGGCATGGTGTGCCCCTACAGCCTGTCCGTGCCCGGCGGGGTGCAGGCGCAGGTGCTGGGCCTGGCCCGGGAGCTGCGCCGGATGGGCATCGAGCTGAGGGTGCTGGGGCCGTGCGACGGGCCCCCGCCGGCCACGTTCGTCACCCCCCTTGGCAACAGCCTGCCCACCTCCGCCAACGGCTCGGTGGCACCACTGGCCCCCGACCCGTCATGCGCCCTGCGCACCATGAGGGTGCTGTTCGAAGAGCAGTTCGACGTGCTGCACCTGCACGAGCCGTTCGCCCCTGGCCCGACGATGACGGCGATCCTGGTGCACCCGGCGCCGGTGGTGGCCACGTTCCACGCCGCGGGGGAGAGCGCCAGCTACCGCTACCTGAAGCACGGCATCCTGCCGGCGGCGGCCAACATCGCCCACAACGTGGCGGTGTCGAAGGACGCCGCGGCATTGGTGAACTCCTACATCCCCGCCGACTACGAGATCCTGTTCAACGGCGTCGAGCTCGACGCCTACCGCAGTTCGCCGGCCTGGACCACCGATGGCCCGACGATCTTCTTCTGCGGTCGCCACGAAGAGCGCAAGGGTCTCGACGTGCTGATCGAGGCGATGGCCCAGCTGGGCCCGGAGGTGACGTTGTGGGTGGCCAGCAACGGCCCCGACACGGAGCGGCTGCGCGCCGCCACCAAGGACGACGCCCGCATCGTCTGGCTGGGCCGGTTGAGCGACGAGGAGAAGATCGCCCGGCTGAAGGGGGCCGACGTGTTCTGTGCGCCCTCGCTGCACGGCGAGTCGTTCGGGGTGGTGCTGATCGAAGCGATGGCCGCCGGCACATGCATCGTGGCGAGTTCGTTGGCGGGGTACAAGAACGTGGCGACCGACGACGTCGACTCGTTGCTGGTGGAGCCGGGCGACGCCGGCGCACTGGCGGTCGCCCTGCGCCGAGCCCTCACCGATCGTGAGCTGTCGGCCCGCCTGACCGCCGCCGGCAACGTCCGCGCCGACGACTTCTCGATGACCACGTTGGCTCAGGCCTACGCGGGCATCTACCGAAACGTGGCCGCTCCGGTCGGCCGCGGCAGGCGGCCGCTGTCGCCTTGGCCGCTGCTGCGGGCGCCACTGTCCCCCCGGCTGCGGCGTCGCAGCCGTATGATGACCGATTGAGAGCGCCCTCGTGGCGCCCCAAACCCTCGGAGTCAACCCATGACCTGGATCATCATTCTGGTGGTGGTGGTGGTGCTGCTCGCACTGTTCGCCATCGCCAGCTACAACGGCCTCATCCGTGGCCGCAACCAGGTGGAGAAC
>JAUSLQ010000169.1 GCA_030645675.1 Actinomycetota bacterium | reverse complement strand
GCATGAGCCTGCTCTACGGCATCGCCGGCAGCACCCGGCTCACCGTCATCGGCAAGGCCATCACGCTGCAGGGCGACAAGGTGGGCGTGCAGGTCGTGGGCATCGTGTTCGTGATCGTCGGCTTCGCCTTCAAGGTCAGCGCCGTGCCGTTCCACACCTGGGCCCCCGACACGTACGAGGGCGCACCCACCCCGGTCACCGCCTTCCTCAGCGTGGCCTCCAAGGCGGCGGGCTTCGTCGGCTTGATCGTGATGGTCTACCTGGCCTTCCCGCTGGCCACCGACGTGTTCCGCCCGTTCATGTGGGTGATGGCTGCCCTGACGATGACCGTCGGCAACCTGGTGGCGCTGAAGCAGAAGAACCTGGTGCGCATGCTGGCGTACTCCAGCGTCAGCCAGGGCGGGTTCATCCTGATGCCACTGGCGATGGCCTACACCAACGGCTCCGAAGGGGCCTCGCTGCGGGCCGTCATCGTCTACCTCATCATCTACGCGGCCACCAACCTCGGTGCCTTCGCGGTGATCATCGCCGTCGCCCGCAAGACCCGCAGCGCCGAGATCAGCTCCTACGGCGGCCTGTTCTCCTACGCCCCCGGCCTGACCGTGATGATGACCATCTTCCTCGCCTCGCTGGCCGGCATCCCGCCGCTGGGTGGCTGGTACGCCAAGTTCGGTGCGTTCAACGCCGCGCTCGACGCCGGCGGCGGCTGGGGCTACAGCATCGCGGTCATCGCCGCAGTGAACGCCGTCATCGCGACGGCGTACTACATCACCGTCATGCGCGAGATGTGGATGAAGCCCGTGCCCGAGGGCAACAACGCGTCGGCCATCAAGGTGCCCGCCTCGCTGCAGGCCGCATTGGCGATCTGCGGTGTGGCCACGCTGGCCTTCGGCGTCGTGCCCGGCATCATCTCGCAGATCGGCCAGATCACCGACCTCACCGGTGCCATCGTCCGCTGACCCGGCCGTGCCGCCGGAGTCGCCAACGGCATCAACGGCATCAGCGGCGTCAACGGTTGAAGAGCTGGCAGCCGCGCAGGCGCAACGCGGTGGGCCGCTGCGGTTCGACGAGTACCTGTCGATCGCGTTGTACGGCGCGCACGGCTTCTACACGGTGGCGGGCCAAGCCGGCCGCCGCGGCGACTTCATCACCTCCCCGGAGGTGGGCCCGTTGTTCGGCACCGTGCTGGCCCGCTGGATCGAGGCCGAGCACCGGCGGCAGGGCGAGCCGGACGACTTCACCGTCGTCGAGTGCGGCGCCGGCCCCGGCACGCTGGCGCGCAGCGTGCTGCAGGCCGCCCCGCAATGGGCCGGCCGCTACGTCGCTGTGGAAGTGTCGGCCGCGCAGCGGGCGCAGCACCCCGTCGGCGTGCACTCGACGGCCATCATGCCCCAGCAGCCGTTCCACGGGGTGATCGTCGCCAACGAGCTGCTCGACAACCTGCCGTTCCGGCTGGCCGTGTTCGACGGCGCGTGGCGCGAGGCGCACGTGCAGGTGGCTCCCGACGGCGCGCTCAGCGAACGCCTGGGCCCGCTGGCGCACCCCCCGCCGAACCTGCCGGCATCGGCGCCGCACGGCGCACGGGCGCCCATCCAGCAGGCCGCCGGGCAGTGGGTGCAGTCGGCGCAGACGCGGTTGCTCGGCGGCCGGGTGCTGACGTTCGACTACTGCACGGCGCGCACAGCGGCACTGGCGCTGAGCCCGTGGCGCGAGTGGCTGCGCACCTATCGCGGGCACGAGCGCGGCGGCCACTACCTGCGCGACGCCGGCCGGCAGGACATCACCACCCAGGTGTGCCTCGATCAGCTGCCCGAACCGCACGCCGTGCGGACCCAGGCCCAGTTCCTGCAGCGGTGGGGCATCGACGAGCTGGTGCAGGAAGGTCGCGACGGTTGGGCGGCGGCCGCAGCCGCACCAACGCTGGCTGCGCTGCGCTTGCGCAGCCGCGTGCGTGAGGCCGAGAGCCTGCTCGACCCGGCCGGCCTCGGCGGCTTCCTGGCAGTCGAGTGGTGACAAGCGCGTGCACAACTCGAGTTCTGCACACGCGTGGCGCGCGAGATGTTCTCGGGGCTGGTCGCGGCGCTCGCGCAGTCGTTCCGCTACCGTCGTCCCACGATGAGCGAGCACGCACACGCAACGAGGAAGGGTGCTCTGGTCGTCGGGGCTCTGGGAGTGGTGTACGGCGACATCGGCACCAGCCCGCTGTACTCCTTCAAGGAGGCGTTCACCGAGGAAACGCACGTCCTCGACGTCGACCGCATCAACGTGTTCGGCGTGTGTTCGCTGGCCTTCTGGGCGCTGGTGCTGATCATCTCCGTGAAGTACCTGTACTTCGTGATGAAGGCGGACAACCACGGCGAGGGTGGCATCCTCGCGCTCACCAGCCTGGTGATGAAGAAGAACCAGAAGGTGCTGAAGGCGGGTGCCCTGGTGTCGCTGGGCGTGTTCGGCACCGCCCTGCTCTACGGCGACGGCATCATCACCCCGGCCATCTCCGTGCTCAGCGCGGTCGAGGGCCTGGAAGAGGTGTCGACCTCGTTCGCGGACTGGGTCATCCCGATCGCGGTGGTCATCCTGATCGGGTTGTTCCTGGTGCAGAAGCGGGGCACCGGTGCGGTCGGTCGCGTGTTCGGCCCGGTGATGGTCGTGTGGTTCATCACGTTGTCGGTGCTGGGAGTGCGATGGATCGTGCACGAGCCGGCCATCTTCCAGTCCATCAACCCGATCTGGGCACTGCGGTTCTTCGAACACCAGTCGTCGCGAGCGTTCCTGTCGCTGGGCTCCATCTTCCTGGTGGTCACCGGTGGCGAGGCGCTGTACGCCGACATGGGCCACTTCGGGCGCAGGCCGATCGCCGTCGGCTGGTACTGCCTGGTGCTGCCGGCGCTGCTGCTGAACTACTGGGGCCAGGGCGCGTTTCTGCTGGAGAACCCGGAGATGGTAGAGCAGAAGTTCTTCTTCCTGATGGGCCCGGCATCGTTGAAGCTGCCGCTGGTCATCCTGGCCACGATGGCCACGATCATCGCCTCGCAGGCGCTCATCTCCGGCGTGTTCTCGCTGACCCAGCAGGCCGTGCAGCTCGACTACCTACCGCGCATCCGCATCGACCACACCTCGCACCACCACAGCGGCCAGATCTACGTGCCCCTCGTGAACTGGGCCCTGATGGTCGCCTGCGTCGGCCTGGTGATCGGGTTCAAGAGCTCGACCGCTCTCGCTGCTGCCTACGGCATCGCCGTCACGATGACGATGGCCATCACCACGCTGATCTTCTTCCGCGTGCTCACCGATCGGTGGGAGTGGGCGCGCTGGAAGGCCTTCCTCGTCTGTGTGCCGATGCTGGTGGTGGAAGTCGGCTTCCTCGGCGCCAACATCCCCAAGATCCCCCACGGTGGCTGGTTCGCCCTCGGCATCGGTGGCATCTTGATGGTGCAGATGAGCACGTGGCGGCGCGGCCGGCAGCTGGTGGCCGCACGCATCAAGCGCGGCGAGCGCCCGATCGACGAGGTGCTCGACGGCCACACCGACATCAAGAAGGTGCACGGCACCGGCGTGTTCCTGTTCAAAGACCTGGGCATGGCGCCGCCGGCGCTGGTCAACAACCTGAACCACAACAAGGTGCTGCACCAGACCACCCTCATCGTCAGCGTCGACACCGCCGACGAGCCTCGAGTCGACGCCGCCAACCGGTCGCAGGTGACCAAGGTCGAGCCGGGCGTGTTCCAGGTGCTGCTCAGCTACGGGTTCATGGAAGAGCCCGACGTGCCGGCAGCATTGGCCGCGATCGACGTCCGTGGGCTGCACTTCGACGTAGACGATGTGACGTACTTCATCGGTCGCGAGTCGGTCGTTGC
>JAUSLQ010000163.1 GCA_030645675.1 Actinomycetota bacterium | reverse complement strand
CCTGACAGGGCCGACCTGCGAAGGCCGCACACGCAAGGCCATATGGTTCGCCGTCGGCGGGCGCGACAAACTGAGCGCGCCCGCCGATGAGCCACACCGCCGTAGATGCCAGACTGTCGCCGATGAAGCCACCGCGCCGCCGCCGCACCCTGCGCCTCCGAACGCGCGTCACGCTCTTCTTCTCGCTGTCGGCACTGGTGGCCAGCCTGGCGCTGGCCGTCGTCACCTTCGCTGTCGCGCGCTCGTTCCTCATCGACCAACGACAGCAAACGGCGCGCACCCAGGCCTACGCCAACGCGAAGACCGTGCTGGACCAGCTGACTGCCGAGAACCGCTTCGACATCGCCGACCTGAAGACCGAGAGCGGCGGCTTCGCCCTCCTGTTCCAGGACAACGTGCCCTTCCCCGACTTCCGATTCCCCGTGGAGGCGTTCCCCAGCGAGCTCCTGGCCACGGTTGCGCTGGGCAGCAGCGGCCAGCAGCGCTTCGAGTACGAGGGCAACCCGTACGTGGCCGTGGGCATCAACATGCCGGCCGCCAACGCGCAGTACTTCGAGGCGTTCCCGATGGAGAGCACCGAGAACAACCTTCGCGTCATCGCCACGGCCCTGCTGGTAGGCACCGGCGTCACCATCCTGTTCGCCGGCTTCCTGGGCCTCTGGACCAGCCGCCGTCTGCTCCGCCCGCTGTCGCGGGTTGCCACCGCCGCCGGCGAGATCGCCACCGGCGGTCTGGATGCCCGCCTGCCACCGGAGAACGACCCCGACCTCGACCGCTTGGCCAGTTCGTTCAACGAGATGGCCGACGCGGTGCAGACCCGCATCGAGCGCGAGGCGCGCTTCGCCAGCGACGTCAGCCACGAGCTGCGATCGCCCATCACCGCGCTGACTGCGGCGGTGGAGGTGCTCGACGGCAAGCGCACCGACCTTCCCGACCGGACCCAGCAGGCGCTCGACGTGGTCGTCAGCCAGGTGCGCCGGTTCGACAGCATGGTGATGGACCTGCTCGAACTGTCGCGCATCGACGCAGGGTCCACGGAACTGCACCGCGAGGAGATCGACCCGCGCGAACTGATCCCGCGCATCGCCCAGCGCTACGGGTTCGGCGAGGTGAAGATCGACATCGACAGGAAGACACCGGCGCTGGTGCGGCTGGACAAGCTGCGCTTCGAACGCATCCTCGCCAACCTGCTGGAGAACGCACGCGAGCATGGCGGCGGCCCCGTACGGGTGTTCATGGAGATGCGCGGGCGCCGCACCATGGTGCTGGGGGTCGACGATGCCGGGCCGGGTGTCGCGCGCGGCGAGCGATCGCGCATCTTCGAGCGGTTCGCCCGCGGCAGCGCCGCCCGCCACCGGGTGGGCACGGGGTTGGGGCTGTCGTTGGTGGCGGAGCATGCGCAGGCCCACGGCGGCGAGGCGTGGGTGGAAGACCGACCAGGCGGCGGGGCCCGCTTCATGGTGAGCTTCCAGGAGGTGACGTGATGCGCAGGCGCGTGATCGGGATCATGGTGGCGATGGCCGCCCTGGTCGTTGCCGGCGCCGGCTGCGGCGTGGTCGACGACGGGAAGGTGGACCGCATCGACCCTCCGTTCGGGCTGGACGACACCACCACCAGTACCAGCACCACCAGCACCACCATCCAACTGGTCTCCACCACCAGCATCAGCACCACCACCACCGAGGGCGTGGAGAGCGAGCAGGTGCGCCTGTACTTCATCAGCGGCGGCCAGCTGACCTACGTCGACCGCCCGTTGACATCACCCGTGCTGCTGTCTCAGGCCATCGCCGCGCTGCAGGAGGGCCCACCCGAGGCCGGCATCCAACTGCGCAGCGCACTGCCGGCGAACGTGCCCATCGAAGTGCGCACCGACGGGCGCGGCGTCGCCATCGTCACCCTGCCAGAGGGGTTCTTCGACACCATCCCGGTCGGCGACCAGCGCATGGTGATCGGCCAGATCGTGATGACGTTGCTGGAGCGCGCCGGCATCGGTCAGGTGCAGTTCAACCAAGCTGTGCCCAAACCGCCGCTGGGCGAGCTGGTCGCAGCCGGCGAACTGCTGACCCGGCTGGACTACGAAACGCTGCTGCCCACCGCGTCGGGCAGCACGTTCACCACGCTGGCCACATCGGCGACCACCAGCACGACCGCCACCACCACCGTTCCATAGCCCTGAGCGCCGATAGCGTGGAACGCCTGATGCGCAGCGGATTCGTGACACTCGTCGGCCGGCCCAACGTGGGCAAGAGCACGTTGGTCAATGCGATGTGCGGCCGCAAGGTCAGCATCGTCAGCGACAAGCCGCAGACCACCCGTCACCGGGTGATGGGCGTGCTGTCCAGCCCCGAGTCGCAGCTCGTGTTCGTCGACACTCCCGGCCTGCACAAGCCGGTCACCGCCCTCGGCGAGCGGGTGAACGCCACCGCGCTCGACAGCGTCAGCGACGTGGATGTGGTGTGCCTCGTGATCGACGCCACCAAGCCGTTCGGCAGCGGCGACAAGTGGGTGGCGAGCCACCTCGACATGTCGAAGGCCGTCGTCATCCTCAACAAGGTCGACAGCGCGAAGCAGCATCAGATCCTGCACCAGCTGACGGTGCTCACCTCGCTGGGCGCATCGGAGTACTTCCCCGTGTCCGCCCGTACCGGGCAGGGCATCCCCGAGCTGGTGGCGTTCTTGCAGGCCAAGCTTCCCGAGGGCCCGCAGTACTTCCCCGACGACACGTTCAGCGACCAGCCGGAAGAGCAGTGGGTGGCAGAACTGGTGCGCGAGCAACTGCTCGCAGTCACACACGACGAACTGCCGTACAGCATCGCCACCCGTGTCTCGGAGTGGGAGTGGCCACGCATCCGCGTGGAGATCATCGTCGAGCGCGACAGCCAGAAGGGCATGGTCATCGGTAAGGGTGGGCTGGTGCTGAAGGAGGTCGGCAAGCTCGCACGCGCCCAGCTGCCCGAGGGCTGCTTCCTGGAGCTGTTCGTCAAGGTCGACAAGGACTGGCAGCGCAAACCCGACCGCGTGCAGCGCTTGGGCTACTGAGCGTCGGGCAGCGGCTCAGACCTGGCTGCTGCGACCCGCCCAGAACGGGGCGCGCAGATCGCGCTTGAGGATCTTGCCGCTGCCCGTCTTCGGCAGCTCGTCGCTGAAGCTCACAGAGCGAGGCACCTTGTAGTGGGCCAGGTGCTCGCGGGCGAACGCGACCGCCTGCTGCTCGCTGAGCGAACCACCGGCGCGCACCACGACGATGGCGTGCACCGTCTCGCCCCACTCTTCGCTGGGCACGCCGAACACGGCAACCTCCAGCACGTCGGGGTGGTGCTCCAGAGCGGCCTCGATCTCCGCTGGGTAGACGTTCATTCCTCCGGAGATGATCATGTCCTTCTTGCGGTCGCAGATGTAGATGTAGCCCTCGTCGTCGCGGTATGCGATGTCGCCGACGGTCTGGTACCCGTTCCGGCTGTCGGCCACGAACTTGTCGTGCTGCTTGTAGTAGTCGGCGAACACGCTGGGGCTCTTCACGTACAGCTCGCCGGTGTGCTCGGGCCCGGTGCCCAGCACCTCGTTGCCGTCGTCGTCGAACAGCTTGATCTCCACCAGCGGCGCCGGCTTGCCGCACGAGCCCGGCTTGCGCAGCTGGTCTTCCGGGCGCAGCACGCAGTTCACGGCCAGCTCGGTGCTGCCGTACACCTCGAACAGCGACTCGGCGGGGAAGTACGCCAGGTACATCTGCTTCAACGCGAAGCTCCACGGGGCGGCGTTGGCGATCATCCGCCGCATCGACGACACGTCGTACCGCGCCTTCACCTCGGCGGGGAGGTTGCACACCATGCGGATGGGCGTGGGCGCGGCGAAGGTGGACGTCACCCGGTAGGTCTGCACCAGCCGCAACCAGTCTTCCGCGTGGAACTTGCGTTGCAGCACGACGGTTTGGCCCAGTGCCTGAGCGATGGCCATGAAGCCGCCGGGGCCCGAGTGGTACAGGGGGCCGGTGGGCAGGTACACGTCGTCGGGCCGGTAGCCGATGTGGGCGACGAGGGCGGCCGCTTGCTCGGCGCCGCGGTTGCCGCGGCGAAGCGCGCCCTTCGGCTTGCCCGTGGTGCCGCTGGTGTAGATCATCGTGGCGCCGGCCTCGGTGCCGGCCGGTACCTGCGGCTCGTGGGGAGCTGCGTCGTCGACCAACGGGTCGACAGCCACCATGCCGTCCGGCGCGTCGCCGTCGAACACCAGGTAGTGCTGCACCTGTGGCAGCAGGCTTCGGATGCGGGCGAACACCGGGGCGAACTCGGCATCTACGTACACGACGGTGGCATCGCTGTGGTCGGTGACGTAGGCGGCTTCCTCGTCGCTGAGCCGGTAGTTCAACGGCACGGCGGTCACGCCCAGCTTGCGGGCGGCATTGATCATCTCCACCAGCCCGATCGAGTTCTGGCCGCACCACACCACCTTCGACTCGCCCGGCCGCACGCCGAGGCCCAGCAGCACGTTCGCCAACTGGTTCGCGCGCGAGTCGAGCTCGCGATAGGTCAGTGCGTACACGGCACCGTCAGGCCGGTCGTCGATCACTGCCGCCTTGTCGGGGTGCAACAGCGCGTACGCAGCGAGGAAGTCGCCCGACAGCGCACTGTGCGCGAGGCGGGCAGTGTTCCTGGTGGCCCGCAGCGGCAGCAGGGCAGCCTTCACCACACGCTCGCCCAGCGGCCGCCCGGAATGCGGTGCGGGTCGGGATGCAGGGGGATCGCTCATCGACCGCCACCGTACGCCCCTTCGCAACGCGGTGTTGCCACCTGCCATGCTTGCGGCATGGCACCCCGCATCATCAACGGCACCGCAGAACTCAAGTCGCTCGTCGGCGAGCACCTCGGCTACAGCGAGTGGATGGAGATCACGCAGGAGCGTGTGAATCTGTTCGCCGATGCCACCGGAGACCACCAGTGGATCCACATCGACGTCGAGCGGGCGAAGAAGGAGAGCCCGTTCGGCGGCCCGATCGCCCACGGCTACCTCACCCTGTCGCTCGCCCCCGTGCTGCTGCCGCAGGTGGCCATCACCACCGGCTTCACGATGGGCGTGAACTACGGGTGCAACAAGGTGCGCTTCATGTCGCCCGTGCCCGTGGGCGCCAAGCTGCGCCTGGGTGCCGTGCTGAAGTCGGTCGACGACATCGCCGGCGGCGTGCAGACCACCTACGAGCTGGTCTTCGAGTGCGAAGGCAACGCCAAGCCCAGCTGCGTCGCCGAGTGCATCTACCGCAGCTACGAGTGACCGGCCGGAAGCGGCCATGACTGCTCGCCACGTCGCCATCGTCACGGGGGCCAACCATGGCATCGGTGCGGCCACCGCCGAACGGCTGGCGGCCGACGGCACGGCGGTGCTCGTCGCCTTCCTGTGCAGCCGAGTGGCGGACGACCCTGGCACGCCCGAGCGCTACCAGGAGAACAGGATGGCGCATGGAGAAGAGGTGGTCGCCCGCATCGTTGCCGACGGTGGCGTCGCGGTGGCGGTCGAGGCGAACCTGCTCCACGACGGGGCCGCTGCCCAACTGTTCGACGTGGCCGAATCCGTGTTGGGGCCGGTCGACATCCTCGTCAACAACGCCACGGGATGGGCCAGCGGCGACTCGTTCACCGCCGGCGCCCTCGATGCCGCCGGTCGTACGGCACCAGCAATGACAGCCGCACTGTTCGACCGCACGTTCGGGGTCGATGCCCGCGCTGGAGCTCTCATGATCGCCGAGTTCAGCAGGCGGCTGATCGATCGCGATGGCGGGTGGGGGCGCATCATCGGGCTCACCTCCGGCGGGCCGAGCGGTTTCCCCGGCGAAGTCACCTACGGTGCCGCGAAGGCCGCACTCGAGAACTACACGATGTCGGCCGCGGCAGAGCTCGGCCGTCGCGGCGTGACCGCCAACATGCTCCATCCACCGATCACCGACACCGGCTGGGTCACCGAGCCCGTACGCCAGTTCGCCGCCAGCGACCGTGACCACTTCCACGTGGCGGAACCCGAGGAGGTCGCGGCGGTGATCGCCTGGCTGTGCACCGACGACGCCCGGATGCTCACCGGCAACGTCTTGCGGATGCGTTGACGACCATCGGGGGGCAAGAGCACCCAACGCTGCACGTCGGTTGCCCGATGTGGGCGCAGCGCGCCTGGGTGGGCAGGTTCCTCCCACACGACACGCCGGTGGGCAGCGAGCTGTACGCCTACAGCCGACTGCTGAATGCGGTAGAGGGCAACACCACGTTCTACGCAGCCCCTTCCCCTGCGACCGTGGCCAAGTGGGCCGAGCAGGCGGCGCCCGGGTTCCGCTTCGTGTTCAAGGTGCCCAGGCTGTCACCCATGAACGCCGGTTGCGCGACACCAACGCCGAGCTGTCGGCGTTCTGCGCGCTGATGGAGCCGCTGGGCGACCGCGTCGGTGGCCTCACCCTGCAGCTCCCACCCTCGTTCTCCCCCGCCGATCTGATGGTGCTGGAGACCACCCTCCGCCAGCGACCGCAGGCGTGGCGGTGGTCGGTGGAGGTGCGCCACCCGG
>JAUSLQ010000160.1 GCA_030645675.1 Actinomycetota bacterium | reverse complement strand
CGCCCGGCCCGAAGCGAACCGCCGCGCCGGCGGGAATGCCCAGCCGCATGCCATAGGCGGCGCTGCGGTCGAACGAAAGGCGGGGGTTCACCTCGAAGAAGTGGAAGTGCGACGTGATGCTGACAGGAACGGCCGACGTGTTGGTGACCGCGACTCGAATGAGCCCCGCCGGCATGACCGGCTGGTGCGCCGCAGTCAGCACCGCACCCGGGCCGTCGGCACCCAACCCCGCGCCCTCGCCGAACGGGTCGCGCACCACCACCATCCGCGTGCCGTCGTCGAACACGGCCTCCACCTTCACCTCTCGCACGATGTCGGGAACCCCGGGCAGCACGTCGTCGGCGGTCAGCACAGCGGCGCCAAGTGCTGCGGCTTCCATCAGCCGGGCGCCGTCGCGCGCCGCCTCGCACACCGTGTCAGCGATGAGCGCGGTGGCTTCCGGCACGTTCAACTTCAGCCCCCTGGCCCGGCGAGCCCGCGCCAACTCAGCCGCAGTGAAGATCAGCAGCCGATCGCGATCTGTGGGCGTGAGGCGCATCCCCCCAACCTATTCGCCCGCAACCACCGGCCCTGTCAGGCCTACGACTGCGTCGATCTCCCCATTCCACCGCCACGATCGAAGCGCCGAGTCGAGCAGCCCTTCACCTTTGCATCACGCAGTCAGATTACTGAGCTGACCGTCCCGTACGCTGCACACCATGTTCGCCGAACTGCAGCAGTGGCCCGCACGGCGGTGGGGCACCGCAGCGATCGCGTCCGTGGTCGTCGCCCTCGTCGTCGGCCTGCCCACCGACGTGATCCCCAACCCGGTGTTCGGCCGCTCGATCGGGGTCACGTGGTGGTCGTACCCGGTGCTGGCCGTCACCGCTGTGCTGGGCGGGCTGCTGGCCGCGACCTACGTGCGCGACCCGGAGATGGCGCTCGACGACCGGCCGGCACGCACCGGGGGCATCGGCGGCCTGCTGTCGTTCTTCGCCGTCGGCTGCCCGGTGTGCAACAAGCTGGTCATCGTCGCCCTCGGCACCGTGGGCGCCCGCCGCTGGTTCGAGCCCGTCCAGCCGTACCTGGCTGCGCTGTCGGTGGTGCTGATGGTCGCAGCCCTGCGCGCCCGCCTGCGCAACGCCCAGTCCTGCCCGCTGCCCGCCCGCTGACGCCGCCACACCCGCGGCAGCGCAGCCTCTACGCTCCGCAGCGGCGATCGCGCCACGAGGAGACAGCCATGACCACCGGCAGTGCCAGCATCATCATCAACCGTCCGCCCGCCGAGGCGTGGGCCGCCATCGCCGACATCACTCGCATGGGCGAATGGAGCCCGGAGTGCACCGGCGGCCGCTGGGTGGGCGGCGCCACCGGCCCAGCCGTGGGCGCCAAGTTCAAGGGCGACAACGTGGCCAAGGTCGCCGGCCGAACCGTCAAGAAGTGGACCACCACCTCCGAGGTCACCGCCTGCGAGCCGGGCAGCAGCTTCGAGTTCACCGCCGAGGGCTACACCACCTGGCGCTACACGTTCGAGCCCGCGGCCGGCCCCGGCGGCACCGGCCCCAACGGCAGCGACGCGACGAAGGTGACCGAGACGTTCGCCTACGAGGCCAAGGGCTTCATGGGCTTCGTCTACGAGAAGCTGCTCCGCCGCTCGCGCATGATGACCAAGGGCATGCAGCGCACGCTGGAACGGGTGAAGGCCACGCTGGAAGAAGTCGCGGGGCTCACCTGACATGGCGCGCGAGCTGAAGTTCGGATGGCTCACGCCGGTGATCGGGAACCGGTGGAGCGACTATCAACCGATCGCGATCTACCAGGACCAGCACATCTTGCCCACCGCCCTGCCCCACTTCGATTCGCTGTGGGTGGCCGATCACTTCTACGGCTTCGACGCCAAGACCGACCCGTTCCTGGAGGCGTGGACCACGCTCACCTGGCTGGCCGCCCGCCACCCCAACGTGGAGCTCTGCCATCACGTGCTGGGCCAGGGCTACAGGCCACCGGCGCTGACCGCCAAGATGGCCGCCACCCTGCAGGTGCTGTCGGGCGGCCGGTTCATCCTCGGCATCGGCGCCGGCTGGCGCGACGACGAGTACGCCGCCTACGGCTACGACTTCCCCAAGCCGTCGGTGCGCTTCGCCCAGCTGGAGGAAGTGATCACGATCTGCCGCCTGATGTGGACGCAGGACGAACCCAGCTTCGAGGGCACGTACTTCCGCATCGACGGCGCCTCCGCCCCGCCGCTGCCGAACCCGGTGCCGCGCATCTGCATCGGTGCGTCCGGCGAGCAGATCGGGCTGCCGATGGTCGGCCGCCTGGCCGACCTGTGGAACGGCTGGTTCCGGGGCGACGACGACTGGAACCGCCGCCTGGGCATCGTTCGCGCTGCCGCGGAGCAGGCCGGCCGCGACCCGGCCACGATCGAGATCACCACCACCGTCGAGCGGCCGCTGCCCGAGACCGACGAGGACAGCGAGAAGTTGCTCGCACAGCTCGGTCACCTCGCCGACCTGGGCGTGCAGCACTTCGTGCTCGACTTCGGCCACCCGCAGAGCACCGAGCCGATCCACCGCTTCGTCGAGCAGGTGATGCACCCGCTGCGCGCCTGAGCGCCGGGCCCGGAGGCTTCGAGTCAGACGCGACGATGCCGCCGACCCCATCGTGGGCCGGCGGCATCGTGTCGGGTTTGGGTGCCATCAGGGCTTGGCGGGGTCGGCCGTCTCGATCGTGGCCGAGCCACTGACGGCGACAGCCGTGCTGACCATCTGGCCGCCGGCGGGCGGTGCGTTCTCCAACATCGCGGCGCACTCCTCGGGGGTGCCCTCGCGTGCCTCGTCGGCCGAGATCAGCACCGGCTCGGGCATGCCCTCGGGCAGCGACAGCTCGGGCAGCGGCAGGCCACCTTCGCCGATCTGCACGATGCCGCCCTCACCGCCGGCCGCCGTGATGGTGCCGGTGCTGATGACAGTGCCGGTGCCGGTGATGATCTGCCCGTCGAACCCCTCGGGCGGCTGGCCGTTGGTGATGGTGATCGGCCCGCCGTTCGCCTCGAGCTTGGCGATGTCGTCGGTGGGCACCGGCAACGGCATGTCGCCGATGATCGTCGCCGCCTCCTCGCCCGAGAACGTGCACTGCACCGGCTGGCTGCCATCACTGCTCATGCTGATCATCGTCAGCACGTCGGTGGGTGGAGCGTCGTCGCCGGAGGCGGCCATCGCATTCGCCGACACGATCGCGCCGGCACCGATCGCTGCGCCGGCGACTGCCAGCGAGAGACCGGCGAACAACTTGTTGCGCTGCTTCATGGTTGGTTCCTTGTCTGTCGACCCCGCCGATCGGGGTGGATGCCCACACGATCCGCGACGGACAACTGAATGGAATCACGACCGAACCTGAAAGGAGGCTGAAACCGCCGAGCCAGGGCGGCTCCGAACCACGACGCCCACTCGTTACCGTTGGCCCCGTGCGAGTGCTGGTGATCGAGGACGACGACGCCATCCGCAGCGTCGTCGAGCGGGGCCTGAAGGCGGAGGGCTTCGACGTCGCCACGTGTGCCGATGGCGCCGCCGGGCTGTGGAAGCTGCTGGAGGGCGGCTACGCGGCCGTCGTGCTCGACCTGTTGCTGCCGGGGATGAACGGCTACACAGTCTGCGCCCGCGCCCGCGCCGAAGGTGTCACCACGCCCATCCTGGTGCTGACCGCGAAGAGCGGCGAGTACGACCAGATCGACCTGCTGGATTCCGGCGCCGACGACTTCCTCACCAAGCCGGCCAGCATCGCCCTCATCGCCGCCCGCCTGCGGGTGCTGATCCGCCGCGACAACGCGCTCTCGTCGAACCTGATCGCCCGCGGCGACCTGCGCTACGACCTGGGCCTGCGCGAGTGCACCGTCGCCGATGCGCCCGTCGTGCTGACCAGCCGCGAAGACCAGTTGCTGCGCCGTCTGCTGCTGGCCAACGGCGCGTGCGTCACCCGCCAGGAGCTGCTCGACGACGTGTGGGGGCCGGAGTCGGGCATCGACGCCAGCAACCTCGACATCTACCTGCGCCGCCTGCGCGAGAAGCTGGCCCCGGTGGCCGTGGAGAACGTGCGCGGCCTGGGCTACCGGATCGGAGTGCGATGAGGAACCCGCTGGTGGGCATCAGGGGCCGGGTTACGTTCACCGTGCTGGCAGTCACCGCCGCGCTGTACTCGCTGCTGGGCACGATCGGCTTCGTGCAGATCGCCGACAGCGGTCGCGACGCGATCCGCGAACGCATCGCCGAGGTGCTCGACGATCTCGACGCGGCGGCACGATCGGGCAGCGGCACGGTCAGCCTTTCGACTGCCGACGGGGTGGACGCGCGGGTGGTGGATGCGACGGTGGCGGTGGCCCCGCCGGCTTCCGACGAGTTACAGGTGGAGCGGCCCAGCGAGATCGGCGGCCGGGCCGTGGTGCTGGTGGGCACCAGCTCGCAGGCCAGGCTGACCGACAGCCTGCGCTCGCTGTACCGCGGGCTGTGGATCGCGATCCCGCTGGCGGCGATCGTCAGCGCGTTGATGGCCGGCCTGGCCACCCGCCGCGCGCTGCGGCCGGTTGGCGCGATCACCGACCTGGCGGCGACCATCGGCGGCACCGGCGACGGCAGCGGGGCGGGCGGCAGTGCCACCCGCGCCGGGGCCCGCGTCCCCGTGCCCGACACCGGCGACGAGATCCAGCGGCTGGCCGTCACCGTCAACGAGATGCTCGACCGCATCGAGGCCGGACGCGCCGCGCAACGACAGTTCACCTCCGACGCCGCGCACGAGCTGCGCACCCCGCTGATGGCGCTGCAGGGCGAGCTGGAGCTGGTGGGCAACCACGGCGCGAGCGTCGACGACGAACTGCTCGCCCGGCTGGACGCGCTCTGCCACCGGCTGGGCGACCGCATCGACGACCTGGTCCTGCTGTCCACGCTGGACGAGCAGCGGCCGCTGGCGCTGGCCCCCGAATCGCTGCTGTCGATCGTGCGCGACGAGGCCGCCACCGTGGCACCCGCCGCCGTGGTGGACGGCGACGACCACTCGGTCGCGCTGGATCGCGCGCTCGTGGCGCGGGCCGCCCGCAACCTGCTGGCCAACGCCCGCCGCCACGCAGCCGGCGAGGTGCACGCAACCGTGGAGGCGGACCGCGAACGCCTGTGGCTGCTCGTCGACGACGACGGCCCAGGGGTCGACCCCGCATCCGGTGACGACGTGTTCCGTCGCTTCTCCCGGCTGGACGAGGCGCGCAGCAGCGACCGTGGCGGCGCCGGCCTGGGCCTGGCGATCGTGGCCTCGGTGGCCGCCAGCCACGACGGCGGGGTGGCACTGGCGCGCAGCCCACTGGGTGGCGCACGGCTGTCGCTGTGGCTGCCCATGCCGGCCGCCGACGTGCGCCAGCACGGGGGCGACTGAACTGAAACGGCCGGCCGCGCCAACCGAAGTCAGGCGCAGTCGATGGAACCGGTGATGTGTGCGATGACCGTCTGGTCGGCCATGCTCACCAGATCCAGATCGAAGTCGGCGTGGTGCAGGTCGGCACCGGCGTTGATGACGCCGCCCGCTGCCGCGTCGTTGGCGAACGACCCGTCGACGGTGTTCAGCAGCACCCCCACCTCGGTGGGTGAGTTGCCCTGCACCTGCAAGTCCCAGCCGGTCTCGCCGATCTCCGCCGAGCTGACCGAGTACACGAGGCCACGCTGCGTGTCGGGCACGAAGTAGTTGCAGTAGCCGCCGGCGCCCTCGACGTCGAGCGAGTACGCACCGGTGACGGTGATCTGGAAGTGATTGAGGCTGACGGTCGTCGGCGGCGACGTCGCCTCGGCGGCGGTGGTGCTCGAGCCGCCATCGCCCGGTAGAACCGTGGTCGAGGTGGGCGCCGCGCCGGATGGGTCGTCGCTGCACGCGACGAGGCCGAGGGAGAGGCCACCTACGAAGGTGGCCGTGAGCACGCGCCCGTACAAGAGGTTCATGCCGCGGAACTTACCGTCAGCGTGCCGTTCCGCTGTCAGCCGGGCAGGCTGGCTTCGATCGCGGCCACCAGGGCCGGGGCGTCGGGGGCCACCATCGGGCCGAAGCGAGTCACGGCGCCGTCGGGCGCGATGAGGAACTTCTCGAAGTTCCAACGGATGTCGCCGCTGTGGCCCTCGGCGTCGGCAACGGCGGTGAGCTCGGCGTAGATCGGGTGCTGGTGCTCGCCGTTCACGTCGATCTTCTCCATCATCGGGAAGGTGACGCCGTAGGTGGTGCTGCAGAACGTTTCGATCTCCTCCGCCGAGCCGGGCTCCTGGGCACCGAACTGGTTGCAGGGGAAACCGACGACAGCGAAGCCGCGATCGGCGTACTGCTCGTGCAGCGCCTCCAGGCCGGTGTACTGCGGGGTCAGCCCGCACTTGGAGGCGACGTTGACCGCGAGGATCGCCTTGGTGCCCAGATCGGAGAGCGACGTGGGCTCGCCGCGCAGGGTGTGGATGGGCTCGGTGAGGATCGTCATGCGCGCAGTCTTGCCGCGAATCGGTGCGGGTGTCGACAAGTGCCCGGCAACCGTCGGGCCCGGTCGCGTGCTCAGCCCCGCGGGTCGCCCAGCAAGAACTGGTCCACGACCACCAGCACCACGCCGCCCGTGTGGGCCGGGTCGATCACGATCTGGGTGTCGTCGTGGCGCACCAGCGGCACGCCCGCATCGCGCAGTGCGGCCAGCGCCTCCGGCAGCGAGGGCACCAACACGCCCTGGCTACTGGTCTGCGGGCGCCCGTACACATGGCCCCACAGCGCCTCGCTCTCGGCCGGTTCGGGCAGGCCGAACAGCGCCAGCGTGTTGTCGCCCAGCGACACCCCGGCGCGCGGTGAGCCGAGCGGCGCCGACTCGTCGAGGAACGTGATCGCCGTGCCGAACACCTCCGCCAGGCGGTGGGCGTCGGCCACGGGGTCGGCCACCACCGCGCCGGCGAACGCCATGTGCGTCACGTCGAGCAACGGCGGCACGGCGTACGGCGGCATCACGGTGCCGAACCGCGGGTCGTTCGGCGCTTCCTGCCCGTACCACTCGATCACCACGCCGGCCGTGTGCCGCGGGTCGGTGAACAGGAAGTCTTCGACTCGCGATGCGACCCGCACCCCGACCGCGCCGAGGTGGGCGATGGTTGCCTCGATGTCGGCCACCTGCACCGCCACCGAGCTCATGTGCGACCCGAAGCGTTCGATGGTGCGCGCCACCGCGCCGGTGGCCAGCGTCGGCTCGCCCAGCTCCAGCGAGTTGTCGCCGATCCACGTCATGCCACCGCGGCGGCCGACGGCCGGGTCGTCGAGCACGTGGTCTTCAAGCGGGCGGCACCCCACCAGCCGTTGCAGCGCTTCCAACGTGACGGCGTAGTCGCGCACCATCGCCGTCGTGTGGAACAGCCAACGCACCTCGTGGGCAGCCGGCGAGCTGTGCTGCAGCGAGGTCATTCGTACACCAGGCAGCCGTCGTCGAGGTCGGCAGCGGGCAGCGCCACCTTCTCCTCCCAGTAGTCCTGCGTGTGCTTCCACTCCGGCTTGGTGCCGGCCTTGGGCAGCAGGTGCATGCTGCGCTGCAGGTAGTTGGGGTTGAAGTTGTCGGGCTCCATCCACGGCCCGAGGGGCATGTCGGCGTCCTCCGGGCGCAGCGCGGGCGTCACCCGCTTCGCGCCCAGCTCGTCCATGTGGTGCAGCAGGCGGCAGGTGAGGTCGCCGATCAGGTCGGCGCGCAGCGTCCAGCTGGCTCGGAAGTAGCCGAACACCCACAGCAGGTTGGGCACGCCGGTGAACATCATCCCGCGGTAGGTGACCGTGTCGGCCAGGTTCAGCGGCACGCCATCGAGACTGAACTCGATGTCGCCGAGGATGCTGAGGTTGAAGCCGGTGGCCGTGATGATGATGTCGGCCTCCAGCACTTCCCCGCTCTTGGTTCGGATGCCCTTCTCGGTGAACGTGTCGATCTCGTCGGTGACCATGCTGGCCTTGCCGGCCTTGATGCCGGCGAACAGGTCGCCGTCGGGCACGAACGCGAGGCGCTGCTGCCATGGGCGGTACTTGGGCGTGAAGTGCTTGTCCACGTCGTAGCCCTCGGGCAGCAGCGACTTGACGATGTTGATCAGTTCGTGCTTGACGAACTCGGGCTGCTCGGCGGCCAGCTTGGTGAGCACACCCTGGTCGTGGAGGATCTTGCGGCGCACGATCTCGTGGACCCAGGTCTCGTCCACCTCCAGCTGCCGCAGCATGTCGGCGACTTCGTTCACGTTGCGACCCGTCCAGAAGTACGTGGGCGAGCGCTGCAGCACGGTGACGTGCTCGCAGTCGCCGGCGATGGCGGGCACGACGGTGGCCGCCGTCGCGCCCGAACCGATGCAGATGACCCGCTTGCCCTTGTAGTCCAGATCGTCGGGCCACGTCTGCGGGTGCACGATGGTGCCCTGGAACCGCTCCATGCCCGGCCACTCCGGTGTGTAGCCCTCGCTGTGCCGGTAGTAGCCCTGGCACATCCACAGGAAGTTGGTGGTGAACCGGCGGGCCTCACCCGTCTGGGTGTTGGTGACGTTCAGCGTCCACAAGTTCGTCGCGCTGTCCCAGCCGGCGTCGGAGATGCGGTGGTGGTAACGGATGTGACCGCCGAGGTCGTTGTCGTCGATCACCTCGCCCATGTACTTCAGGATCTCGCCGGCGGTGGCGATGGGCGCACCGGTCCACGGCTTGAAGCGGTAGCCGAAGGTGTACAGGTCGCTGTCGCTGCGGATGCC